>CAZNCQ010000292.1:0-8977 GCA_964571275.1 uncultured Myxococcales bacterium
GACGCCGCCATGGCCCGCTCGTAGATCTCCTTGGCCTCGCGATACTTGCCGAGGTCGTTGAGCGTGACCGCCAGGTTCAACGCCGCCTCGGTATAGGCCGGGTTGATGCGGAGCGCCTCCTTGAAGACCGTCTCGGCGTCGAGCAACCGGCCCTGCTGGTGATAGATGACGCCGAGCATGTCGTAGACGTCGGCGTAGGGGATCTGCTCGTGCGCCAGCTCGGCCAGGTAGCGCTCGGCTCGATCGTATTCACGCGCCAGGTAGTGCTCGCGTCCGCGGTTCAGGGCCTCGCGCAGGCGATCATCCATTGGCCGGGCTCGGCGTCGAGGTCGCGGCGGGCGCTGTGCCGGGCGGCGGCGGCGCCGGCGGGTTGTCGCCGTAGCGCTTGTGAATGAACTCGAGGTAAAGCTCCGAGCGGCGCGCTTGCGGCGCGGCCGGGAACTCGCTGACCACGCGCGTGAAGCTGTCCTTCGACCGCGCCGGGTCGCCCATCTGCAAGTACGTCTGGCCGAGCGCGAACAGCAGCTCGGGCTCGCGCCCCGAGCCCGGGTAGCGCTTGACCGCCCCCTCGAGCCGCCGCGCCGCCGCCTTGGTCTTGTCGTGGCTGAGATAGAACCGCGCGATGTAGACCTCGTGGTCGACCAGCCGCTTCAGCACTTCCTTGCGAAACGACTCCGCTTCTTTCTGGTACTTCGAATCGGGGTACCGCTTGCGGAAGTCGTCGAGCTCGCGAAGCGCGTCATTCACCGCCGACTGGTCCTTTTCGTAGGACGGCGGCAGCAGCCAGATGTCATCTGGCATGTCCTTGTAGTAACACTCGCCGACCTTGAACGCGGCGTAGCCGTTCTCGACCTTTTCGTGCGTCGGGTGCAGCCGGATGAACGCCTTGTAGCTGTCGACGGCCTCGGTGTAGTTGCCGCGCGCGAACTGGGTATCGGCGATCGCCAGCTCGGCCAGGACGGCGTACTTCGAGAACGGGAACTTCTGCTTCACGAATTGGAAATACTTCTGTGCCTCGGGGTAGTTCTCGTCCTTGAGCTCGGCCAGGCCCTTTTCATAGTTCTGCTTGGCGGTCAGCGAATACGTGATCGGCTTGGTGACGTCGTCGCCGCCGGCGCAGGCCGCCAGGCCCAAGAGCAAGCTGGAGCTGACCACGAGCGGGGCGGAGCTCATCGCTACCAGGGCGGAAGCCCTCGCAACAATGACGGCCAGCGCCACGGCGCCAAGCGTCCGGGGTGGACCCCCGTGAAAGAAACGCGACATGAGAAAACTATGGTACGTAAGCACAGCTCCGCCGTCTACCATGGCGGGTGTGCTCGGATGCTGGGTTCGACCGCATGTGGAATCTCGCGAAACGATGACTGACCCCACACGCCAACTCTTGGTGCTCGCGGGCGCGGGGGTGTCGCGTGGTAGGACGCCAGTGGCGACGCTGGGGTTGCTCAGGCGGGGGGTGCTCGCGTCGCTGGTCCTGGTGGTCGGCGCCGTCGGGTGTGCGGGGACCTCGGGCGCCTCGTCGGGCGCTTCGTCGGGCGCTTCGTCGGGCGCTTCGTCGGGCGCGGGGTCGAGCGCGCCCGCCGGATCAGGGGGGCACCGGTCGGGCGCAGCCAGCACGACGGCGACGCTGGTCGGCGCGCGCTGCCAAAAGGGCGACGGCGCCGGCCACTGCAGCTGCCGCCGGCCGGGCGACACGCACGCCGAGAATCCGGCGCCCGACGCCGACCACAAGCGTTTCGAGATCCGGCTCGGCAACGAGGATGGCGGCGACGCCGTGCTCGATTCGCCGACGCTGGGGCGGTTCGAGGCGGGCAGCAGCGAGACCTGTTTTTACGTCGACGTCCTGCCTGGCACGAGCCACATGATGACCTTCAACGCGCACGAAGGTCGGCCCACCGCGGGCTTGAGCCCGACCCTGCGTATCGCCGAATACGGTCCCAAAGGGCCGTACTGGTACGACGTGGTCGAGGTGCACTGCCGCGGCGCCCTCGGCCGTTGTACGCGCGACGCGGCCGAGGAATGGGGGGCCGAGGCCAAGGGGCGCAAGCGCGGCCGCATCGACCCCTGCGGCTCGAGCGTCGTCACTCACCTGGGCTGGGACACCTCGGGCGGCGTCGGCGACCGCGACAGCGGGCTTTTCCGCGACCTCACCGTCTCGTTCGAGATGGAAGTGAAGAAGTTCGCGACTCAGTTCGCGCCGGGATCCACCGAATGCGTGCCCAAATGAAGGTTCACCTGATCGGAATCGCCGGCACCGGCATGGGGTCGCTCGCGGGGTTGCTCAAGGCGGCCGGCCACGAAGTGCGCGGCTCCGACGAGCACCTCTACCCGCCGATGTCGACCCAGCTGGCCGAGCAGGGCATCCCGGTGTTCGAGGGCTTTCGCCCGGAGAACCTGGACTGGCGGCCCGACCGCGTCGTCGTCGGCAACGTCTGCCGCAAGGACCACGTCGAGGTGGTGGCGGCGGCGGAGCGCCAGCTGGCGCTGTATTCTTTCCCGTCGCTGCTGGCCGATCTGTTCCTGCAGGACAAGACCTCGGTCGTCGTCGCCGGCACGCACGGCAAGACGACGACGTCGTCGATCGTCGCGCACCTCTTGCACGACGCCGGGCGCGACCCGTCGTTCCTGATCGGCGGCGTGCCGCTGAACTTCCGCCAGTCGTGGCGGCTCGGCCACGGGCCGGAGTTCGTCGTCGAGGGCGACGAGTACGACACGGCGTTCTTCGACAAGGGATCGAAGTTCTTTCACTATCGGCCGCGCACGGCGATCTTGACGTCGGTCGAGTTCGATCACGCCGACATCTTCCGCGACGAGGAAGCGGTCAAGACGGCGTTTCGCAAGTTCGTCACGCTCATCCCCGAGGACGGAAATCTACTGGTGTGCGCGGCGTCGCCGGGCGCGCTCGACGTCGCGCGCGTCGCGCACTGCAACGTGACGACGTACGGCCGGCCCGGCTCGGGCGCCGACTGGATCTTCGAGGTCGCGGCGCGCTCGTCGGGTGGGCGCGCGGTGCTGGATATCGCGCGGCGCGGAGAGCGCGTGCTGTCGCTGGAGACCAGCCTGCCCGGCATCTACAACAAGGAGAACCTGGTCGGCGCCGTCGCGGCGGCGTCGATCCTGGGCGTCGACCTCCCGGCCATCGCGCGCGCGTCGCGCCGGTTCCAGGGCGTGCGCCGGCGGCAAGAAGTGCGCGGCGTCGCGGCCGGCGTCACCGTGGTCGACGATTTCGCGCACCACCCGACGGCGATCCGCGAGACCGTGCTGGCGCTCAAGGGGCGCTACGGTCCGGGCAAGCTGATCGCGGCGTTCGAGCCGCGGTCGGCGACCAGCCGGCGCGCGGTCTTTCAGCACGATTTCGCCGACGCGCTGTCGGTCGCCGACGAGGTGGTGCTGGCGCCGCTCTACGCGCCCGAGAAGGTGCCCGAGGGCGAGCGGCTCGACGTCGAGCGGCTGGCGGCGGACCTGCGCCGCGAGGACATTCCGGCGCGGCTCATCGCGACCGTCGACGAGACCGCTGCGCACCTGGCGGAGCGGGCCGCTCCCGGCGACACCGTGCTCATCATGTCGTCGGGTGACTACGGCGGGCTGCATGAGAAGGTGCTGTTCCGGCTCGGCGATCCGGTGATGCCGGCGCGCATCGAGCACAAGCCGAAGATCAGCAACCTGCTCAACCGCGTCGGCATCGCGCACCCGGTGCTCGATCAGTTCTGGCCGAGCTACCTCGTGATCCCGGGGCCCGCGCCGGCGGATCCGCTGGTCGGCTGCGTCGCCGTAGAGACCGCCGACGACGTCGCCTTGCTGCGCATGCTCGCGGTCGTTCCCGAGCGCCGGGGCGAGGGGCTCGGCTACCTGCTGGTCGAGACCGCGACCGAGCGCGCGCGCTCGCAGGGCGTGCGCACGCTCTACCTGGTCACCGACGGCGCGCAGCGCTACTTCGGCGAGAAGCTCGGGTTCGTGACGACCGATCGCAAGGACGTCGCGCCGGCGATCGCCTCGACGGCGGAGTATTTGCTGGCGCGGTCGAAGACCGCCACCTGGATGAAGAAGGAGCTTTGAGCCCGTGACGCAGACGCCGCCCGATCCCTTGCGCGCGGATCGGTTGATCGCCGAGCAGATCGCCAAGGACGCCGGAAAGATCTTGCTGGAAGGGTGGGGGACCCGCCCCTCGTACGGCTTCAAATCCGAGGACATCAACATCGTGACCGAGTTCGACAAGCGCTCGGAAGCGATGGTGGTCGACCGGCTCGCGGCCGCCTTTCCGCACGACAACATCGTCGCGGAGGAGGGCACGTCGGTCGAGCGCGATGCGGGCGGGCGCGTCTGGTACGTCGACCCGCTCGACGGGACGACCAACTTCGCGCACGGTTTTCCGCTGTTTTCCGTGTCGCTGGGCCTCGCCGTGAACCGGCGCCCCGTGCTCGGCGTCGTCGAGGCGCCGGCGGTGGGCTGGTCGTTCTCGGGCACGGTGACCGGCGGCGGCTCGTCTTGGAACGGCAAGCCGATCACTCCGTCGCTCGTCGATCGCCTGGGCGGGGCGTTGCTGGTCACCGGGTTCCCGTACGCGCGCAATCCGGTGCAGACCAACTTGCCCGAGTGGAGCGCGTTCACGGCGGCGGCGCAGGGGACGCGGCGCCTGGGATCGGCGGCGCTGGATCTGTGCTTCGTGGCGTGCGGCTGGCTCGATGGTTACTGGGAGCGCGCGCTGCACCCCTGGGATCTCGTGGGCGGCGCCGCGATCGTGATGGGGGCGGGCGGGCAGGTGTCCGACATGGACGGCAGCGATTTCGACGGCGTCACCGGGCGGATCCTCGCCAGCAACGGCCTGCTGCACGAGCAGATGATGCGGATCCTCCAGGGTGTCGCGCGCCGCGCCTCGTCGCCCTGGCCATGAACGTAGCCGCCGCGATTCTGGCCGGCGGCGGCGGTACGCGTATGGGCCAAGGGGCCGGCGGAACGGTCAAGGGCCTGCTCTCCGTCGGCGGCGAGCGCATCATCGACCGCCAGCTCGCCGTCCTGCGCCCCCGCTTCGCCGAAGTGCTGATCGCCGCCAATGATCCGGATCCATGGGCGGGTCTCGGCCTGCGCGTCATCCCCGATCGCGCTGGCCGCGACGCTTCTCCCTCCGCCTCGACCTTCGGCCCCATCGCCGGCCTCGACGCCATCCTCGCCGCGCTCCCGTCCACCATCGACGCCGTCGTCTGCGTCGCCGGCGACATGCCCTTCCTCGCCGCGGCTGTCCTCGAGCACCTGCGCGACGGTAGCCCCGGTGCCGCGGCGCTGATCCCGCGCGTCTGCGGCCGCGCCGAGCCGCTGCTCGCCCGCTACGCGCGCGTGGTCGCGCCCATCGTCGCCGATCAGATCGTGCGCGGCCGCTACGCGCTGGTCGACCTGCTCGCGCGCCTCGGCGCCGGCGTCACCTGGATCGACGAGGCCGAGCTTCGCACGCTGGATCCAGACCTGCGCTCGATCGTGAACGTCAACACGCCCCAAGATCTGGCGGAGCTGGCCGATCTTTTCGAGCTTGGGGCTGGCGACCCGCCCAAGGAGCCCTGACCCGTGCCGCGCCCGCGTCCCGCCGCTGTCGCTGCCGCCGCCGCGGTGGGGGCGCTCGGGCTCCTACCGTTCTTCTGGTCGACGACGTTCTTCACCGACGATCACCTGCTGCTCGCGTTCGCGCGCTACGCGCCGAACCCGCTGGTCGCGTTCGTGCGCGACGAGCACGGCGGCGAATTTTACCGCCCGCTCTCGATGAGCCTCTGGTGGCTGCTGGCGCGCATCGGCCACGGCACGATCTGGCCGTTCGCGCTCGGCGGCGCGGCGTTGCACCTGCTGGTCGCGGTTCAGATTGCGTGGCTGCTGCGCGCGCTCGGTGGCTCGCGCGCGGCGGCCTCGAGCGCGGCGATCTTCTTCTGGCTGTCGCCCGAGACGCGCGAGGCGGCGCTCTGGGCCGCGGCGTTTCCCGACTGGCTCGGCGCCGCGCTCGTGCTGGGATCGGTGCTGGCGCTGTTGCGCGCGCGGCGTGCGGCGGCCCTGGCGCTGGCCACCTGTGCCTATCTGACCAAGGAGTCGGCGATCGTGCTCCCGGCGCTGGCGCTCGTGGTGCTCGCGGCTCGACAGCGCGGCCTGCGCGCGGCGCTGCGCGCCGGCTGGCGCGACCTGGCGCTGCTCTCCGTGCCCGCGCTCGCGTACTTGCTCGCGCGCCACCACGTGCTGGGCGGGTGGGGCGGCACCGGTGACGAGCGCGCGCCGCTCGCCGGCAAGGTGCTTCAGGTCACGAGCGGCATCGTCCACGTCGTCGCGGGCGCCGACATTTTTCCCGAGGCCCTGGCCTGGGGCGCCGGCGTCGCGCTGCTGGCGGTGTCGGTGCTGGCGGCGGCCCGGCGCGCCCGGGCAGGAGAGCCGCGCGCTCTGTTCGCGATCGCCTTCGCCACGGTCGCGGCGTTACCGCTCCTCGCGGCGGGCTGGATTGTCGGTGCGCGCTACTTCTATCTGCCCGCGGTCGGGCTTGCCTGGCTGGTCGGCGAGGCGGTGGGCGGCGCGGCGGCCACCTGGCGCGTCGCGGGCCTGATCGGTTTGCTCGCGCTGGGCGCGATCCAGGCGTCGGTGCGTCACGATGACGTGCGGCTCTATGACCGCCGTGTCGAGGCCGCCCGCCGCGCCGTCGTCGACGGCGTGGCGCGCGGCCACTTCGTCTTTCACGTCGCCGGCGGGATCAAGGATCTGGACCTGGCCGTCAAGGAGTCGCCGGCCCTGCGCGACGTCGAAGATCGGCTGCTGGTGCTCGGCGATGTGCCGGCGTCGTTCGTCGCGTTGCCCGGCGCGCTCGGCGATCGCGCCGATTTCATGATCGCGTCGCCGCCGTTGCCCCCCAGCGGCGCCTACCATTTCGGTGCGCGGCGGGTCGTCGGGCTCGCCCGCCGCGGCGACGAGCCGACGCTCGACGAGCTCGTGCAGCGGTTCCCCGACGTGCGCTTCATCCGCCTCCGCCCGACGGCGATGGGGGGTGGCCGCGTGCTCGCGCGCGACGTCACCGAGGAGATTCGAGCTAGCCTCGATTGACGAACACGATGCGACGGATGTTCTTCTTCCCCGCGTGTAGCAGCGTGCCGGTGCCGACGTCGGCGGCGCGGACGATCTCCTCGATCGACGTGATCTTGCGTTCGCCGACGCGCACGCCGCCCTGCTCGACCAGGCGGCGCGCCGCGCTCTTCGAGGCGGCCAGGCCGGACGCGGCGAGCAGGTCGACGATCTTGATCGCGCCGTCGGGCTCGGTGACCTCGTAAGTCGGTACCGACGCGTCGGACGCCCCGGCGCCGCCGAACGCCGCGCTGGCGGCGTGGTCGGCCTCGGCCGCCGCGGCGGCGCCGTGAACCACCTCGGTCACGCCCCGCGCAAGCGCGCGCTTGGCCTCGCGCAGCGCGGCGCCCTGCAGCTGCGCGTAGCGCTCGATCTCGCCCGTGGGAATGAAGGTGAGCAGCTTCATGAAGCGGATCACGTCGCGATCGTCGACGTTGACGAAGTACTGGAAGAAGTCGTACGGCGAGGTGAGCGCGGCGTCGAGCCACACCGCGCCGGCCGCGGTCTTGCCCATCTTGGCGCCGCTCGCGGTGGTCAGCAGCGGAAACGTCAGGGCGAAGGTCTCCTTCTGGCGCACGCGCCGGATCAGATCGATGCCGGCGACGATGTTGCCCCACTGGTCGTCACCGCCGATCTGCAGCGTGCAGTCGTATTTTTCGTTGAGCACCAGGAAGTCGTAGGCCTGCAGCAGTTGGTAGTTGAACTCGATGAACGACAGGCCCTTTTCCAGGCGTAGCTTGTAGGCCTCGGCGCTGAGCATGCGGTTCACGCTGAAGTGGCGGCCAATGTCGCGGATGAACGCGATGTAGTTGAGCGGTAGCAGCCATTCGGCGTTGTCGACGGCGATGGCGTCGGCGCCGGATTCACCCCCAATGATGCGGCGGATCTGCGGCTCGATCTTGCGGCGATTCGCCTGGATGGCCTCCTGGGTGATGAGCTGCCGCATCTCGGTCTTGCCGGATGGGTCGCCGACCATCGCGGTACCGCCGCCGAGCACGGCGATCGCGCGGTGGCCGGCGCGCGCCAGGTGAGCCATGGCGATGAGCGGGATCAGGCTGCCCACGTGCAGGCTGGCCGCCGTCGGGTCGAACCCCGCATAGAAGCAGACGGAGCCGGCGCGCAGGCGTGCCTCGAGCCCGGCATCGTCGCTGAGCTGCTGGACGAAGCCTCGCTCGCGCAAGATCTGCAGCGCGTCGCGGGCGGCGGATGTGGTCGTCGTCATCGGGGCGCGAATTATATTCCTGGGCTTTCCTTCCCGAGCGCCTGTTTTCGAGGCAAACTCGAGGCCTGGGCATCTTTTTTATGGTTCTTTTGGTCCTTGGGGAGGAGCCTCTTCGTTGAGTTCGGAGCCGGTGACCTGTACCTGTGCGGCTCGGCCGCCGTGGGCGCGAATCGACGATGACTCGGTCATGCAGTGGCCGGTCGTCGAGCTCGCGGAGTGGGAAGAGCTTCGCCAGTGTCCGGCCTGCGAACGCTACTGGCTCGCCGTCTGGCCGGAAGAGGTCGACGGAGGGATGATTGTCTGCCGCCCCGAGCCGAGCTCGGCTCGGCGCCTGCGCGACATCGACCGCGCGGCGACGTTACGGGCGTACTGTCTGTCGCGCCTCGAGGATCACCTGGGCGAGCTGCGCGAACGCAAGATCGACTGCCGCAAGGTGGGCTGCACGCGCAAGCGGCTGAACGGCACGAACTACTGCATCGAGCACGTCATCGCCGAGCGCTTCGGCCGGCAGATGGCCAAGCTCTGAGCCGCGGCAGGAGGGAAGGGGAGCGCTCCCGTTCCCGTTCATCGTTGGAGGCCACAAAAAGGGCTCCAAAAAGCGAAAAGCCCCCGAGCTTGTTGAGGGCTCGGGGGCTTCTCTAAATAATCCCGGCGGCGACCTACTCTCCCACAGGGTTTCCC
>CAZNCQ010000293.1:0-8922 GCA_964571275.1 uncultured Myxococcales bacterium
GGGGACGGCGTCCTCGAGCTCGACTTGCGCGTCACCCTCGAGACCGACGACGGCGCCCTCATCCACATGACATCTTTCGGCCTTCGTCACGGGCCACCCGAAGTGATGGCGGCGCTTGCGCGGGGCGAGAGCGTGGATTCCTCGACGTACTATTTCAGGACAACGCCCCGCTTCGAGACCGGCCACCCGAAGTACGCGTTTCTGAATCGACTCGTCGCCGTGTCGAGCGGCGACCGGCGCGGCACCGGCCCCATCTACACGATTGACGAGGTCCTGTGAGGTCGTCGTGCCTGTAGGGCGAAGAAAGGTTCTCGAAGTCGCCGCGTTTGCGGCGTTCGCCGGGTGCGTTCCCGTGCGCATCGCGGCTCGCCCTCCTTCACCCTCCGACCGGAGAACTCCCATGCATTCGCGTCCTCTCATGACTCTTCGCCTGAACACGGCGCCGACCCAGAACATCGGCGGCGGACCTCACGGGACTCGTGTCACGTTCCCCGTCACCGGAGGCTCGTTTGATGGTGACAGGCTTCGCGGCAAGGTCCTCCCCGGCGGCGACGATTGGGTGGTCAAACGCGCAGACGGCGTTCTCGAGCTCGACCTGCGTATCACGCTGGAGGCCGACGACGGCGCCCTCATTCACATGACGTTCGAGGGCATTCGTGATGACGGGGCGCCAGGAGGTCCCTATTTTCGGACGCTGCCGCGCTTCGAGACCGCCGGCGCGAAATACTCCTTCTTGAACCGGCTCCTCGCCGTGGGCAGGGGGGAGATTGGCGCCGACGGGCCCGTTCACACGATCGAAGAAATCCTCTGAAGGATGACCAGGAGGATACTCTCCTGCGAAATGAAAGAATTCCCGTCCAATGGCGCGAAGCTGCACGACTACGAGGCCTTCATCGCGATCGTTGACGCGGGGAATTTGACCCGGGCTGCCGCTCGCCTTCGTCGGTCACTGCAGTCGATCAGCCGGTCGCTCTCGGCGCTGGAAGCACAGCTCGGCGTCGTCCTCATCCGGCGCACCACACGCACGGCGCGCCCCACCGAAACGGGCCTCGCCTTTCATCGACGGGTCACCGCGGCGTTTCGCGAGATTGCGCTCGCCGAGGCCGAGCTCTGCGACACCTCGGGAATGTTGAACGGAACGTTGTGCATCGCGGGCTCCGCCTTCTTCATCAGCCACCACGTCGTTCCGACGATTCGCGACTTCTCGTCGCAACATCCGGGTGTGAAGTTCGACCTCCGCATCTCCGAAGAGTTCGCGGAACCGATCCGCACCGGCATCGATCTGATGATCCGGATCGGCCAGCTTCCGCCATCGCCGATGAAGTCGCGGAGGATTGCCTCGCTGAGACGCGTCGCCATCGCTTCGCCCTCGTACATCGCACAGCGCGGTCGACCCGAAACTCCGGCCGATCTGGCACGGCACACGTGCATCGTTCGTACGTCGGCGCAAGACGCTCGTGCGTGGACGTTCCACGATCGGGACGGGGCCCTCCATGGCGTCTCCGTCCACGGTGTGCTCGAAGCGGACAATGCCTACGTGACGATGCACGCGGCGCTAGGTGGCATGGGCATCGCGGTGATGCCTTTCTACTACGTGCGCCAGTTCGTCGAGACCGGGCTCGCGGAGGTCGTGCTCGACCACTTCTCGCTGACACCGACTCCGGCTCATGCCGTGTGGCCCTCGGGCTCGCGAGCGCCGTCGCGCGTGCGGCGATTTGTCGACCTCTTGGCCCAACGGCTCAGGAAGGAAGTCATCTGAGAGATTCTTCCGGCCCCCGGAAGAGTCTCTCCACACCTGTGCGTCTTCCGGGAGTGCGAGCGACGGCGTATGTCTCTCCGGCTCATTCAACGCACAGGAGAAGTCATGACGCATTTCAGGATGTGGAAGACGCGGCGGCTCATACCGGCAACGCTCGTAGCCGCACTGGTCGCGAAGGGAACGCTATTCGCGAGCACGAAAGATGGTCTCAAGATTCCGGCGGATTTTCAGCATGGGTACCTGGCGAATTCCATGCTCGTGACGAAGGAGCCAAACAACACTGGGCTCATCGCCGGCGTCCACCTCATCTACGTGAACCGGGTTGGCTTTGACCGGTTGAAGCGCGGCGGCTCAGCGCCATACCCGGACGGTACAGTGTTCGTCGACGACGTCCGGGAGTTTTCCCTGGACGACGGTGTGTATCGGCAGGGCGCGCGTAAGTTCCTCACCGTCATGGTCAAGGACTCCAAGAAATACGCGCCCACGGGCGGCTGGGGATTCCAGGCGTGGCCGGGCGGCGACCCGTCCAAACCGATCGTCGACGACTCGCAGAAACAATGTTTCACCTGCCATGTACCCAAGAAAGACAACGACTACGTGTTCTCGACCTACCTTCAGTAGCTAGCGCCGCGCGGGGACAATCGCCCTACGCCCGCTCGAAGCGCTGCCACACGCCGCCGATCCGACGCTCGTGCGGAAGGAAGCGGGTCTTGTAGGTCATGGGCGGGCTCTCCTTGATGGTGAGACCGAGATAGACCCAGTCGAGGCCGGCCTCCCGCGCCAGGGTGATCTGCGTGAGGATCGAGTAGGTGCCGAGCGAGAGCGCCTCGCAAGCAGGATCCCAGGCCGTGTACACCGCCGACAAGGCGCGCTCGCCTCGATCGGTGACGGCCAGACCGACCAGCTCGCCGCCGACGAAGTAGCGGAGCTCGAAGCCGTCGACGCAGCTCGCGACGAACGCGGACGCGTAATCGCGCGCGTCGATCGATTCGGCGCCGCGGGCGAGGCCGCGCCCTTGCAGGTGCTCGAGGTAGAGCGCGACACGCCGGTCGTCGACCTCGAGCGGGCCGATGCGCGTCGTGACCGAGGCGGAGGCCCTGGCCCGCGCGCGGCGCTGTGAGCGTGAGGGAGCGAAGGCGCGGACGTCGACGCGGATCGGCTCGCAGGCGGAGCAGGCGGGGCAGGCCTGGGTGTAAAGCAGCCTTCCGGCGCGGCGGTCGCCGGCCTCGAGGCGCTGGTCGAACTCGGCCGGGGTGAGGCTGCGCACCGGCAGGCGCAGGGGTTGGCGCGCGCGGCGGCCGGGCAGGTATTGGCACGGCTCTTCCTCGTCGTGGACGACGAGCTCGGGGGGTATCACGCTGAGGATATTGCGCAGCAACTGGCTTCAGTATGGCCCGATCGCGATTCGACCTGTTAGCCTCCGAGCGCCATGATCGCTACCACCGCCCTCGCCAAGGAGTACGGCGCGCGCACGCTGTTCGCCGACGTCAGCTTGCAGCTCAACGCCGGTTCCCGGTACGGGTTGGTAGGGGCCAACGGCTCGGGTAAGAGCACGTTCATGCGCCTCCTGGCCGGGGATGAGGCGGCCTCCGGGGGGACGATCACGCTGGTCAAGCGCGCGCGGGTCGGCGTGCTGCGGCAAGATCGCTTCCTCGACGACGGCGCGATCATCCTCGACCTCGCGATGCGTGGTGACGCGGTGGTGTCGGACGCGCTCGCGGAGCAGAGGCGGCTCGCGGAAGGCGCGAGCGGCAGCTCCCTCGTCGACCCCGGCCGCATGGCCGACCTCGAGGATCTCATCGCCGCGCACGACGGCTACACGCTCGAGGGGCGCGCGAGCGAGGTGCTCGAGGGGCTGGGGATTCCGACCGCCGTCCATCGCGCGCCGCTCGCCACGCTGTCCGGTGGGTTCAAGCTTCGCGTGCTGCTCGCGCAGGTCCTGGTGGGCGGCGTCGACGTGCTGCTGCTCGACGAGCCGACGAACCACCTCGACATCCTGACCATCCGCTGGCTGGAGAAGTTCCTGGCCGCCTACGCCGGCTGCGCGGTGATCATCTCGCACGACCAGCGCTTCCTGGACAACGTCACCAGCCACACGCTGGACGTCGACTACGGCACTATCACCCTCTACACCGGCGGCTACTCGGCGGCGATGGTGGAGAAGGCGGCGGCGCGCGCGCGCAAGGAGACGTCCGTCGAGCGCGCCGAGGGGGAGATCGCACGCAAGCGCGCGTTCGTCGAGCGCTTCGGTGCCAAGAACACCAAGGCAAGCCAGGCGCAGAGCCGCCTCAAGCAGATCGAGCGCATCGAGGTCGAGGAGCTCGCGTCGAGCTCGCGCCGAGCTCCGCAGCTGCGCTTCGTGCCCGAGCGCGCGAGCGGCCGAGAGGTCCTCGAGCTCAGCGGTCTCTCCAAGTCCTACGGTGACAACCGTGTCCTCACGGACGTGTCCCTGACGGTGCGGCGCGGGGAGCGCGTCGGCATCATCGGTCCCAACGGTCTCGGAAAGTCCACGCTGCTCAAGATCGCGGTCGAGCAGCTCGCCGCCGACGCTGGGCGTGTCCGCTGGGGTCACGAGGCGCGCCCCGGCTACTTTCCCCAGGACCACCGCGAGGTTCTCGTCGACGGCGAGGCGACGCCGCTCGAAATCATCTCGGAGGCTTGCCCCGGTGAAAGCCCGACCTACGTACGCGGGCAGCTCGGCCGCGTGCTGTTCTCGGGGGAAGAGGCCGAGAAGAAAGTCCGCCTGCTGTCCGGCGGCGAGTGCGCGCGCCTGATCTTCGCGCTGCTGTCGGTCGCGCGGCCGAACGTGCTGGTCCTCGACGAGCCGACCAACCACCTCGATCTCGAGGCCATTCATGCCCTGGTCGCGGCGCTCAAGCAGTTCGAGGGGACGTTGATCTTCGTCTCCCACGATCGCTGGTTCGTCTCCGAGCTGGCCACACGGATCGTCGAGCTCACGCCGCGGGGACCGAACGACTTCCCGGGCACGTTCGCGGAGTACCTGGCCCGCTGCGGCGACGATCACCTGGACGGCGACGCGGTCGTGCTCAAGGCCAAGCGCGCGCGCGCCGACAACCCCGGCGCCGAGGGCGGGGGTGGTGGCGTGCCGTGGGAAGAGCAGAAGCGCCGGCGCAATCGCGTGGCGCAGCTTCCCAAGCAACGAGACCGTGTGATGTCGGCGATCGAAGCGGCCGAGACCCGCAAGCGAGCGATCCACGAGCTCTACGCCGACCCGACCTTCTACGCGCGCACCAGCCACGACGACATCGACGCGCTCGGAGAGGAGCTCGCGGCGCTGGGCCCCCGGATCGAGGGCCTGATGAAGGAGTGGGAGGAGCTGGAACAAGAGATCGCGGAGGCGGCGGAGCCGCGATGAGTCGCTCGATCGGGCGCTGTGAAGCCGAGCCTCACGCTCGAGACAAACCATCACCACGAGGAAACCCATGACCTGGTCCAAGGCGCCGCGCCCCGTCCTCTCCATCGCCGTCTGGATCGTCCAGATCCTGCTCGCCGTCACCTTCGTGGGCACCGGCCTTTGGAAGCTCCTGACGCCCATCGCCAAGCTGGCGGCCATGATCCCTTGGGCCGGACAGGTCTCCCCAGGCTTCCTGTACTTCACCGCGGTGGTCGATCTGTGCGGCGGCGCGGGCGTGATCCTGCCTGCCGCGACCCGCATCAAGCCGGGCCTGACCGTCTGGGCCGCTCTGGGCTGCGCCGCCCTGCAACTGTCCGCCATCGCGTTCCACGTCTCGCGCGGCGAGGCGGCCAAAACCCCCTTCAACGCGCTGCTGGTGGCCCTGTCGTTGTTCGTGGCGCGGGGCCGGTGGCGCGCCCAGCTGACGCCACGCTAGCGCAAGTGCGCGGGCGGCGGCCGTCACCCGACCGTGCGGCCGCGGAAACGCCGCATTCCGGGGGGCGCCAGCGCGGGCGGGCGCGCACCGGTGGACGGCGCGGCTTCGGCGGTCGTGGCCGACGGCGCCGGCGCCGTGTCGGCGAACGTCGGATCATCGGCGACCTGATCGAGCATCGGCGCAATGCGACGGCCGACCAGGTTGGCGGCCATCTTCAACGCCGGCATGTTGACGCCGCCGCTGGAGATGATGCAGAGCGCGCCCGCGGGCAGAACCTTCACGTAGACCTTGTGCTCCTTGAAACGCAGGACGGCGATCTCCAGCTGGTCACCGGCCGCTGCGAAGGTCTCCTGGAGACGGGTGAGGCGGCTGCCGGCCTCGCTGAGCGCGGCGTCGTCGAACATCGCCGGCAGCTCGCGCGCGACCAGGTGACCGGAGCGCGCGAACACGAAGCTGCCGGTGATGCCGTAGACATCCTTCAGCGTCACCAGGCTGGCCCGCATTTGCGCGCGGGCCGTCGCCAGGCTGCTGGCAACAGCGGCCGCGAGACCGGTCGGAAGCTCGGCCGCCATCACAGCCCCAGCCGATCCCGCAACGGCTGCAGGTTGTTCTCGGTGCGCGGGCGCAACGCCACCGTTTCGCCGTTCTCCTCCTCGAACAGCAACAGCCGTCCGCCCTTGAACGTGCACTCCATCGCCACGAACGGATCCAGTCCCAGGAGCTCACCGGCCAGCTGCCCCAGGCGGTGGGCGTAGGCCACGACGCCGGCCATGTCCTCGTCGGCGCCCTTGCTCGCGAGAATCCCTCCACCGGGCGCGAGCCGCATCGTCACCGGAAACTCGCCGCTGAGCTCGGATCGTACGACGCCTGCGGCCGGCGCCGGATGGTCGCTGTTGGTCGGAGCGGGCATCTCACCCTCCTCGTATATTTCTTCGATCTCGATCTCCTCGTACTGGTCCACGGCGGCACCGCCGTCTCCCGCGAGGCCGCTCGGGACTGCGCGCCCGGGAAAGGCGACGAGGTTCGAAGCCCCCTCGTCACGCCACTTCGCCAGTCGCAGGATCAATCCTTCGCAGGATGTCTCGATGGTGAAGGTCGCCGGCCAGGCACGCTGGCAGGGCTGAAACAGGCCGTTGGTCCAGCCGAGGATCTCCAGCGCAGCGGTCTCGCCCATCAACTTGGAGGTGACGGCGTGCACGACGCGGCCGTCGGCGAAATAGAGATAGCCCACCCCGCCCTCGCCGTTGACGCGGACCACCTGCCGCGATCGCGAGAGACATTCCATCTGGACCAGGTCCCACAGGCTGGCACCCGTGATTTGCGCGCGGAATCCGACTGCCGACGTCGGGGATAGCACGGCCGTCATTCGTTGCCTCCAATTTCGACCGCGTAGCCCTCGATGCCCATCTCGGGCACGTCGAGGCCGCCGAGCTCCGACGAGGGCGGCACGCGGTGCTTCGAGACCACGTCGATGACACGGAACGCGATGAACGTGATGGTTCCAACCCACGCCGCGCAAACCAGCACACCGATGATCGATGCGATGAACTGCGAGCTGTCACCGTAGAAGAGACCGCGCACCGGACCGGGAACGCCGTTCCAGCCGTCGCCGTAGCGGCCATCGGCGAACAGCCCCAACGACAGGATTCCCCAGGCGCCGTTCACCGCGTGCACCGACGACGCGCCGACCGGATCGTCGATCTTCAACGTGTTCTCGATGAACATCGCCGACACGATCACCAGGACGCCGGCCACGAGACCGATGAAGATCGCAATCGGCGCGGTCACGAAGGCGCACGGCGCGGTGATCGCCACCATCCCGGCGAGCATGCCGTTGCACAGCATGCTCACGTCCGGGGTGCCGAACCGGAACTTCAGCCACAGGTACGCGCCGAACGCGCCCGAAGCCGACGCCAGCATCGTGTTGGTGGCGATGATCGCGATGTGCGTATCCGTGCCGGACAGCGTCGACCCCGGGTTGAACCCGAACCAGCCGAACGCGAGGATGAAGGTGCCGAGCACCACCATCGGTATGTTGTGCGCCGGGATCGGACGCGCGCTGCCGTCGGGCGCGTACTTGCCGATCCGCGGCCCCAGCATCTTCGCGCCGACGAGAGCCGTGACACCCCCGACCATGTGGACCACGGAGCTGCCGGCGAAGTCGACGTGCCCGTGACCGAGATGGAAGTTCACGCCCAGCTGCGAGAGCCACCCGCCGCCCCAGACCCAGTTGGCGTAGATGGGGTACGTGATCATCGCCATCACCAGGCTCATCAGCACGAACGAGCTGAAGCTCCAGCGCTCGGCCATCGCTCCCGTCGGAATGGTCGCGGCCGTATCCATGAACACCATCTGAAACAGGAACAGCGCCGCCACCGGTGCGGTGTAGACCGCGGGCGAGAGGAAGAAGCCGTGCATGCCGAACAGGCCGAACGCCTTGCCGCCGATGGTCACGACGAACTCTGACGACAGCGTCGGATCGTTGCCGAAGGTTTGCAGCGGCCCGACGCCACCCATTTGCAGCCCGAACCCCAGCGCCCAAAAACCAATGATGCCGATCGCGTAGACGAGAAAGTTCATGCCCATCGTGTGCGCGACGTTCTTGGCGCGCGTCAGGCCGGTCTCGACCAGCGCGAAGCCGGCCTGCATGAACATCACCAGGAAGCCGGTGATCAGCGTCCAGACGATGTTGAGCGCGGTCTGCCCGCTGAGCACCAGCTTCTGCGTGTCAGCGACCTGCTTGGCCAGCTCCGTGACGCTCGGTTCAGGCACCCAAATCCCCCTATTTAGGGAAGCACACTGGCAGACCCGCCGTTAAGACGGGGTTTCGAGAGCGTGGAGATTGCGTTGCTTCATCGGCACCGCTCACGAGGTGTAGGGACGCTTGCAGCTATTGCGGCGAGATGGACATGGCGCGCTTCGTCGTAGTACGACGAAGGCCCGATGAGGGCTCGACCGCGCTGGTGGGAGCTGGTGTTGGCGCCGGTTGCGCTGGTGTACCTGCAATCGGCGCTCGCCGCCGCCGAGGCCCCACCTCCGGCGCCGCAGCCCGCCACGCCGCCAGCGGCCTCGGCGCCCAGGCCGGCGCATCATCGGCAGCCGCCCCCTGCTTCCGACAACGCCACCTTCTTGCACGCGCTCGAGCGCTGCGAGCGGGATCCGGCCCGTTCGCTCGACGTTCGCGCCGCGCGCCTCTTCGAGCGAATCGGACCCAAGGTGCTGCGCGCGGTCCTGATCGTGACCGTGCCCGATCCGGTCGACAGCTCGTTCGGCGAAGGATTCGACGCCACGGTGTCGGCGGTCGGCGCGGCG
>CAZNCQ010000294.1:0-8883 GCA_964571275.1 uncultured Myxococcales bacterium
AGTTGCGCTGCAGGATCTTGCCGTCCTTGGTGCGATCGAAGACCGCGCCCCAGGCCTCGAGCTCGCGCACGCGATCCGGCGCTTCCTTGGCGTGCAGCTCGGCCATCCGCCAGTTGTTGAGATACTGCCCGCCGCGCATGGTGTCGGCGAAGTGCACCTTCCAGCTGTCGCGATCGTCGACGTTGGCCATCGCGGCGGCGACGCCGCCCTCGGCCATCACGGTGTGCGCCTTTCCCAGCAGCGACTTGCAGATGAGCCCGACGGAGACGCCCGCCGCCGACGCTTCGATCGCGGCGCGCAACCCGGCGCCGCCCGCTCCGATCACCAGCACGTCGTGCTCGTGGGTTTGGAACTCGGCCATTAGATGATTCTCCAATCGGTGATGACACCCATCGAACACAGGCGGACATAGACGTCGGTCAGCGCGACGCCGAACAGGCTGAACCACGCCCACCGCGGGTGGCCCCGATTGAGGCAGCTCACGCAGTCATAGACGCGCTTGCGCGTCGGACTGCGCGAGAACTGATCGAGAAAGCCACCGACCAGGTGGCGCAGCGAATGGCAGCCGAAGGTGTAGCCGCCGATCAGAACGACGTTGAGGATCAAGATCAAGGAACCGACCCCGATGCCGAACTTCATGTGACCGGTCGTGGGATCGTTGAACCAGAGCCCGTTCCAGGCGTCGTGCGCGAGGAGGACGACGAAGATCAGCGCGAAGTACAGCGCATAGCGGTGCAGGTTCTGGATGATGAGGGGCAGCTTCGCCTCACCGCGGTAGTCGTGGCGCGGCTCACCCACGGCGCAGGACACCGGGTCGGCCCAGAACGCCTTGTAGTACGCGCCGCGGTAGTAGTAGCAGGTCATGCGGAAGGCCAGCGGGAAGACCAGGATCAGCATCGCCGGGGAGAACTTCACGAACGGCACCCACGGCCAGCGCCAGGGGCCGAAGACGCTGTGGGGTGAATTGCCGAACAGCTCCGGCGAGTAGAACGGCGACAGGTAGTTGCCGAAGTAGTAGTTGTCGCCTTGGAGAAGCGCCCACGTGGTGTAGACCACGAACGACGTGAAGACGACGAACGTGATCAGGGACTGCAACCACCAGGCGTCTCTGCGGCGGGTCTGACCGAAGCGCAGGCGCTCGAGCGGGACGTCAACAGGAGCCATATGCATTTTCCTCGGGCCCCTCGGGGGGCGGCGCGGGCGTCAGTGTATGCATGTCGACGAAAGTTTCAACGATCTTCGGGCATTCATGCGTCAACGCGCTCGATGGCTGCGCGGCGCGGCCGGGGCGGCTCGAAGCCGGCAAGTCAGCGCGCGTCAGTGGTGCGCCAGCGAGCGCAGTTGACTGTCCCAGCGTCGCTCCGTAAGTTTTTTGAGCCGAAAAGGCGGCCCCGCGGGAACTACAAGGCGCGCTCGGTCAATGGTATCTAAGCGAGCGAGATCTCACTTCGTTCTTCTTAACCTTTTATCTACTTTGGGGTAATTTTAGGTGACGGATTTCACTTCCACGGGGCACTAATCCGGGAAGACGATAGGGAGGCCTCTATGCACCGCATGAACACGCTCCTCGTGAGCTTTGTCAGTATCGGATTGTTGGGTGGATGCACGTGGTCCCCCGAGCAGAACATTAATGGCGGTGGGCAGGCGGGCTTCGGCGGGCACATAGATCGAGGCGGCGTGGGTGGAACCGGCGTCGCGGTCGACGGCTCGATCGGTCCCACGACGGACTCGAACTGCGGCGTCAGCACGATCACGACGACGCGGCAGCCAGCCGACGTTCTCTATCTCCAGGACAAGTCCGGCTCGATGGACCAGGACCCGACCGGCGCCAACTGCCCCAACAACATGCCCGGCTGTTCGAAGTGGGATCAGATGACCCCGCCGATCAACCAGACCGTCATGGCCACGCAGGCTGACGTGCGCTGGGGCCTGAAGTTCTTCCCGGATCCCAATACCAACGGCTGCGCGGTCAACAACACCGCGCTCGTGCCGGTGGCGCCGAACAATGCGACGCCGATCGCCAACGCCATCGCCGGTGTCGGTCCGGGCGGCAGCACGCCGACGCGCGTCGCGATCAACAACGCCGTCACCTACTTGAACGGCAACGGCGACACCAACCCGAAGTACATCCTGCTCGCCACCGATGGCCTGCCCAACTGCATCCCGGGCAACAACAACACCCAGACCGGCGATGCCGCCGGCGCGGTCACGGCGATCGCCAACGCGCTCACCGCCGGCATCCCGACCTTCGTGGTCGGCATCGGCAACACCGGCGCGGCGGCGACGCTCACGATGATGGCCCAGGCGGGTGGCCGGCCGACCGCGGCAGCGCCCTTCTACTACCAGGTGAACAGCGGCGCCGATCTGGTTGCGGCGCTTGGCCAGATCAGCGGCTCGGTTCGTTCGTGCACCTTCTCCCTCAGCTCGAAGCCGCCGGATCCGGCGAACGTCAAGGTACAGGCCGACGGCGTGACCGTTCCGCCGAGCGCGACGGACGGTTGGGGCTTCAACCCGGCCGTGACGCAGGTCATCCTCACGGGTGACTACTGCACGAAGGTCCTCGACGGCACGATCATGAACGTGACCGTGCTCTTCGGCTGCGGCATCAACAACATCCCGTAACCGCGGGCCGCTTCCACTCTCGTCTCAAAAGCTCCTGGCGTCGACCGCGTGGACGGAGCTGGGCTTGCCCCAGCGGAGTCCTTCGCGGGAGGGTTTGGGAACCCTCTGAGGGTTCCCATTACGAAGACGCCAGGAGCTTTGCATTTGTGGGCACCTCGCTCATGAAGCGCGCGCGCCACGACGGCTCGCTGATACGGGCCGCGCGCGCGAGCAGCCAGTCCCGGGCCTGCGCCAGCACGGCGAGCGACTCTTCGTGCTCACCGCCGGCGTCCAGGCAATCGACCAGGACCAGCCGCACCGCCGCCTCTCCTTCCTCGATCTCGCCGAGCTGCGCGAGATCCGCCGCCGCCTGGCGCGCCGCCCGGGTGGCCTCGGCGCCGCGCCCCTGCCGCAGCAGCGTGCGCGCGACCATCGCCTGGGCCGCGACGCGCAAGGCCGGCGCGACGTGCAGGATCTCGACGGCGCGTATCGCCTCGTCGTGCGCCGCCGCGAGATGACCGGAGGCGACCAGGATCTCGGCCAGGTAGGTACGCGCCACGCCCTCGAGACGCGGCTCGCCCTGGTCGACGAAGCTGTCGATGGCGTCCTGCTCCAGGCGGCGCGCCTCGTCGAGGTTTCCGCGCAGCCCGAGCACACGCCCGAGGTTGTGCAGCACCGCCGCGGCCAGCTCGCGCAGCCCCATGCGCGTCGCGGCGCCGAGCGCGTGTCGCAGCGCCACCTCGGCGCGTTCGAAATCGCCGAGCTCGCAATAGAGATAGCCCATGTTGCAACGGACGGTGCAGGCGTTGCGCAGGTCGCCCGCCTGCTCGAACGCCAGGAGCGCGGTCTCGAGCCCGCTCAGCGACGCACCGAGATCGCCGGCGATCGACGCGCGCACCGAGTGCACCTGGTGCACCAGCGCCACTGCCTGCAGATCGATCTCCGACAGGTCGCCGGCCAGGTCGCTGATGATCGCCATGATCTCGTCGGCGACGGCGTGGCGGCCGCCGAACATCAGGTAGTTGGCGCCCCAGCACAGGCAGACGATCTGAGCGCTGCGCGCGCCGAAATCGGGGGCGATGCAGCTGACCTCGCGCACCTGGGCCTCGACCTCGTCGAGCCTGCCGAGCTTGGCGGCGGCGATGACCGCTTGCCCCTGCGCGCGCAGCCCGCCGGCGCTGCCCCGGGGCAGGTAAGCCGCGGCTTCGAGCGCGCGGCACTCGGCCAGCGCCAGCTCGCCCCGCCAGACGTGCCCTTCGGCCTGGATGAGGCGCAGCGAACCGGCCTGCTCTCCGGCGGCGCCGCCCTCGATGCCGCGCTCGGCGCGCTCGATCGCGGCCGAAAGGTCATTGGCGTTCAGCGCGTGCTCGGCCGCGCGCAGGTACCACGCCACCGAGCGCGCCGGCTCGTCGCCGAGGCGGAAGTGCTCGGCGAGCACCATCGCGTCGCTCGAGCCCTTCTGCTCCAGCCACTCGCCCGCGAGCCGGTGACCGAGCGCGCGATCCTCCTCGGTCAGCATCGCATACGCCGCTTCGCGCACCAGCGCGTGCGCAAAGCTCAGCTCGAGGTCGCCGCCGCTGCGCGCATCCGCGATGGGAACGCGCGCGACCAGCTCGCGCGCGCACAGAAGGTCGATCCAGTCGCCGGCGCGCGCGCCCGCGCCCTCACCGCCCAGCAAGAACGTCACGCCGGCGCGCGAGAAGCGCTCGCCGAAGACGCTGGCCGCGCGCATCACGCGGCGCGCGTCGGGGTCCTCGGCGTCCAGGCGTACCTGCACCATGCCGATGACCGAGTCGGGCAACGACTCGCTGCGGCCGTCGGCCGCCGCGCGGATCAGCTCTTCGAGGCAGAACGCATTGCCGTCGGCGCGATCGATGATCTGTGCGACGACCGTATCGCCGACATCGCCGCGCAGCGCGCCGCGCACCAGCTTCTCGGCCGCGCGCCTCGCCAGCGGCGCGAGGCGGATGGTCTGCAGCTCCCGGTCCTGCCACAGCTGCGCGAAGCGGCTGTGCACGTCGGGGCGCGCCAGCGCGAACACCATCAGCGGCTGCTCGCGGAAGTTGCGGAGCGCGCCGTCGATGAAGCTGACCGTGCCCCAGTCGCCCCAGTGCAGATCCTCGAGCACGATCAGCACCGGCCCGGCGGCGCACTCCGCGGCCAGCCAGTCCTCCCAGGCGCGGCGCATGCCGTCGCCCATCAGCTGGGGATTCTGCCGCGCCGCCTGCAGCGCGCCGTTGTCCTCGTCGTCGAACGAGATGCCGGCCATCTCGCCCAGGAACGCAGCCACGCGCGCGACCGCGTCGCGGTCGACGTGGCGCGCGACCCGGTGCGAGAGCTTGCGCCGCTTCTCCTCGAGCGGGTCGCCCGCCTGGATGCCGGCGGAGCGCTGCACGGCGCGTCCGAGCATCCCGAAGGGTGACCCCGCACCCAGCGAGTCACCGACGCCGAACAGCACCTCGGCGCGCTGCTCGCGCCGCTGCACCCACTCGACCAGCTCTTGCCGCAGGCGCGACTTGCCGGCGCCCGCCGGGCCGGTCACCAGCACAGCGCTGGCGATCGACTCGGACGCCGCGCTCGAGAACAGGTTGGTCAGCGTCGACATCTCGCGCCCGCGCCCCACGAACTCGCTGATCTTGCCGAGCAGGTTGCGCTTGACCTCGAACACGTCGCGCTCGCCGCGCAGGAAGCGCCGGCCGCCGTCACGGTGGATCTCGAAGCGCGCGTCGAGCAAGCCGGCCGCCATGTCGTCGAGGCGGATCGCGCCGGGCGCGGTGCACCGCAAGAGGCGCATTCCGCTGTCGATCACCTCGCCGACCACCGACCAGGCGGAGAAGCGGCCGGGGCCGGTCGCGATCACCAGGCTGACGTCGGGAAACGCCGCGCGCACGCGCAGCGCGCAGCGCGCGGCGCAGGCGGCCTGGTCGGTCGACTTGCCCGTGTCCGGCAGCGTCAGCACCATCGACCCGTCGGGCAGCGCGTGCACCCGCGCGCCGTGCGCGCTCGCGAGCTCGGTCTCGAGCGCCTCGATCATCGAGACGATCGGCGCTTCCGCGGCCTCGTCGTCGTCGGGCGAGATGCGGACGGTGTGGCCGCGCCACTTGCGGTCGTCGCTGGCCGATGGCCCGGCGAGCACGACGCACGCGATGCGCTGCTCGCTGTCGGTGAGCGCCGCGTGGACCCGCGGGCGCCGCGGTTCCAACCCGACGTCGGTGACGGGGCCGAGATCGGCGATGGCATCGAGCACCGCCGGCATGTCGGCGAAACGCTCTCCTGGATCCTTGGCCAGCATGCGCGCCACCAGGTCGTCGAGCGCGGGCGGAACGTGCGGCACCAGCTCGCGCACGCGCGGCGCGTCCTGCAGCAGGATCTTGGCCAGCAGCGCTGACGACTCCTCCGCTTCGAAGACCGGCCGTCCGGTCAGGCACTGGAACAGCACGCAGCCGAGCGAGAAGACGTCGGCGCTCGCGCTGATGTTGCGGTCGCCGCGCACCAGCTCGGGCGCCAGGTAGCCCGGCGTACCGACGACGGCGCCGGTGCGCGTGAGCGACCGTCCGCCCTGGGTCAGGCGCGCGATGCCGAAGTCGAGCACCTTGAGGCGCGCGATGTCGCCAAGCGGCAGGAAGAGGTTTTCGGGCTTCACGTCTCGGTGGACGACGCCGCGCGCGTGCGCGTAGCCCAGCGCCTCGGCGGCGCGCCGGATGACGAACAGCGCGTCGGTCGTCGCCAGCGTCTGGCGCGCGATCAGCGCCGCGAGGTCCTCGCCGTCGAGCCACTCCATCGCCAGGAAGGCGTAGCCCGCCTCGTCGATGCCGTGGGCCAGGTAGCGCACGATCGCCGGGTGGGAGAGCTCGGCCAGGATCGCCGCCTCCTGCTCGAAACGGTGGCGATCGCGCAGCTCGCGGCCGTTCAGGAGCTTGACGGCCGCCGGCTTGCCCGAAACCAGGTCGACCGCGCGGTACACGGTGCCCATGCCTCCCGAGCCGGCCTCGTGCTCCAGGCGAAATCGCCCCGCAACGATGCGCGCCTGAGCCAAAGGCGCATCGAGGATCTGCAGGGTGCCCGATCCCATCACCGTGCCTACGGCAGGAAGACGGTCACGGTCTCGGCGAAGACGTCGCCGCGGCTGCCACGGCGCGCGGCGCGGCAGTCCTGGAACGTGCCGAAGGCGCCGCGGTCGGCGCAGACGTCGTCACACGAGCCGACGACGGTCATCGGGCAGTCGGCCAGCGACGGACCGCAGACGCGCTCGTCTGAGGTCGCGCCCGGCGACAGGCAGAGGTAGCGCGGCTCGTGGTCAGCGAAGATGTTGCCGTAGTAGGTTGCCTCGCGGCTCGGGTAGTCGCGCAGCTCGTGGGGCGCGGGGCGCAGCGCGGGGTTGTCGCCGCGGATCGAGATCTCGCGCTTCACGCCGGCGGCGTCGACCCGCGCCAGCACGCACGCCGACACCCAGCGCTGGCAGCTGCCGTCGCACGAGCCGTGCGCGCCGCCCCAGTCGGGCGCGAGGCCGATCGACCCCGGAAACTGGTACGTCGCGCCGTCGACCCGGATGGTCACACCGGCGCCGTCGGGCAGCGCGCAGGAGACGACGTACTTGAGGAGCTCGCGGCCGAGGGGGTCGCGCAGGCCGTTCGCGGTGAGCGCATTGGCGGTGAGCGCGTTCGCCGTGAGCGCGTTCGCCGTCAATGCATTCGCCGTGAGCGCGTTGGCCGTGAGGGCATTGGCGGTCAACGCATTCGCCGTGAGCGCGTTATCGGCGATCAACGCCGAGTGCGTGTTGGTGAGGTCCGCATCACCGGTTCCCCCACACGAGACCAGAAAGACAGTGGAGAAGATTCCGCCCAAGATCCGAGAGCCGATCGACAAGCCGCGTGCTGGCGCCATACCTGAGCTATCGGCGGATAATTTTTGGACTTTAGGTTACTCCCCCATCTTTTCGTATCTATTTAACAGTATTTCAAATTACTCAATTTAAGACGCGGAAGACGCAGAGGACGCGGCGGCCGGCTTGCGCACGGCTGCGGCCAGCTCGCGGATCTCCTCGTCGAGGATCCCCTTCTTGCGGTCGGCGAGCACGGAGAACTTGGCGTAGAGCGCTTCGAGCTCCTGGCGGTCGAGCGAGAGCCCCAGCTCCTCGCAGCGGGCCTTGAGGGCGTGACGGCCGCTGTGCTTGCCGAGCACCAGGCGGCTCTCGGGTACGCCGACCGACTTCGGGTCGATGATCTCGTAGGTCGTTCGCTCCTTGAGGAAGCCGTCCTGGTGGATGCCAGCCTCGTGCGCGAAGGCGTTGCGTCCCACGATCGCCTTATTGGGCTGGACACCGACGCCGATGATCGACGTCAAGAGCTGGCTGCAGGGATAGAGCTGCTCGGTCTTGATGCCGACTTCGTAGGGCAAGCGATCGCGGCGGGTCTTGATCGCCATGACGACCTCCTCGAGGGAGCAGTTGCCGGCGCGCTCGCCGATGCCGTTGATCGTGCACTCGACCTGGCGCGCGCCGTTCTGCACCGCCGCCAGCGAGTTCGCGACCGCCAGGCCCAGGTCGTCGTGACAGTGCACGCTGACGACACCGCGATCGCCAAGGACGCCCGCGATGCGCCCGATGAGCGCGCCATACTCCTCGGGGATCGAGTACCCCACGGTGTCGGGGATGTTGACGGTGCTGGCGCCGGCGTCGACGACCGCGCGCGAGACCTTTTCGAGATAGACGGGCTCGGTGCGCGCGCCGTCCTCGGCCGAGAACTCGACGTCGTCGACGTACTTGCGCGCGAGCTCGACGGCGGCGATCGCCTCGGCCAGAACCTGGTCCTGGTTCTTCTTGAGCTTGTACTTGAGGTGGATCTCGCTGGTCGCGATGAACACGTGGATGCGCGCCGGCCCGCGCGCGCCTTCCAGCGCCCTGGCGGCGCGCTCGACATCGAGCGGCGTGCAGCGCGCGAGCGCCGCGACCTTGACCGACACCTCGCGGCCGACGGCGCGCACCGCCTCGAAGTCACCCTCGGACGCGATCGGGAAGCCGGCTTCGAGAATGTCGACGCCCAGATCCGCGAGCCGGTGCGCCATGCGCACCTTCTCGGTCACCGTCATGCTGCACCCCGGGGCCTGCTCGCCGTCGCGCAGAGTGGTATCGAATATGTATACGCGGTCCGTCGCTGCCATCCGTTAATGGTGCGGTCGAGGCCGGGATTGCGCAAATTTATAATTTGCGTCTTGACCATAAGCATTTGTTATCCGATAAACGACATTAATGGAGCTCTACGCGCTGCAGGTGTTCGCCACCGT
>CAZNCQ010000295.1:0-8878 GCA_964571275.1 uncultured Myxococcales bacterium
TCAAGCAGCGCTACGACGAGACCCAGGCCGATTGGCGCGTCGATCGCGGCATGCTCCACCGGATCCAGTGGTGGTCGGCGCTGGCGCTCAGCATCGTCAACACGCTGGGGGTGTTCGTCGCGGTGGCGCTGACCGCGCGCGCCGCGCTGGCGGGCCGGCTGACCGCGGGCGACATCCTGCTGGTGCTGACTCTGTCGCAAAGCTTGATCGCCACCGTGGGACCGATCGCGCGCCAGATTAACCAGACCGCCGACATCGATACCACGGCCGAACGCCTGGTCGAATTGCTCGAGGTCGAAGCGGAGCTGGCCGATCGCGAGGACGCCGTCGAGCTCGATGAGCTCCGCACTATCGAGTTCGACCACGTCACGTTCGCGTATCCGGGCCGCTCGGTGCCGGCGCTGTTCGACGTGTCCTTCAAGCTGTCCGAGGGCGAGACGCTGGCGCTGGTCGGGCCGAGCGGCAGCGGCAAGACCACGACGGTCAAGCTGCTCATGCGGTTCTACGATCCGACCGAGGGGCGCATCCTGGTCAACGGGCGCGACCTGCGCGAGTACAAGCAGCGCTCGGTGCGCGCCCGGATGGGCGTGGTTCTGCAGGACGTCGCGCTGTTCAACGACACTGTCGCGCAGAACATCGCCTTCGCGCGGCCGGGCGCTTCCGGCGACGAGGTGCAGGCCGCGGCGCGCGCGGCGCACGCCGACGACTTCATCCAGCGTCTTGCCAGCAAGTACGACACGCTGGTGGGCGAACGAGGGATCAAGCTCTCGGGGGGCGAGAAGCAACGGGTCGCCATCGCCCGGGCGATCCTCAAGGACCCTCAGCTCATCATTCTCGACGAAGCGACCAGCGCGCTCGACTCGGCATCCGAGCGCGTGGTCCAGGAAGGCCTGGCGCGCCTGCTCGAGCGCCGCAGCTCGGTGATCATTGCGCACCGACTGAGCACGGTCATGGCGGCGCATCAGATCGTCGTGCTGCAGGCCGGTCGCGTGGTCGAGCACGGTCGCCACTCCACACTGGCCAGCAAGGCGGGGGGCCTTTACGCCCGACTCTGTTCGTTGCAGAGCAACGGCCGTCTCATGGAAGTGGAGGCCTGAAATGTTCGCCGCAGCCACCAGAGCGGGCGGGCATGGTCTTGCTGCCTGGACAGCAGGCGATGCGCGGCCACCAGCAGTCGGCTCGCCGCACAGCGCGAAACGCGGGCCGCGCGTTCGGCATGAAGATCGCAATGCAGGCCCGTCATGAGCGCCATTGACACCATCTGGTTCACGCGTTGCCCTGTCCCCACCGCCACCGGCCTCGCCTACAAGCTCGGCTGGCTGGAGCAGGAATTCAAACCCGACGGGATCGCCCTCAAGACGTTGCAGGAGACCGGCGGCGAATTCGCCCGCCACCACTACGATCACGAGCTGCCCACCCTGATCCGCGAGGGCGGCAATCTGTTCGCGATTCCGGCCAAGGCTCAGGGAGCGCCGACGCGACTCATCGGCCTGACCTGGATCGAGGAGGGACAGTCGATCCTGGTGCGCCCGGGCTCCGACATCCGATCACCGGCCGATCTCAAGGGCAAGCGGCTCGCGCTACCGGCCTTCCGGGCCGCCGACATCGCCGAGAACAAGCGCGGGCGCAGCATCGCGCGCGGCATGAGCCTGCAGGGCTACAAGGGCGCGCTGGCGTCGGCCGGGCTCACGCTCGACGATGTGCGTCTGGTCGAGGTGGGCGGCCAGATCTTGAACGGCGCCGCTACCGCCGGGCGCGAGAACCCGGGCCGGCTGTGGGACGGCCTCGAACCACTGATCGCCGGCGAGGTTGACGCGATCTACGTCAAGGGCGCTGCGGCCGCCGAGGCGGCGCGCAAGCAGGGCGCGGTGGTCGGCATCGATCTCGACAAGCTCCCCGAGCGCCGCTTCCGCGTCAACAACGGAACGCCGCGCCCGATCACCGTGCACAAGCACTTCCTGGAGAACCACTTCGATCTGCTGGTTCGCTTCCTTTACCAGACGCTGCGCGCCGCCGAGTGGGCCCGGAACAACCTCGCGGGCGTTCACGAGATCCTGCAGGGCGAGACCCGCTCGGGGTCCGAGGGCGTGAAGCTGGCCTACCGCGATGGTTTCCATCTTTCGCTGGCTCCAGATCTGTCGAGCGAGCGGCTCGATCTCTTCCGCCGGCAAAAGGACTTCCAGCTGATTCACGGCTTGCTCGACCGGGACTTCGACTTCGACGCCTGGATCGATGTGAGTCCGCTGGAGGAGGCGCGAAAGCGTCTCGAGGCCGAAACCCGATCCGCGGCCGCCTGAGATCGCGTGAACGTGAGCGCCATGCCCCAAAAGAAACGCCAGCTATCGCTCTCGGTGTTCGTGCAACTCTACGGCACCCACGCCCACGCCTGGCGGCGGCCTGGCATCCCGGTCGGAGGAAATCCCGACCTGGCTCGCTGGGCCCGCATCGTTCAGTTGCTGGAGCGCGGAAAGTTCGACTTCGCCTTCTTCGCCGATTTCGTAGGTAACGGCGGTGATGGAACCGGCGAGCGGATTGGTCGCGGCCCGCGAGGCGGCGGGTTCGAACCCCTGACGCTGGTTGGCGCGCTGGCGACGCTCACGCAGAAGATCGGGCTCGTGGCGACGGTCAACACCAACTTCAACGAACCGTACAATCTCGCGCGGCGACTGGCGTCGCTGGATCATCTTACGGGAGGGCGCTCGGGCTGGAACATCGTCTCGTCGCTCTCCGAGGGCGCAGTCAAGAGCTTCGGCGTCCGCGAGCCGCTCGATCACGATGGGCGTTACGAGCGTGCGTCTGAGCTGGTCGACGTGGCGAAACAGCTTTGGGACAGCTGGGACGATGGCGCGTTCGATCACCCCAACCAGGAGACCGGTGATTTCCTGAACCCCGAGAGCGCTCATCCCATTCATCACCGCGGGAAGCACTTCGCGGTGGACGCGCTGCTCGACATCGCTCGCCCGATCCAGGGCTACCCGGTATTCTTTCAGGCCGGCAACTCCGATTCCGGGCGCGAGTTCGCGGCGAAGTACGCGGAGGTGATCTACGCGGCTGCGCAAACTCTCGAAGAGGCGAAGTCGTTTTACGCCGACGTGAAGGGCCGGCTGGCCAAGTACGGCCGCGAGCCGGATCACCTGAAGGTGACGCCGGGGCTCTTTTTCCACATCGGTTCCTCGCGGCAGGAAGCCCAGGAGAAGTATCTGTCGTTTCGCGAGGCGGTCGATCTGTCGGGACGCAAGCAGTTCTACGGCGTCGACCTGTCGCACTGCTCGCTCGACGACCCGTTGCCGGAGGGATTGCCCGAGCCGGTTAACGGGCGCGGGCGCTGGCGTCAGCTGGTCGGGCTGGCGCGACGCGAGAACCTGAGCATCCGCGAGCTGATCCTGCGCTTCAGCGTGGTACAGGGGCACCGGATCGTCGTCGGCACGCCCGTCGACGTCGCCGATCAGCTCGAGGATTGGTTCGTCAACGAAGGTGCCGACGGGTTCAACCTAAAGCCGTCCTTTCAGCCCGACTCGCTCGAGGACTTCATCAACCTGGTCGTGCCCGAGCTGCAGAAGCGCGGCATCTTCCGCACCGAATACGAGGGGACAACCCTACGCGACCACCTGGGTCTGCCGCGCCCTGCGGATCGATCGGCCCGCGTCGCCACGGCACGCTCGGCGGGATAGGTGCGAGCACGAAGCGATCGTTTGCAGTTGGCCATCAACCGACGAGGGATCTCATGACAAAGTCCAATTCCGATATCGAGCTCTGGTACTCACGGTGTGGCGCGGCGACCGCGTCAGGCATCGCCATCCGGCGCAACTGGCTGCACGCCGAGTTCTCGCGCGGGGGAACGGTGCTGCGCTCGCTCCGCGACTCCGAAGACGAGGCGGTCCGCGACGCGCATTATCATCACCAGAAGTCCGGTCTGTTTCGCGAAGGCGGCAACATTCCCCCGATCTGGGCTCGGGCGCGAGGCAGCGACACCGTCGTCGTGGGCATCACCTGGCTCGACGAGTACCAAGGGATCCTGGCGCGCGCCGGCGGCGAGATCCGCAGCATCGCCGATCTCGCGGGCAAGCGGCTGGCTCTGCCGCTCCACAGAAATCTGATCGACTTCCAGCGGGGAGCGGCCCTGCACGGCTTCGTCACCGCGCTGGGCCTGGCTGGCGTGAAAGTCAACGATGTCCGGTTCGTCGACGTGCCGGTCACCCGTGGCGCAAGCGACCGGGACTATGTCGGTGGCCACGGAGCCGAGGTCGCCGCGTTGCTGGACGGCCGCGTCGACGCGATCTTCCTGCGCTTCGCGCGCGGCGTGCGCACCGCCCGCGACCCGCGCTTCCATCAGGTCATCAACATCAACGAGCAACCCGATCCGCTCACGCGCGTGAACAATGGTACGCCGCGCCCGATCACGGTCGACCGCCGCTTCCTGGAGCGTCATCCGGATCTGGTTACGCGCTACCTCGCCGTGCTGCTGCGAACCGCGGCGTGGGCCGAGCAGCACCCGGGAGAGGTGCTGGAGCTGCTGGCGGTCGACAGCTCGGGCGCCGACGTGAACGACGTGCTCGCGTCGCACGGGCCCGAGGTGCACCGGTCCTTCACGCCCCGCCTGACCGAGGCGTACGTGAGTGGGCTGGAAGCGCAGAAGAACTTCCTCCGCGACTTCGGGTTTCTCGCGGGCGACTTCGATGCGCGCGCCTGGGTGGTACCCGAGCCGCTGATCGAAGCCCAGAAGCTGGTGGCCGATCAACCCGACCTGCTGGAGCTGCCTGTCGCCGCGCCCGCACCGCGCCAGAAGCGGGACAGTGATCGTCAGAAGAAGGGCAAGCCCCGGAGCCGCACCGAGACTGGCGCCAGCTCTCGCAGGAGACCCGCGCCGGTCGCGTGAGCGTGTGCAAGACCAGGCGTTGAATCGATCGCGCACGACCCCGAAGCGGGCGTGGCGGCTACCTCCGGCGATTCTGGTGTTCGGGATCGCCGGAGTGGGCCTGGTCTGGTGGTTCGGGCCTGCGGTTCTGCGGCGCGGCCCGGTGGCGCGATCGGCGGAGGCCGTCGCAGCGGAGTTGTCGACGAACGGGGGTACAGGCGCGCCGGCGAAGAGCGGAGGATCCGCGGCCAGCACGAAGCCCGCCGAGCCGGGCCGGCGGGCCGGCGGCGCCGATCGGCCGATCCCGGTACAGGCGGCGCGCGTCAAATCCAGCGACCTGCCGTTGACCCAGGCCGGCCTGGGCACGGTCATCCCTTCGCAGTCGGTCGTGGTCCGCAGTCGCGTCAGCGGACAGTTGCTCCGTGTCCTCTTCGAGGAAGGACAACAAGTGAGGGCCGGCCAGGTGCTGGCCGAGATCGATCCGCGGCCTTTTCGCGCCCAGCTCGAACAGGTCGAGGGCCAGCTCGCGCGCGATCGCGCGTTGCTCAAGAACGCCGAGCTGGATTTCGAGCGCTTCCGCAGCCTGGCCAGCGAGGTGATCGCCAAGCAGCAGGTCGACGCGCAGCAGTCGCTGGTTCACCAGTACGAAGGGGCGGTGCGCTCCGACCAGGGGCTGGTCGACGCAGCCCAGCTCCAGGTCAGCTTCACTCACATCGGCGCGCCGATCAGCGGACGCATCGGCCTGCGCGTGGTCGACGCCGGAAATTACATAAACGCGGGCGATCCGGCAGGCATCGCGGTGATCAACGCCGTGCAGCCGATCTGCGTGACGTTCTCGCTGCCCGAGGACCGCGTCCCGAGCGTGCTGGCGCGCCTGTCCCAGGTGCGGCGACAGGGCGGCGTGCTCGCGGTCGAGGCCTGGGACCGCGACGGCAAGAACCGGCTCGCGACCGGGAAGCTGCTCACGCTCGACAACCAGATCGATCCCACCACCGGCACGGTCAAGCTGAAGGGGCAGTTCGCCAACCGGGACGGCGCGCTCTTTCCGAATCAGTTCGTGAACGCGCGGCTGCTGCTCGACGTTCTGCGCGGCGCCACCGTGGCGCCCTACACCGCGATCCAGCGCGGCAACCAGGGATCGTTCGCTTATGCTGTCGGCGCCGACAACCTGGTGGCGGTGCGCCAGGTCGCGCTCGGGCCCGCCGACGGCGAGAACGTTGCGGTGGAGCGCGGGCTCACGCCCGGCGACCTGGTCGTGACCAACGGCGCCGACAAGCTGCGAGAGGGCGCCCGCGTGCAGGTCGTGGGCGCTCCGCCTCCGTCCTCACCGACGACGCCGTCGGGCCGGCGCGTCGCCGAGCGACTGGGCCCGGCCGCGCCGAAGCCATGAACCCATCTCGCGTCTTCATCGAGCGGCCGGTCGCGACTGCGTTGTTGATGATCGCCCTGTTGCTGTCGGGCATCCTGGCCTATCGCCTCTTGCCTCAAGCCGCGCTGCCCCAGGTCGACTATCCGACCATCCAGGTGGTCACATATTACCCGGGGGCGAGCCCCCAGGTCATGGCCACCGCGGTTACCTCGCCGCTCGAGCGCCAGTTCGGCGCGATGGCCGGCCTAACGCAGATGTCGTCGAGCAGCTCGGGCGGCGCATCGGTCATCACATTGCAGTTCAGCCTGAACGTCAGCCTCGACATCGCCGAGCAGGCCGTTCAGGCTGCGATCAACGCCGCCGCGAATCTGTTGCCGGCAGATCTTCCCGGACCGCCGATCTACAACAAGGTGAATCCCGCTGACGCGCCCATCCTGACGCTGGCAATCACCTCGAGCACGCTGCCGCTCACCGAAGTGCAGGATCTGGTGGAGACGCACCTGGCGCAGAAGATCGCGCAGGTCTCGGGCGTCGGCTTGGTGAGCCTGGGCGGTGGCCAGCGCCGAGCGGTGCGGATCCGGGTCAATCCGGTCTCGCTAGCCTCCTACGGGATTGGCCTGGATCAGCTGCGGGCTGCGATCGCCGCCGCGAACTCCAATCAGGCGAAGGGCAACTTCGACGGAGTCGATCTCGCATATGCCCTCGACTCCAACAGCCAGCTCACCACCTCGGCGGAGTACCGGCAGCTGATCATCGCGAGCCACCAAGGCGCGCCGGTGCGGCTCGGCGACGTCGCCGACGTCAGCGAGGGCGCGGAGGATGCTCACCTGGCGGCGTGGGTCGGCGAGCGGCAGGCGATCTTGCTGAACATTCAGCGGCAGCCTGGCGCCAACGTCATCCAGGTCGTGGATCGCATTCGCGAGCTCTTGCCCGAGCTGCGCTCCGCGCTGCCGCAGGCGCTCGACGTCTCGGTGCTGACCGATCGCACCGGGACCATCCGGAGCTCGGTGCGCGACGTTCAGTTCGAGCTGGTCCTGGCCGTGGCGCTGGTGGTGATGGTCATCTTCCTGTTCCTTCGCACGCTCTCGGCCACGCTCATCCCCAGCCTGGCCGTGCCGCTGTCGCTGATTGGATCGTTCAGCGTCATGCACGTGTGCGGCTTCAGCATCAACAACCTGACGCTGATGGCGCTGACCATCGCGACCGGCTTCGTCGTCGACGACGCGATCGTCATGATCGAAAACATCGCCCGTCACATCGAGGCGGGCGAGCCGCCGTTCCGGGCGGCGCTGCGCGGCGCCCGCCAGATCGGGTTCACGATCATCTCGCTCACGTTCTCCTTGATCGCGGTGCTGATCCCCCTGCTTTTCATGGGCGACGTCGTGGGTCGCCTCTTCCGCGAGTTCGCGATCACGCTCGCGGTCTCGATCCTCATCTCGGCCATCGTATCGCTCAGCTTCACGCCGATGTTGTGTGCGCGCCTGCTGCGCCAGGCGGCGGCGCGCGGCCATGCGCCTTCCCGGCGTGGCCGCGCGCGGCTCTTCGAGCGCGTGGTCGAACGCTACGGAGTGGCGCTGGCGTGGGTCCTCGCGCGGCCGCGCGCCGCGCTGGCGGTGTCCGCGGCGACGCTGGCAGTCACGTTGCTGCTCGCGTGGAGGATTCCCAAGGGCTTCTTTCCGGTGCAGGACACCGGTGTCATCCAGGCGGTGTGCGAGGCCGACCAATCGGTGTCGTTCGCGGCGATGGTGGAGCGGCAGCAGGCGCTGGCGCGTGTGGTTCTGCGCGATCCGGCAGTCGAGAGCCTGTCGTCGATCGTGGGCGTCGACGGCGTCAACGCGACGTTGAACAACGGCCGCCTGCTCATCAACCTCAAACCGTTCGGCGAGCGGAAGGTCGGCGCGGATGAGGTGATCCGCCGGTTGCAGGAGGTGGCGCACGGCACACCGGGGATCACGCTCTTCATGCAGCCAGTCCAGGATCTGAGCGTCGAGGATCGAGTGAGCCGCACGCAGTTCCAGTACCTCGTCGAGAGCCCGGATGGCACAGCGATCGAGCAGTCGGTGCCCCTGCTGCTCGCACGGCTGCAGGCGCTGCCCGAGATCACCGACGTGGCGAGCAACCTTCAGATGGGTGGTCTGAGGGCCCTGGTCGAGGTCGATCGGGATCAAGCCGGCCGCCTCGGCCTCAGCACGGCCGCGATCGACGATGCTCTGTACAGCGCCTTCGGCCAGCGCTTCATCACGACCATCTTCACGCCCACCAACCAGTACCGGGTCGTGCTGGAGGCGCGACCTCCGCGCGCCGAGGGGCCGGCCGCGCTACAAGGCATCTACGTGACCTCGGCCAGCGGCCGCCAGGTGCCGCTGGGGAGTGTCGCTCGCGTTGTCGAGGCGCCGGCGGCGCTGGTCGTGAACCGCGAAATGCAGTTCCCCTCGGCGACGATCTCGTTCAATCTAGCGCCCGGCCACGCGTTGGGGGACGCGGTCGCGGCTATCGAGGCCGAGCGGCTCGCGCTGGACCTTCCAGCCAGCATCGAGACGCGTTTCCAGGGCGCCGCGCTCGCCTTCCGAGCGGCGCTCAGCAACGAGCTCTACTTGATCCTGGCCGCGCTCGCGACGATGTACATCGTGCTCGGCGTGCTCTACGAGAGCTTC
>CAZNCQ010000296.1:0-3432 GCA_964571275.1 uncultured Myxococcales bacterium
CAGGTCCAGGCGTTCTTGCCCTCGCCGATGGCGAGCGCGACCGCGATGTATCACACCGGCAAGAACCCGCTCCACCCGATCCGCCGCGGTGGCGGCGACGTCGCCATTCCCAAGGGTTTGAAAGTGCGGCGCTTGCACAAGGCGTTTCTGCGTTACCACGATCCCGAGAACTGGCCGATGTTGCGCGAGGCGCTGCGCCGCATGGGGCGCAACGACCTGATCGGCAACGGCGCGCACCAGCTGGTGCCGCTCCATCAGCCGAGGCCCACGGCGGGCCGCGCCGCTCCGCCTGCCCGCCGCTTTCACACCCAGCACACCGGCCTGCCCCCGCGCCCGCGCTGACGTTCAAAGCTCCTGCGGCGTCTGCGGAATCTCCTGCTTGAAGGAAACGCCGTTTCGAATCTTGCACGCGATGAGGAATCTCAGCGGCGCGATGGAGCTGGTGTTCCGGAAGATCTGGTGGACCCGGTCCTTCTGGTCGAGATAGCTGTCGCCGGCTTCGTAGCGCTCGAGACCGCCGCCCACGTACTGCGATTCGACCGTTCCCTCGATGATATAGACCATCCCTTCGACCGGATGGATGTGCGGTGGGCTCTCGGCGCCGGGCGGCAACGTCACCAGCGTCATCTGCAATTCCTCATCGGTGCCCTCGATCGGGATCCTCTGGACGATCTTCCGTTCAACGGCTGCCGGTGTGGTCGGGAACGCGCGCGACATCGTGACCTCCAGGGTAATGGTCGCGACGCGACGGTGCGACCACGAGCCCGCCATCTTGGGGCAGATTCGGGTCCAGCGACAGCGCGCCGCACCGACCCGGGGCTTTGGCGTTTCGGAGGTTCGCAGGTAGATTTCCGACTTCACATGCTTCACCTGACCGACGACCTACGCATCGAGCGCATCCGGCCGCTGATTTCGCCCGCCATTCTGATGGAGGAGCTGCCGATCAGCGAACGCGCCTCGACCACCGTCGCCGAGAGCCGCAACGCCATCACCCGCTGTCTGCGCGACGAAGACGATCGCCTGGTGGTCGTGGTCGGCCCCTGTTCCATCCACGACGTCCACGCGGCGCGCGAATACGGGCAGCGGCTGCATGCGCTCTGCGACTCGCTCTCGGACGCGCTGTGCGTGGTCATGCGGGTCTACTTCGAAAAGCCGCGCACCACCGTGGGATGGAAGGGCCTCATCAACGACCCGCGCCTCGATGGCACGTTCTCGGTGAACGAAGGGCTGCGGCTGGCGCGGAATCTCCTGCTTTGGCTGGGCGAGCTGGGCTTGCCCGTCGGCTGCGAGTTCCTGGACACCATCACGCCGCAGTACATCGCCGACCTGGTGAGCTGGGGCGCGATCGGCGCGCGCACCACCGAGAGCCAGGTGCACCGCGAGCTGGCGTCGGGCCTGTCGGTGCCGGTCGGTTTCAAGAACGGCACCGACGGCAACATCCAGATCGCCATCGACGCCGTGCGCGCCGCGAGCCACCCGCACCAGTTCCTGTCGGTCACCAAGCAGGGGCTGTCGGCGATCGTGGCGACGCGCGGGAACCCGGACTGCCACATCATCCTGCGCGGGTCGAGCCAGGGGCCGAACTACGAGGCCGGTCCGGTCGCCAAGGCGACCGACACGCTGGCCAAGGTCGGCCTGTCACCGCGCGTGATGGTCGACTGCAGCCACGGCAACAGCCGGAAGGATCCGGTGCGCCAGCCTAGCGTGGTGAGAGATCTCGCGGGGCAGATCGCTTCCGGTTCGCGCTCGATCTCCGGCGTGATGATCGAGAGCCATCTCGTGGGCGGCCGCCAGGATTGCGTGCCCGGCAAGCCGCTGGTCTACGGCCAGAGCATCACCGACGCTTGCCTCGCCTGGGACGCGACCGTGCCGCTGCTGCACGAGCTGGCTTCCGCGGTGCGCGCGCGCCGCGCCGTGCGGCCGGTGGCTGCGGTGGCAGCGGGGTCGTGAGCCCATTCTGCTCGTGCCAGGCGGCGATCGAGAGCTCCGGGTACTCCGGGTAGCGCGGTCCTTCGCCGAGGCCCTCGAGCGGCACCCAGTCGGGCTTGTAGCGCGTCATCATGAACACGCGCGCCGGCCCGCGCGGCAGCGGCGTGTCGATGGCGCCAGCATTGGGCCAGACGCCCTCGGGCCAGCGCTTGTCCATGACCCACAAGTGCGTGCCGCAGGTGCTGCAGAACCAGCGCTCGCCTTCGCTGAGCTCCGTGGGCTTGCCGGCGCGCCGGATGCGTGCGTGATAGCGGCGCAGGTTCTTGGCGCCGGTCACTTTCAGCGTCGCGCGCAGGCCCATGACGTTGCAGCCGAACGCGCCACCGGTCGTCTTGCGGCAGATCGAGCAGAAACAGAACATGAACGGCACCGGCGTCTCCGACTCGACTTTGAACCGGACCTTTTCGCACTGGCACGAGCCCTCGAGCAGCATGGCGCCGAATGTAGTGCCAATCGGCGTGCCGCGCACGGGCTACACTGACCCCGCATGTCCGCCCCGTCCTCGTCCTCGTCGACGCTCTCGTCCCCGTCCCCGACCACCGCGACCCTCCTCGTGAGCTGCCGCGACCGAACCGGCCTGGTCGCCGCGCTGTCCGACTTCGTCTTCCGCAACGAAGGCAACATCCTGGACGCCGACCAGCACGCCGATCGCGAGACGGGCCTGTTCTTCATGCGGCTGTGCTGGGATCTGAAGGGGTTCCGTCTCGCACGCGCCGAGATCGCCGCCGCCCTCGCCGAGCTGGCCGGGCGCTTCGAGCTCGGCTGGGAGATCACGTACTCCGACGAGCGCGCGCGGGTCGCGATCTTCGCCAGCCGCACCCCGCACTGTCTCTACGATCTGCTGCTCACGCACCAGCTGGGCGAGCTGGGTGGCGAGCTCGGCCTGGTGATCTCCAACCACGCCGAGCTGGCCTCGGTCGCCGAGCACTTCGGCGTTCGGTTCGCGCATATCCCGGTCGATCCGCAGAACAAGCCGGCCGCCGAGGCGGCGCAGCAGCGTCTCCTCGACGAGGCCGACATCGATCTCGTCGTGCTCGCGCGCTACATGCAGATCCTGTCGCCCGCGTTCGTCGCGCGCTGGCCGGGACGCATCATCAACATCCATCACTCGTTCTTGCCGGCGTTCGTCGGCTCGAAGCCGTACCACCAGGCCAAGGAGCGCGGCGTGAAGGTCATCGGCGCCACCGCGCACTACGTGACGGCGGAGCTGGATCAGGGCCCGATCATCGAGCAGGACGTCTGCCGCGTGAGCCATCGAGACGACGTCGAAGATCTTGTGCGCAAGGGCCGCGAGCTGGAACGCCAGGTGCTGACGCGCGCCGTGCGATCGCACCTCGCGCGGCGCGTGTTGATCTCGGGCAACCGGACGATTGTGTTCGGCTAGCGCGTGTGTTCGGCTAGCGCGTGTGTTCGGCTAGCGCGTGTGTTCGGCTAGCGCGTGTG
>CAZNCQ010000296.1:3532-8877 GCA_964571275.1 uncultured Myxococcales bacterium
TTCGGCTAGCGCGGCTGTGGCGCGGGCGTTGGTCATCGCCCGGGTTCGCCGAGCACCGCGGCGCCGGGCAGCCAGCCGATCTGACCGAAGCCGGCGACGAGACGGACCTCCTCGACGGTCATCTCCCAGAGCTGGAAGTCGGCGGTCTGCGAGTTCGCGGCGGCGCGCGGCAAGCGTGCAGCGTAGCGCGCGCGGGCATCGGCGTCGCGGGCGGCGGCCACGCGCGCGAACCGTCCGAGCACCGAGAGGCGGGTCTCCGCCTGCGGATCGCCCGCATCGCCTGCGTCGGCCGCGACGAACAGTGACGCGCGAGGATCGGCCATCAGGTTCTGGGTATGCGCCGCCAGCGCGCTGATCAGGATCAGCGGCGCCCCGCCGGGCGAGAGCGCATACGGTGTGAGCGATCCGTAGGGATAGCCGGCGCGATGGAGCGAGATCGTCGACAGCACACCCTGGCGCTGCGTGTGCAGCAATGTGCGCGCGCGTCGCGCCAGGTCGTTTCCGTCGCTGCCGTCGTCGTCTGGATTGGCCATGCCGGACGTCAGCATAGCGCGCCGGCTGGCCGGCAAGGCCTGCGCCGCGCGCCCCACCCCGCGACGGGTGAGAACGACTGAAGGAAAAGTTCCTTCATGTAATTTTTGTTTATCAACTCACGATAAATAAGTTATAAACTCGCTAATCGTCGAGGCTGATGTTGTCGTCGACGGTGAAAGCCTGGTTTCTTGGATTGACCCTCGCGGTCGCGGCTGTGGGGCTTCCGCAACGCGTCGGCGCTGCGTCCCACAATTCCGGGAGCGCGGCCACCCAGCGCGCGCGCCGGCACTTCCTGGCCGGCAAGCGCGCCTTCGAGGCCAAGCGCTACTCTGTGGCGCTGAAGGAGTTCGAGGCGGGCTATGCCATCGAGCCGCGTCCCGGCTTCCTGCTCAACATGGGGCACGCGGCGCGCCGGATGGGCGAGCTGCGGCGCGCGCGCGACTACTACCTCAAGTTCCTCGAGTCGGATCCGCCGGCGGTCGACCGGCGGTCGACGATCGCGCTCGTCGTCGAGATTGACCGACAGCTCGCATCGGCGCAGCCGGCGGGGTCGCACGCGTCAGTGACGCCCGAGCCGGCCGTCGTCCCGCCGCCGCGGGTCACGCCCCCGCCGCTCGTCGAGACCGCTGCGGTCGTCGCGCCCGCGGAGGCCGTGCCCGCGCCGTCTCCGCCCGCGCCGTCGATCACCTCTGCCGCCGTGTCCAGGGAGGATCGCTTGCCGGAGCCGCCGCCCGCGCTCCCCATCGAGCCCCACGGCGAGCGCGCCTTGACGGTTCGCGCGACGTCGCGCGCGCCGATCGCGTCGCCCGGCGCGTTGCCGCTGGTCGTGGCGCCGTCGGCGGCGTTGGTCGACACGCCGGCGCCCGCGCGCGAGGAGACCACGTCGCCGATCTACCGCCGCTGGTGGTTCTGGGCCGGCACCGGCGTGGCCGCGGCTGCGGTGACCGCGGTCCTGATCGGGACGCTTGGCGCGGGATCGTCGGCGCGTGACAGCGGAAGCTGGGGACAGCTCAAACTATGAGGACGGGAGTCCTGGTCGCGATCGCGGTCGCGGCAGCGGCCTGCGGCTCCTCCGACACGCCGACCAGCGTCTACCTCGAGATCTACGACGCCTCGGTGATCCCGTCACCGACGCAGGTCAGCCTCGACGTTTTCAACGGTCCGGGTGGAAACCAGATCGCGACGCTCGACCGCACGGCGGCGGCGCAGACCTCGCCGGCGTCGCCGCTCGGTAGCGTGGTGATTCTGGTCGGGACGAGCGCCAGCTCGGGAACGCTGCACATCGAGGCGCGCCGCTCCAGCGGCGGCGCGATGACGTCGTCGGGCAGCGTCGACGTGCCGCTGATCGCGAACCGCCAGGTGAGCGCGCAGTTGATGCTGGGCCACGCGGGCCAGCCGTCCGACGCGGGCGCGGGTGGCGCCGGCGGCTCGGGCAACGCCGGGGCCTCCGGCACCGGCGCGGGCGGCAGCGGCGGTAGCCCGACGCCGCCCGCGGACGCGGCACCTCCGGTCGACAGCGGATCGACGCTGGCTCCGACCGGCACGGACTGCCGCGCGGGCAGCGCCTGCGCGTCGGGCTTCTGTGTCGACAGCGTCTGCTGCGACAGCGCGTGCGATTCGTTGTGTCACGGCTGCAACCTCAGTGGATCGCGCGGCGCGTGCAAGAGCTTCGCTGCCGGCAGTCAGTGTGTTCCGCCGAGCTGCACGTCGACGGGCGACGACCTGGTTCCCGCGCGCACTTGCGACGCGAACGGCAATTGCAACGCGGCCGGCGCGGCTCAGAGCTGCGGCCGGTATCGCTGCCAGAGCGACGCCTGCCTGCGCTCTTGCTCGTCGACCAACGCCTGCGTGTCGCCGTTCCGCTGCTTCCAGAACCGCTGCCAGTGACGCCGCCGCCGCGCGCGCTCAAACGCCCGGCAGCTCGACGATGAACGTCGAGCCTTCGCCCGGCGCGCTGCGCAGACGCACCGAGCCCTTGAGCCGGTGGGTCGCCTCGGCGACGATCCACAGGCCCAGGCCGACGCCGCTTTGAACCGTCGTGGGCTGCAACTGTTCGAAGCGCTCGAAGATCCGCTGGTGGTCGCGCTCGGCCAGCCCGATGCCGTGATCGCTGACGACGATGCGCACCCCGGCTGAGCTGCGGCCGATCGCGATCTCCAGCGGTTTCCCCGCGCCGAACTTAATCGCGTTGCCGACCAGGTTCGAGATGATCTGGCCCAGGCACACCTTGTCCCAGCGGCCGTGGATCGGTCCCTCGCACTGGATGTAGACCGCGCACTTCGCGGCGCGGATCTGCTCTTCCATGAGGCCGATCGTCTCGCGCGCGAACGCGTGCAGGTCCATCTCCTCGGCGCCCGCCTGGGCGGTGACCAGGCGGCTGCGCTCGAACGACAGCAGGTCACTGATGAGCTGTGCCGCGTGACGCACCAGCTCCTCGGCGCGCGCCAGGCGCGAGCGGATCCAGCGCGGCACCGGCCGGCGCGCGTGGAGGACGCTCTGGATGTTGAGCTGGATCGATCCAAGCGGCGACCGCAGATCGTGCGTCGCCATCGAGATCAGCGCGTCGTTGCGCTGCACGCTCTCTTCGCTCTCGTGCAGCGCCAGGCTGAGCTGCTCGATCCGGCGCCGCTCCTCGGCCAGCGTGCGCTCGAGGTCCGCGGTCCGCTCCGGGTGCCGGTCGTTGTTCCCGAGGACGGCGCTACCCGCAAACCGATCCCGATCGGTCGGATTCCCCTCATCCGTGAATCCCATAGGAGTGGTTCCTTTTGCTGCGACGAAGCGGGGTTGACCGCCTCGGAAAAAGAGAGGTCCCGTTCCGCGTTAACGTAACGAACGGCTTCGCGGGCCGCAGTCCGGCAGTGATTGTATTTTCTGAGACGCGATTAAACGCTCGAGATTCGGCGGACGGCTCCAGGCGTGCTACAGTTACCGATGTGGGAGTAGCGCTCACTGCCGTCGCCGACGCGTCGATCGTTTACGATGCGACGAGGGTGCGGCGCGTCCCAGCGCGGCTGCCGCCGGCCGACCTCACTGATGGCGGCGGCGCGTCGAGGGCGCCCGTGCCGGTTCCGCCATCGGCGGTGTCGGGCCCGGTCGTCGACGTGAGCTGGTTCGTCCCGCAAGTCGAGCCGGAAGAGGTCCTGGTGCGCCTGCAGACCGAGCGCGCCGCGTTGAACAGCGGCTATGGCCATCCACACGCCGCCATGAGCTGCGCGTTCTGCCGCCGCGCCGCGGCCGCCTATCGCTGAGCCGTGAGCGCGCCGCTGGCCGTCGAAGGTGCCGCCACCGCGGCGGTCGTCTGTCGAGGCCTGCGCAAGGTCTATCCGGGAGGCCGCGGCTGGCGCGGCGCGGGCGGCGGCGAGGTGGTCGCGGTCGACGGCATCGATCTCTCGGTGGCGCGTGGCGAGTGCTTCGGCCTCCTCGGCCCGAACGGTGCGGGGAAGACCACCACCGTCGAGATCCTCGAGGGGCTGAACGAGCCGACGTCAGGGCAGGTGTTGCTGTGCGGCCTCGCCTGGCGGACCCACGAGATGGAGCTGCGCCAGCGCATCGGCGTCGCTTTGCAGGAGACGCGGCTCACCGATCGCCTGTCGGTCAGCGAGACACTGCAGCTGTTTCGCAGCTTCTATCGCCGCTCGCGGTCGTTGGAGTCGCTGCTGGACGTCGTGCAGCTGCACGAGAAGCGCGACGCCTGGGTGAGCAAGCTCTCGGGCGGTCAACGCCAGCGGCTGGCGCTGGCGTGCGCGCTGTGCGGCGAGCCGGAGATCTTGTTCCTCGACGAGCCGACGACCGGTCTCGATCCCCAGTCGCGCCGTCAGGTCTGGGATCTGGTCAGTGACTACCGCGCGCGCGGCGGCACGGTATTGCTGACCACTCACTACATGGAAGAGGCGGAGCGTCTGTGTGATCGCGTGGCCATCATCGATCACGGCCGCATCATCCGCGAGGGATCGCCGCGCGAGCTCATCGCGACGCTGGGCGCCGCTCATGTCGTGGAGTTCGAAATCACGCTCGACGGTGACGCCGACGAGCGGGCGCTGCGGGCGTTGCCGGCGGTGACGGCCGTGCGCCGCGACGCCGGCACGTGGTCGCTGACCGTGACCGAACCCCATCTCGTGCTGCCGGCGCTGATCGCTCATCTGGCGAGCACGGGCCACTCGCTGGCGCGCCTGGGCACGCGACAGGCGACGCTGGAGGACGTGTTCGTCGGGCTGACCGGGAGGCACCTGCGTGACGGGTGAGACGTTGAAGAACTCGGCGCTCGCGCAGCTGACCATGACGCGCATCCTGGAGACGGTACGCGAGCCGGGCACCATGTTCTGGGTGTTCGGCTTTCCCATCCTGCTGTCGGTGGGGCTGGGCCTGGCGTTCCGCAACCGGACGCCCGAGCCCGCGTTCGTCGGCGTGCTCGACGGCGCCGCGGCGGCCGAGGTCGAGGCCCCGCTGCAGGCCGCGCATCTGCACGTCGAGCGGCTGGCGCCGCGTGCGGCGGTCGAGCGGCTACGTTCGGGGAAGATCGCGCTCCTGGTCGTTCCGCCGGCGCCGGGCGCGTCTCCCGGACCGATCACCTACCGCTTCGATCCGACGCGCGCCGAGTCGCAGGCCGCGCGCGATGCGGTGGATCGCGTGCTGCAGACCGCGGCTGGCCGGCGCGATCCGCGCGCGGTGAAGGACGATCCGGTCACGGAGCCAGGCACGCGCTACATCGACTTCCTGATCCCCGGGCTCATCGGCATGAATGTGATGTCGGGATCGATGTGGGGCATCGGCTGGGTGATCGTCAACATGCGCGTGCGCAAGCTGCTCAAGCG
>CAZNCQ010000297.1:0-8848 GCA_964571275.1 uncultured Myxococcales bacterium
TGAGCACGGTGCGCCCCAGCTTGGACGCCATGAGCGCGGTCTCGATGTACTCCTCATCCTTGTACCCATTGCAGATGATCAGCGCCTCTTCGTCGTCGAGCATGCCCATGACCGCCAGCAGCTCCGGCTTGGACCCGGCCTCGAGCCCGTAGTGGTAAGGCCGGCCGAACTGGACGATCTCCTCGACGACGTAGCGGTGCTGGTTGACCTTGATCGGGTAGACGCCCTTGTACTCACCCTTGTAGCCGTACTCGGCGATGGCGCGGCGAAAGGCCTCGTTGAGCTCGACGATGCGGCTCCTGAGAACGTCGGAGAAGCGAATCAGCAGCGGCAGCCCGATGCCGCGCCTCGACACCTCGTCGACCAGCTCTTTGAGGTCGATCTTGCCGTTCTCGATGCCGCCGGGGTGGGCCTGGACGTTCCCGGCGTCATTGATGGAGAAGTAGTTGTTGCCCCAGGCCTTGATTCCGTAGGTCTCCGAGGAATCGGCGATCGTCCACTTCTGGGGGATCCCTCCCGAGCTGCTCATAGGCGCGTACGTTGTAGAAAATCTGCCCGCAACGCCAGAGGAAACTTAGCGCGCGCGACCGCTCGCCCTCTAAAACTTGAAGCTGAGTCCGCCGGTGCCGTAGTAGAGCGGGTCGTGCTCGAACATCGTCGAGTTGAACTTGTCCTCGTAGGCCAGGCGGGGTTGCGGAAACGTCACAATTCCGGCACCGGGTAGGAAGTCGAGCCGGAGGAACGCCGACGTGCGGCGGTCGATCGCGAAGACCACGGTCATGCCCGAATAGAGGCGCGTGCCGCTGAACCGCTTGCCGGCCGGGTCGTTGCCGTGGAACTCGTTCGCGTACGTCGTGCTCCACTGGTTCGAGTTCTCCGACTTGCAGTAGTCGTTCTGCGACACGCCGTTCGCCACCTGGTCCGCGGACGGGCAGAACTGATCGGTCCAGCCCGACACGCGCAGGTCGAGCGAGAACACCGCCACGTCGGCGAAGGCCAGCGACGCGACCGCCGCCAGGTCGAAGAAGGCGGTGTTCGTGCCGTTGCTGCCGGCGCCGCCGCCGAAGTCGCCGCGCACGGCAACCGCCAGCGGCCCGGCGGCGGCCAGCTGCATGCGCCCGTGGAGCGCCAGCGTGTTCATCTGGATGAAGCTCTGGAATTCGACGCCCAGGTCCAGCCCGGCCGGCTTGAGCGCGAACGCGCCGACGGTGAGGCGCGCGAAGAAGAAGTACGGATAGCCGAGGCCGAAGTCGGCGACGAACGCGCCCTGGGGCAGCGTGTTCGCGCCCCACGACGACATCGCGGTCCTCTGGCGCGTGACCTGCTCCGGCGACGGGCCCGTCGGCAGGGCCTTGAGGTCGGCCTGGACGATGCGTTCCTTGCCGCCCTCGACCTTGATGGTCTGCCGCGTGTCGAAGTAGCCCGCCATCTTGAACTCGACGACGTGCTCGCCCGCCGAGACGTCGGGCCGCTGCGTCGGCGTGGCGCCGATCGGCTCGCCGTCGACGCTCACGGTCGCGCCGCGCGGGTTCGACAGGAAGCGCAGTCCGGCGATCGCGCGCAGGTCGGCCGCGAAGGCCAGCGGCACGTTCTCGACCAGCATGATCTCTCGCTTGTACTCGGCGTAGCCGTCCTTGCGCACCGTGATGTAGTGCTTGCCGGGCTCGAGATCGCGTCGCTCGACCGGAGCGCGCCCCAGGCTCGAGCCGTCGAGGAAGACCTCGGCGTCGGGCACCAGCGACTGGATCTTGAGGATGCCGCGCGGCCGATCGTCCGGCAGCGGCTCCATCTTCAAGCGGATCAGCGTCTGCTCGCCGCCCGCGAGCTGGATCGCCTGCTCCTGCGCGCGGAACAGCGGCTTGCGCCCCTCGACGATGTGCTGGCCGGCCTTGAGGTCGCGGATGTCGACGGGGGCCTTGCCCTTGCTCTCGCCGTCGACGAAGACCTCGACGTCGGTATCGCTGGCGATGACCCGCAGCGAGCCGACCGATGCGGTCTGGGCCATCGTCGCGGCGACCTTGGTCTGCTGGCCCGCGACGACGGTCACGGATTGTCGCCACGGCGGCGCGCCGACCAGACGGACCTCGACGATGTGATCGCCGGCGGGCAGCCCGTTGACGATCGCCGGCGCGGTGTCGCGCTTGGTGCCGTCGACGTAGACGTCGCCGCCCATGTCCGACGTCACGAGCAGCGAGCCCGCCGGCTGCTCCGCGCGCTCGAGGCTGAGGTCGCGCGTGCGGTGTTCGTCCTCGCTAATGTCGACCCATTCCGAAAATGTCTTGAAGCCGGCTTTGCGGACCTCCATCTGGTGGTGACCGGCGAACAGCTCGAAGGTGTTGGGGATCGTGCCGCGCACGACACCATCGATCGCCACCTCGGCGCCGGCGGCGCTGCCGTCGCCGCCCGCGCGCAAGTCGAGCTTGCCGGGCAGGGGGGCGCGCTCCAGGGTCGCGTCGACCGACGCCGCCTTGCGCACGTCCAGATCGCGCTCCTGCGTCTTGAAGCCGCGCAGCTCGATGATGATCTTGGCTGCGCCCTTGGGCAGCTTGAGATCGATGGGCGTGTAGCCGGCGATCCCGTAATCTCGCGGCGCTGGCGTCAGTCCCACGTCCCAGTAGACCGCGGCCTGCTGCGGCGAGCTGTCGATGTGGATCTTGTAAACGCGCCCCTTGGTCCGGGGCCGCGGCTTGAGAGTGCCGGGGGCGGCGGCCTGCGCGGCGGCCGTCCGTTCGCCGGCACCGGCGACGCCGAGCAGCGATGCGAAACCGACCAGGAGAGCTACTCGCGCGAGCGATGGCGAACGCATCATGGTGCAGCGAGGGTAACGGCGGATCGACGGACGCGTCAACTTGACGCGCGCGATCCAGCGCGCTCCGTCCACGCGATGGGCCACTGACATGTCACCGCTAATTTCTGGAAACGGTGCATTTTCGGTGGTCGGTGCCGATGGGGACCTTTAGAGTAATTCCCTAAGCTCACCGACTGGAGGTCAGGATGGTTCGACTCCATGTCCGGCGGCCGGAGCGGTTGTCGGTCCCCCGTGAGGGGCGTAGCCATGTGCGCGCCACCGTCACCGCAGCATTGCTGGCATCGTTGATCGCAGCCCTCGGCGCCTGCACCGGCAAGATCAGCGGCGCGAAGGATAGCCCTGTCGGGAACACCGGCTCGTTGTGTGCGAGCGGTTCGCCCAACCCCGGGCCGTCCTACATCCGCCGTGTGAATCGGCTCGAGTACAACAACACCGTTCACGACCTGCTCGGTGATACGACGGCGCCCGCCGACACCTTCCCCGCGGAGGAGGTGAGCCTGGGCTTCGACAACAACGCCCAAGCGCTGAGCGTGTCGCCGGTGCTCGCCGAGCAGTACATGGACGCCGCCGAGGCGCTGGCGACGACGGCCGTCAGCACCAGCTGGACGGCGCTGGTGCCGTGCGCGGCGACGATCACGGACGGAGCCGCGATCGACGCGTGCGGGCAGCAGTTCATCACGACGTTCGGCCGGCGCGCCTACCGGCGGCCGCTCGACGCCGACGACGTCGCGGCGCTGACGGCGGCGTTCAACGCCGGCAAGGCGACGGATCTCACGACCGGCATCCGCCTGGTGATCGAAGCGGCGCTGCAGTCGCCGCGCTTTCTCTATCGCGTCGAGTTCGGGGCGCCGGCCGGCGGCGCGACCGTCGTGAAGCTCGACGATTGGGAGATGGCGTCGCGCCTCTCGTATCTGCTGTGGCACAGCATGCCGGACGACCCGCTCTTCGCGGCGGCGGCCGCCGGCAAGCTGAACGCGCCCGCCGACATCGAGGCGCAGGTGCAGCGCATGATCGCCGATCCCAAGGCGCGCGGCGTCGCCGCGGACTTCCACGCGCAGTGGCTGCGCGTGGGCGAGATCGCCGGGGTCGAGAAGGACCCGATGATCTTCCCTGCGTTCACCCCCGCGATCGCGCAGCTCATGCAGCAGGAGACGACGCAGTTCCTCGACTACGTGACCTGGGATGGTCCCGGCGATCTCGCGTCGATCTTGACCGCGCCGTTCACCTTCGTGAACGGCCCGCTCGCGCAGTACTACGGTTTTTCCGGTGTGAGCGGCGGCGCGTTCGTGAAGACGCCGCTCGACGGCACGCACCGCGCGGGTGTGCTGGGGCAGGGCGGCCTGCTCAGCCTGCTCGCCAAGGCCAACCAGACCTCGCCGGTCCACCGCGGCAAGTTCGTGCGCGAGCAGTTGCTGTGCATGCAGCTGCCGCCGCCGCCCGCCGATCTCATGATCAAGCCGCCCGAGCTGAGCACCACGCTGACCACGCGCCAGCGCTTCACGCAGCACTCGATCGATCCGGCGTGCACGGGGTGCCACCACCTGATGGATCCGATCGGTCTCGGCTTCGAGGACTTCGACGGCGCGGGCGTCTTCCGCGCGATGGAGAACGGACAGCCGATCGACGACAGCGGCGAGGTCGAAGACAGCGACGTCACCGGCACCTTCCACGGCGTCGGCGAGCTGACGGCCAAGCTGGCGTCGAGCACCCAGGTGCGGGCGTGCGTCGCCACCAAGTGGTTTCGCTACGGCTACGGGCGCGGCGAGACCGACGCCGACGCCTGCAGCCTGAGCACGATCCAGAGCCAGTTCGCGGCCGGCGGTTTCAAGATCCGCGACCTCATCATCGCGCTCACGCGCACCGACGCGTTCCGCTACCGCCAGGTCGTACCGCCCGCGGGAGGTGTCTAAGTGAAGGGTTCCAACTTGAAACCGTTTCGGCTCAGCCGGCGCGCCGTGCTGCGCGGCGCCGGCGGCGTCGCGATCGGTCTGCCGTTTCTCGAGGCGATGCGCCCCTTCGGTATGCGGCGCAGTCAGGCGGCCGCGAACACGCCCCCCAAGCGCTTCATCGTGTTCTTCAGCCCCGACGGCAACATCCGCGAGAACTGGACGCCGACCGGCACCGAGACGTCGTTCACGCTGTCGCGCATCCTGGCGCCGCTCGCCGAGAACCAGCAGAGCGTGGTGGTGCTCGACGGCGTCGAGAACCAGGTCGGCGGTTACTCGGCGCACCCCGGCGACGATCACATGAAGGGGATGGGCACGATGCTCACCGGCATCGGGCTTCTCCCCGGCAACACGCAGGGCGGCGCCGGCGACCCCGCGGGGCTCGCGGGCGGCATCTCCGTCGACCAGCAGATCGCGAGCAGCATCGGCGCCGGCACGAAGTTTCGCTCGCTGGAGCTGGGCGTGCAGTCGGGCAGCGCCGGCACCGTGTGGGGCTACACCGCGTACGCGGGTGCGAACCAGCCGCTGCCGCCCGACGACAACCCGGCGTCGGTGTGGAACCGCGTCTTCTCGGCGTTCGGCGGCGTGGATCCCGCGCTGCTGCGCCAGCAGGCGGAGCGCAAGTCGGTGCTCGACGCCGTGATGCAGAGCTACACCAAGCTCAATCCTCGGCTCGGCGCGCTCGACAAGGCCAAGCTCGACGAGCACCTCGGCAACATCCGAGACCTCGAGACCCGCCTGACCGCGACCGGCACCAGCGGCGGCGCGTGCATGAAGCCGACGATGCCCGCGACGATCGACTACAAGGCCAACGCGAATTTTCCCGCCGTCGGCCAGCTGCAGATGGACCTGCTGGTGATGGCGATGGCGTGCGACCTCACGCGCGTCGGCACGATCCAGTGGGAACAGTCGGTCGGCGACGTGCGCTTCACCTGGGTCGATCCGACGATCACGCGCGGCCACCACGACATGTCACACGACGGCGACAGCGTGACCGCGACGCTGGAGCTGCTCACCAAGATCAACACCTGGTATGCGCAGCAGTTCAATTACCTGCTCAATTCGCTGAAGAACGCCAAGGAGGCCGACGGCAGCAGCATGCTCGACAACACGCTGCTGATCTGGTGCAACGAGCTCTCGCGCGGCAACGTGCACTCGCACGATCACATGCCGTTCGTGCTCGCGGGCGGCGCGGGCGGCGCGCTGCGCACCGGCCGCTTCCTCAGCTACAGCAAGAGCGTCCCGCACAACAACCTGCTCGTGTCGTGCATGAACATGATGGGCGTGTCCGGAACGACCTTCGGCGATCCGGCCTTCTGCACCGGCCCGCTCGCGAATCTGTGAGCCCGCACCGGGCGGGTAACCAGGAACGGCGGCGGTGGGGGATGTGAGGACGGCTTCCCTCTCTTCGTTGTGGGGCGGGGGGAGTGGGTTTCCCTTCGCCGCTCAAACAGTCCTCGGCGCGTTATAGGCGGATCTGCTCGGCACACGTGATTGACGCGCCTGCGGAACTCGCGTCGAAGGGAAACCCACTCGCCCCGCCCCACAACGAAGAGAGGGAAGCCGTCCTCACGGCCGCCACCATCGCCGTTCCTGGTTACCCGCTCCGGTGCGGGCGCGACATCAGAAGTCCCCGAACGTCGAGACGCCGACCCACTCGCCGGCGGGCACCTGTACCCGGTCGGCCTCGACGCGCACCATGCCGTCGGCGTAGACCAGGTTCGAGATCGCCGACGAGCCACCGGGCAGCGGCTCGGCCCAGGTCTCGCCGTCGCGCTCGACGAGGCGCACGCGCACGTAGTCTTCGCGCCCGGCCAGCGACGCGACCGCGCGCGCGAGCCGCGCGCGCGCCGCGCACGGCCAGGGATCGCGGTCGCGCTCGCCGCCCATGCGCCAGATCAGCGGGCGCACGAACGCGTCGAACACCACCATCGACGACGTGGGAAAGCCGGGCATGCCGATCACCGGCTTGGCGCCGACGCGCGCGAAGATCGTCGGTTTGCCGGGGCGGATGTCGATGCCATGAAAAAGCACGCCCGGCGGGTCGAGCCGTTCCAGCACCGTGCCCGACACGTCCTTGACCCCGACCGAGGATCCCCCCGCGAGAATGACCGCGTCGTGATCGGGCAACAAGCGCGCGATCGTCGCCGCGAGCGCCGCCTCGTCGTCGCGCACGACCCCGCCGTAGGTCGCGACGCCGCCGGCCAGCTCGACCTGCGCGCCCAGCACCCACTCGTTGACGTCGCGCACCTGGCCGGGCGCGGGCGTTTCATCGACGGCGCAGAGCTCGTTCCCCGTCGAGAGCACGGCGATGCGGGGCCGCCGGTACACGGCGATCGACGCCGCGCCGAAGGTCGCCAGCGCCGCGACGTCCTGCGGACGCAAGCGCCGCCCCGCCGGGATCAGCGGCGCGCCGGTCGTCACGTCCTCGCCGCGCTGGATCACGTTGGCGCCGGCCGCGACCGCGCGCAGGATCTCGACGACGCTCACTGGCGCGGCGTCGCTGCTCGAGCGCGTCTGTTCGATCATGACCACCGCGTCGGCCCCATCGGGCAGGAAACCGCCCGTCGAGATGCCGACCGCCTCGCCGGCGCCGACCGTGCCGGCGAACGTCGCGCCCATGGGCACCACGCCGGCGACGCGCAGGACCGCGGGCGCCTGTTCGGTCGCGGCGGCGGCGTCGTCGGCGCGCACGGCGTAGCCGTCCATGACCGAGCGCGCGTGCACCGGCAGATCCTCGGTGGCCGCGAACGGCGCCGCCAGCACGCGGCCGTTCGCCGCACGCAACGGCACGACTTCGGTGCCGACCGCTGGGGTGTCCAGCATGATCCGCCGTGCCTCCACGGCGGGGATCAGCTTCAGCGACGGCGGCGCGTGCGCCATGGCTAGACCGGCAGCACGGCGCGCCGGCGCGGGTAGCCGCCGACGCTCTTCGTCTCCAGCGCCGCCAGCCGACGCGCAAGCTCGGTGCGCAAGTCGTCGCCGGGCACGATCGCGTCGACGTGCAGGTTCGACGCGAGCTTGAGGATGTCGATGTCCTCGCGGTACTGCTGGCGCAGCTGCTCGATGAAAGCGGGGCGCTCGGCCTCGGGGCGCTCGGCGATCTTGTTGGCGTAGACCGCGTTGATGGCCGCCTCGGCGCCCATGACCGCGATCATCGCCTGCGGCAGCGCGATGGTCGCGTCGGGCTCGAAGCCGGGGCCGCACATCGCGTACAGGCCGGCGCCGTACGCCTTGCGCAGGACCACGCTGATCTTGGGCACGGTGGCGTCGGCGACCGCCGAGATCATCTTCGCGCCGTGGCGGATGATGCCCTGGCGTTCGACCGCCTTGCCGATCATGAAGCCGGGCACGTCGGCCAGGAAGACGAGCGGCACGCCGAACGCGTCGCAGAGCCAGATGAAGCGCGCCGCCTTGTCGGCCGAGTCGACGAACAGGACGCCGCCTTTCCACTTCGGCTGGCTGGCGACGAGGCCAACCGCGCGTCCGTCGATGCGGGCGAAGCCGGTCACCAGCTCGCGCGCGAACAGCTTCTTGATCTCGAAGAAGCTCCCTTCGTCGGTGAGCGAATCGATCACCGCCGCGATGTCGAACGCCTGGTTCTGGTTCGCGGGCAGGATGTCGTCGATGCGCTTGCTGCCGGTGCGGGGCGCGCGCGCCGCGACCGTCTCGGGCCGCTCGCCCGATCGCTGCGGCAGGTAGGCGAGATAGTCGCGGGCGGATGCAATGCACGACTTCTCGTCCTTGGCGAGCAGATCGCCGCAGCCCGAGACCTCGCAGTGCATGCGCGCGCCGCCCATCTCCTCCAGCGTCACCTTCTCGCCGATCACCATCTCGGCCATGCGCGGCGATCCCAGGTACATCGACGCGTTCTTGTCGACCATGAACACCACGTCGCAGAACGCGGGGATGTAAGCGCCGCCGGCCGCCGACGGCCCGAAGAGCAGGCAGATCTGCGGGATCGCGCCCGACAGCCGCACCTGGTTGTGAAAGATCCGCCCCGCGTGGCGCCGCCCCGGAAACATGTCGATCTGGTCAGTGATGCGCGCGCCCGCCGAGTCGATCAGATAGAAGAGCGGGATGCGCAGCCGCC
>CAZNCQ010000298.1:0-1328 GCA_964571275.1 uncultured Myxococcales bacterium
TCAAGCGCGAGAACGTCGCCAAGCAGCACCTGAGCCTGGCCAGCATCTTCAAGACGGTCGACCTCATCATGGGCATGCCGCCGCTCAACACCTACGACGCGGCGGCGACCGACCTGCGCGATCTCTTCACCGCGAAGCCCGACTTCACGCCCTACGACTTCCAGCAGCCGGCTTTCGTGGCGCAGGCGAATCCGGCCTGGCGCAAGCTCACGCGCGACATCGACTTCCGCAGCCCCGACACCAGCGAGGTCAAGCTGCGCCTCGCGATCATGAAGTCCGAGCACCTGGGCCGATTCAGCGGACGATCCGGCAAATCGCAACACTCGCACCCCGCGCCGCGCCACGGGCGCACGCGGGCGATTCATCACCGTTAGGAAGAGGAGGCGCTCATGCGAATCACGCGAACCGCGACGGTACTTGGCTCTCTGATCGCGATCGCGGCGCCGGACGCCGTCGCTGTCGCTTCCACAGGCGGCACGTCGGACCTGACGCCCGCCGAGGGCGAGGCGCCGGCGCGCGCGGGCGTCGACGAGGAGCTCACGCGTCTCATACCGGGTACGCTGGGAGCCTCTGTCGGTCGTTCGACGGTGGTCGCGTCGTCGTTTGGCGGCTACGACAGCGCGGCAAAGGCGCCGATCGTCAGCCTCTATACCGAGGTCAAAGTGGTGCCGCGGCTGGTGCTGCTGGCAGGCGCGGCGTGGGCCGTTCCGAACGCGCTCGGCCAGGGGGGCGGCGACATGCGGCCACAGCTGGGGGCCCGCCTCCAGCTGCTGAATCAGGCGAAGTACGGCATGGACATGGCGGTCGCGTTCATGTTCCGTGAGGATCGTTTCGGCGCCGAGGACGGTCTCTTCCAGGGCTCGCTGTCGCTCGGGCGCCGCTTTGATCGCGTATCGGCGGTCATGAACGTGGTCTACGGGCAGGACGGCGAGGGCGATGACCACGAAGGTGAGGTCCACCTGGCCGTGCTCGCCGACGTGGCGCAGCACTTTCACGTCGGCGTCGACAGCCGCGCGACGCGCGCGCTGGCCTCGACGGATCCGCGGCGCGCCGAACTGGGGACGCCGACCGGCACGCTGATCGCGGGCCCGCTGGCGGCCTTCACCTACGGGCCGATCGCGGTCATGACCGAGGTCGGGATGAGCGAAGTGTGGGTCGCGACCTTGAAGTCTGGCGTGGTCGCGATGGGCGGCGTCGGCGCCGCGTTCTGACTGTCGCTGGGACGAGCACCCGTCAGCGCCGTGCGCGCCGCTCTGGGGCGGTCCGCGCGGCGGTTCGCGGCTTCGCGGGAGCGGCGCGCTTTGCGGTCTTCATCGCGGTCTTCATCG
>CAZNCQ010000298.1:1428-8840 GCA_964571275.1 uncultured Myxococcales bacterium
GCCTCTTCGGCAGCCTCTTCGGCCGCTTCATCGCGGCCCCGGCCTTCTTTGCTCCAGCCACTCTCTTCGCCTTGGGCGGCATCACTTTGGGCGGCATCGCCAGCGCGGCCTGGAACGCGCGCGAGAGCCAGGCGCGCAGCTCTTCCTCGTCGCCCATGATGCTCTCGGGCAGCATCACCTTGGCGCTGCGCGCACGGCCGTCGCCCATCGGGTCGAAGGGGCCCGCTCCCTCGAGCGCCAGAGCCTCCGCGCGATCCGGCTCGGGGAGCTGCACAATCGCCGAGCGGCCGAACAACCCGGCGAACAGGTGACCGTTCACCTTGGCGCCGACGCCGCCAAACATCTTGATCCGCTCGATCCGCGGGTCCCGTGGCAACGCATCGACGAAGATCGGATGGTGTTCCGGCGGAACTTTGACCCAGGCCATGCGCGCATTTTAGACGCCGCCGCGGACGCGCGGGTGGTCTTTCCACGCCGGCATCCTGGCCATGAACGCCAGCGTGGCGCGCTCGAGCTCGGCGCGCGACGCGTTCGGCGTCCGTCGCTGCTGCCAGGCGATCATGCGCTCGAAGCGCTCGTCGAACGGCTGTAGCTGGCCTCCTTCGTCGGTGCAGTGCTGGCAATAGCGTCCGGTCTCGATCGGCATCGAACAGCTCTCGCAGGCGTGGCTCGTGGTCGCGGTCATGACGTCCTCCTTCGTCGCGGTCGTTGATGAGTCGGCAGCGCCGGCGTCGGCGCGCCGGCGTCGGCACGAATCAGCGCGCGGGTTCCGCGCAACAGCGCGGCGCGTGTCGCGGGTGTCATCCGCGCCATCGCTCGTGCGAGCAGCTCGCGCGAGAGCACGTCGCGATCGCGTTCGAGGTAGGCCAGACCCGCCTCGGTGAGCCAGACCAGCGCCCGCCGCCGGTCGCGCGGATCGCGCACCCGCTCGAGCAGGCCGTCTCGCTCCAGGTGATCGACCACCTCGCTGACGACCGACTGCGCGCGCTGGACGTGCAGCGCCATCTCGCCGACGGCCACCGGCCCGGCGACGGTCAGGTGCTGCAGGATCGCGCGCGAGGCGGCCGGCAGCGCATCTCGCTTGGCGTCGCGCCGGTGGAAGCGCAGGTAGACGGCGGGGAACAGCTCGGCGAACTCGTTTGCCGACGCATCGGCTTTCTGGTGGTCGGACATCGTCGATGGCCGACGCTAGGAGCACCGCGATCCATCGTCAATCCCGATGCATTCGGGCCGCCACGCGCTTCGTCCGCCGTCGGGCCGATCGCGATCACGAGCCGGATCGGTTCCGCTCCCGAAGCGTCGCACAAACGTGACGATGCGCGGCACGCCTCACCGTAGATTCCCTGACCGAGTGCCCGTGGTCTGCGCGCATCTCCCGGGAGGATAGACGATGACGACGAATCGCACGCTTCTCCGTACCGCTCGATATGGCATCGCCGTTGGTGCCGTAGCCCTTTCCATTCAGGCGCGCGCCGACGGTGGCGCGATGCCGATGCAACTCGCGACCGGTCAGTTCATCACGCCCATGGCCCCGCGCGGCGCGGTCCAGCAGTTCCTGAACCCAGGCCTCGCAGCCTATCCCGACTTCATCGCGGGCGAGGCTGTGCGCTCGCGCCTCAGCCCCGACGGCGCGACCCTGGCGGTGCTGTGCGCGGGCCAGAACTCGCTCTACAAGGCCGACGGGACCCTCGACACGCCGGCGTCCACGCAGTTCATCTTCCTCTACGACGCCAGCGGCGCGCACCGCGAAGCGCCGGTGCTGACGCAGGTGATCCAGCAGACCAACTCGCACGTCGGCCTGGTGTTCTCGCCCGACGGCAGCACGCTCTACGCGGCGGGCGGGCGTGATGACGCGATTTACGCGTACACCAGGACCTCGGGGTCATGGGCTCTGAGCGCGACAATCGCGCTCGGCCACGCCAGCAAGGGCATCGGCATCGGCGTCAGCCCGAACGCCGCCGGCCTGGCCATCTCGGCCGACGGCCGCACGCTGGTCGTCGCCAACAACTACAACGATTCGATCAGCGTGATCGACACGGCGACGGGCACCATCCGCTACGAGCACGATCTGCGCCCGTTCTTCGCCGGCAATGAAGGAACCAGCGGCGGCGTCGGCGGCACGTTCCCCTTCGCCGTGGCCATCAAGGGCAACACCGCGTACGTCTCGTCGGACCGCGACCGCCAGGTCGTGGTCATCGACATCAGCTCGCTGATGGCGGGCCGCCTGATCGCGCGCATTCCGCTCGACGGCAACGCCCTGGGCATGACCCTGAGCCGCACGCACCTGTTCGTGGCCGAGGACAACGCCGACCAGGTCGCGGTGATCGACACCGTCTCGAACCGCGTGGTCGCCAAGATCGACGCGCGTGGCCCGGCCGACCTTCTGTCGTCCGACCGCGACGGCCACGACTTCGATCGCGACTACGACGATCCCCGCCCGCGCACCCGTCTGACCGGCGCCGCCACCTTTGCGGTGACGCTGTCGCCCGACGGCCGCGCGCTCTACGCGGTCAACTCCGGCTCGAACTCGATCGCGGTGATTCCGCTGCAGGGCGATCACGCCTACCGCGTGGCCGGCCTGATCCCGACCGCTTACGAGCCGCACGACATCACCTTCAGCGCCAACGGCCGCACGATGTACATCGTCAACGGCAAGAGCGTGACCGGCCCCAACCCGGGTCACCTGTCCAGCAACACCGCGGCGATCACGGCGTTCATGTACATCGGCGGCAACACCCTCGCGGCCGCTCTCGCTCGCGCCAGCAACCAGTATCAATTTCAGCTCGAGCGCGCGTCGCTGGTCAGCGCGCCCGTGCCCGAGGACTGGGAGCTGGATCGCCTCACGCGCAAGGTCGCGGACAATAACTTCTACAAGAACGACAACGACGATCGCGACGGCCGCGTGGTGCGCTTCCTGCGCAAGCACATCAAGCACGTCATCTACGTCGTGAAAGAGAACCGCACGTTCGATCAGATCCTCGGCGATCTCGGCAACGGCTCGAACGGCGACAGCACGCTGACCCAGTTCGGCGCGAGCATCACGCCGAACTTCCACAACATCGCCAACCAGTTCGTCACGCTCGACAACTTCATGGACCCCGGCGACGGCAGCATGGACGGCTGGTCGTGGGCGCTGCAGGGCCGCGTGACCAACACCGAGACCATCACGCAGCAGATCAACTATGCGTTCGTGAACCGCGGCCTGTCGTACGAGTCCGAGGGCATGAACCGCAACGTGGCGGTCAACCTGGCCACGGTCGCCGAGCGCGATGCCGCGTCGGGCGTTGCGGGCACCACCAACTACTCGACGGCGACGGCGGCGCTGCCGGGCGGCACCGCCAACGTCCTGACCGGCACGGGCAACCACGCGTCGGCGGATGCGACGTTCGGCGAGCAGGACGGCTACATCTTCAACGCCGTGCTGCAGGCGGGTGGGACCGTGCGCAACTATGGCTTCCACACCAACAACATCGGCAGCATCGGCACGATCGCGGCGCCGGTGCGTGATCCGTTCACGGCCGGCATCGTTCAGGTCGCGCCGCTCGATCCGCCGCTGGCCTCGCTGACCGACGTGTACTTCCGCGGGTACGACCAGAACTATCCCGACCTGTGGCGCTACAACGAGTGGAAGCGCGAGTTCGATCAATACGTCGCCGCGGGCAACCTGCCCAGCCTGTCGATGGTTCGCGTCAGCCACGATCACATGGGCAACTTCGGCAGCGCGCTCGGCGGCGTGAACACGCCCGAGACCCAGCAGGCCGACGACGACCTGGCGGTGGGAAGCCTGGTCCAGGCGGTGTCCCAGAGCCGCTTCGCCCGGGACACGCTGATCATCGTGACCGAGGACGACTGCCAGGACGGCCCCGACCACGTCGACTCGCATCGCGCGACGACGTACATGGTCGGCCCCTACGTGAAGAAGGCCGCTGTCGTCAGCACGCACTACAGCCAGGTGAACGTGCTGCGCACCATCGAGGACCTCCTCGGCACGCCGCACATCAACCTGAACACCGCGTTCCAGCGGCCGATGATCGACGTGTTCGACACGCGGTTGGGCGGCGACTGGAGCTACACCGCCGAGGCGTCGACGGTGCTGTCGACGACGACCGTCGCGCAGGCGCCGGGTGGGCTGGGCGTGAAGTACGCGCGCGGCCCGGTCGTCAAGCCGAAGCACGACGCGCGCTACTGGGCCAAGCAGACCGCCGGCTTCGACTTCTCGGACGCCGACCGCGTACCGCCAGCGAAGTTCAACAAGGTGATCTGGAAAGGCCTGATGGGCCGCAAGCCTTATCCGGCCATGATGGGCGCGCACCGCCAGGGCCGCGAGGTCGCCGACAACCGCGACGCGGACTAGCCTAGCGCGCATTGTTCGGAGGAGGGGCCGCGGGCGGCAGACGGCGCGCCGCGTCCCCTTCATCGATTCTTGAGCTGACCTGCACTGCCCCCATCACCTCGTTCCCAGATGACCGGGAATGCGGGACGGTGGGCGATGGCGCGTGCTCGCGTGGGATGCGCGTGTTTCCTTGCGGTCCTGGGCTGCGGCCGGAATGGCGCCCGCCCCGCTGCAGGCGCCGGCGGTGAGACTGGTATCGGCGGCGCGATCTCCGGCTCCGGCGGTGCGGGCTCCGGCGGCAGCGGTGGCTCGTCGAGCAGCGTGGGTGGCACCTCGGGAGGCGCAGGCTCGTCGGGCACGGGCGGTGACTCACCGGGGGTCGGCGGTGACGGTGGCGCCGGCGACGACGCCGGCGCCGGAGGCGCGGCGGCACCTCTACAACCGCTCAAGTCCTACACCGCCCCCGGATACATCCAGAAGATCGCGATCGACAGCGGTGTGATCTACGTCGGTAGTCTCATCAGCGGGGGCGGAGCGTTCACGCAGTTGCCCGCCGAAGGCATCGTCGCCCTGGACGAGGCCACGCTCCTCCCCAAGGTCGATTGGCAGCCCCAGTTCCAGCCATACATAGACGACATCGTCGTCTCAAACGGTTTGGTCTACGCGTCGCTGGACATCGGCCCGGGCGTCAACAACTTGATGGCGCTGGATCGGGTGACCGGCGCGCAGACGACGTCGTCGTACCCGGTCGCGAACAGCGGCGTCAACGCGCTGGCCCTCGGCGGCGGCACGATGTATTTCGGTGGGCGCTTCCAGACGGTGGCGAGCACTTCGCGCAACCGTCACTTCTACCGCCACCGGCGTCGAGTTTTTCACGCCGCCGCCCTGAGCTCGGACAAGAGCCGGCCGCGATCATTGCCGTCGCGCGGCGCGGTGTCGCAATTGTGAGCTGGACCGCGTCGCGGACATCACTTTGCGATAGGATGGGACGGGAATTTCGACCCTGGGCGGGGGCGCTCGTGAGGTTTGGGCTGGCGCTGGCGTTCGCGACCAGCGGCTGCGGTCGAACCGGCGGCGACGGTCGTCGCACGGAGGGCGTCGGTGGCAGCGCTGCCGGCGTTGGCGGCTCGCTGGGCGCGGGCGGCGCAGTGTCGGGTGTTGGGGGCGCGATCGGCGAGGGCGGCGCAGGGTCCGGCATCGGCGGGAGCGGTATCGACGGCGGGATGGGCAACGATGCCGGAAGCGCCGACGCGCAACCGCCCGGTCCTGCGACGCGCGCGTTCGTGCCGACCGTCTCGACGGTGCGGTCGATCGTCATCAGCAACGGCGTCATCTACGTCGGCGGATTCTTCTCCAGCTCGACGTCGACGCTGTTTCCGGCCGGCGTCGCGGCGCTGGACGAGACGACGCTCTCCAACATGCCGGCCTGGGCGCCGCAGGTCTTTCCATTCGTGAATTCACTGGCGGTGAGCGATGGTTTGGTCTACGCCGGTCTCGACATCGGCAACGGCGATTTGCAGGCCCTCGACGCGGTCACGGGAATGTCCCGGTCGTCGTTGCCCCACGGAGATGCGGCGGTGATCGCGGTGGCGGTGGGCGGCGGCACCCTGTACGTCGGCGGCATCTTCATGACCATCGGCGGAACGACGCGCAACCAGTTCGCCGCGGTCGACGCGACGACGGGCGCCTTGAAGAGCTGGGCGCCCAACGACACCTACGTCCCCGGCTGGCCGATGGCCCTCGCAATCAGCGGCAATACGGTCTACGCGGGCGGCACCTTCACCTTGTCGAACGGCAGCAATGGCACGCGCGGGCTCCTGGCCGCCATGGATGCGACCACGGGCGCCCTGACGCAGTGGAACCCGCTTCCGAACGGCTCGGTCAGCGCGCTGCTCGTCGTCGGAAACCAGCTCTTCGTGGGTGGAGGCTTCTTGAGGATCGCCGGACAGCCCCGCAACAGCGTGGCCGCGTTCGATCTGACCACCGGCGAGCTCCTGCCCTGGGCACCGGTGGTCGCGACCGGGAACGGCGGTCCGTCGTCGGTGCAGTCGCTCGCCGTGCAAGGGAACATCGTCTATCTCGGGGGGAGGTTCACGCAGGTCGCGGGACAGCCGCGCGGCGGCCTCGCCGCGGTGGATGCCACGTCCGGGGCGGTCTTGCCCTGGGCGCCGATGACCAGCCCCAACAACGCCGAGGCCACCGCCGTCGTGTCGGCGCTGGCCGCCAGCGACAAGGTGGTCGTCGCCGGCATCAACGGCAGCGTCGCGGTCACCGGCGTCGCATTCTATCCGCCGGCTTCGCCCTGATTCCGATTGCGTCCCGGCTGTTGCTCATCAGGACAGGACGGGCCGGAAGGGTGGCCGGCGCGCGTTCACGAATGCCTGCACCGACGGCCGCTGCCATTCGCGTTCGGCGAACGCCTGCACGCGCGCGGGCAACGGCTGGTGTGTCCTCACCAACCGCTGCAGCATCATCGCGAGGTCGGTGTCGGCGATCGACCACGCGCCGAAGAGCGGGCCGGCGTCGGCGGGCACGACGCGTTCGGCGACGCTGACGAGCTTGTCGACGGCGCGCAGCGCCTGCGCCGAGAGCGGCGCGTACGGCGGCAAGCCGTCGTGCGGATAGAAGACGTACTCTGTGGACCGCTCCTCGCGGATCGGCATCAGATCGCTGCGCACCCACGCCATCATCTGGCGCGCCCGCGCGCGCTGTTCGAGATCGCGCGGCAGCAGCGCGGCGTGCGCGGGCGCGGGCCACTTGTCCTCGAGGTATTCGATGATCGCGCTCGACTCGGACAACGAGAAGCTGCCGTCGACCAGCGCGGGCACGCGCGCCGTGAACGACGTACGCACGTAGTCCGACGATCGCTGTGCCCCCTCGTGCAGCGCCACCTCGCGCACGTCGAACGGCAGCTTCTTTTCGGTCAGCCCGACGAACGCCGACAGCACGTACGGGCTGTTCCAGGTCGCATTGCCGTACAGGATCAGGCGCGCAGACGGGTTGGTTGACATCGTTGGACGTCAGCCTAGTGCACCGCTCTCGAAATATCATCAACGCTGCGCTGACGATCCCGCGGCCC
>CAZNCQ010000299.1:0-8778 GCA_964571275.1 uncultured Myxococcales bacterium
ACCGTGTGCTCGACCTGGATGCGCGGGTTGACCTCGATGAAGTAGTGGCTGCCGTCTTCGGCGACCAGGAACTCGACGGTGCCGGCGTTGGTGTAGTGCGCCTGCCGCGCGATCTTGAGCGCGTCCTCGGCCAGCCGCGCGCGCAGCGCGAGCGGCAGCGACCACGCGGGCGCGTACTCGACGACCTTCTGATAGCGGCGCTGCACGCTGCAGTCGCGCTCGAACAGGTGCACGAGGTTGCCGTGATTGTCGGCCAGCACCTGCACCTCGATGTGCTTCGGGCGCACGACCAGCTTCTCGAGAAACACCGAGTCGTCGCCGAACGCCTTCTTCGCCTCCGAGCGCGCGCGCTCGAGCGCCTCGCCGAGGTCCGCGGCCGAGCGCACCACGCGCATGCCGCGGCCGCCGCCGCCGGCGGCCGCCTTGACCAGCACCGGGTAGCCGGCCTTGTCCGCGAAGGCGCGCGCGGCCTCGAGCGTGCGCAGCGGCTCGGCCGTGCCGGGCACGACCGGCACGCCGGCGGCCTCGGCGATCTTGCGCGCCGCGATCTTGTCGCCGAGCGCGTCGATCGCCTCGGGCGTCGGGCCGATGAAGACGATGCCGGCGTCGCGGCACTTGCGCGCGAACGACGCTCGCTCGGACAGCAGGCCGTAGCCGGGATGAATCGCGTCGATCTCGTGGCGCTTGGCCAGCTCGACGATCTCGTCCTCGGCCAGATAGGCCGCGACCGGCTCCAGCCCCTTGCCGACCAGGTACGCCTCGTCCGCCTTGTAGCGGTGCAGGTGCACGCGATCTTCCTCGGAGAAGATCGCGACCGTGCGGAACCCGAGCTCGGTGGACGCGCGGAACACGCGGATCGCGATCTCGCCGCGGTTGGCGCACAGAAGCCGCTTGAACGGGATGATGCTCATGAGCCCCGGGACAAGTACCATTTTATTGCGGTCGCGCCGAGCCTGAATTGACCGCCGACCGCCCCGCCCAGGTCGAGTATGTTTTGTGCCCTTGACTGAGCCACAGGAAAGTCCGTCGCTCGAGGCGCACGCCGCTGTCGCGGGAGCGTGGGCCACGCGCTGGCGCTGGGGCGTCCCGCTGGTCGCGCTGGCGTTTCTGGCGCGTTTCGCGTGGGTCCTCGCGGTGCCGACCGTGCCGGTCGGCGACTTCGCGACCTATCGCGAATCGGCGAACTACCTGCTCGAGTTCGGCTCGCTCGACCACGGGTTCATCTACATGCCGGGGTTCGTCCTGATGCTGGCGGGCGTGGCGTCGATGGGCGGCGAGTTGATGGCGCAGAAGATGATCGGCGTCGTGCTGAGCACGCTGGCCACCGCCGCGATCTTCGGCATCACCGCGCGCCTCGCCGATTTCGACGTCTCGGACCGCGACGGCGACGGTGCGGCTCCGCGCCGCGTGATCTGCCCCTGCCCGACCGCGGTCGTCGCGGCGTTGCTCTACGCCCTGTGGCCGGCGGGCGTGGCGCTTTCGAGCGTGGTCGGCACCGACGTGCCGGCGGCGGCGCTGATCCTGCTCGCGCTCTGGGCGCTGGTGGCGTGGGGCGAGCGGCGCCCCATCGCCGCCGCGATGGGCTTCGGCGCGCTCATGGGCCTGGCGGCGTACGTGCGCGCGGTGGCGCTGCCGCTGACGCTGATGTCGTGCCTCTACTGGGCCGTGCGGCGCGGGCGCAAGAGCTGGCGCCAGGCGGCGCTGCTCACGGCGCTGACCACGGCCGCGACATTGGTGGTGCTGCTGCCCTGGGCGGTGCGCAACCAGCGCCAGCACGGCACGCTGAAGTTCACCGACGACCACGGCGGCATCACCGCGCTCATCGGCGCGAACCCCAACTCCGAGGGGACCTACACGCGCGCGCTGAACCAGATGTTCAAGGACCTCACCGGGCGCACCGTGCTCGACGAGCCACACGCCGAGACCGATCGACTGGCGTTCGATCTCGCCAAGGACTGGACGCGCTTCGAGCCGCGCTACGCGCTGGGGCTGGTGATCCTGAAAGCCGAGCGCCTGTTCTGGTCGGAGTGGCATCTGCTGTACTGGCCGATCGGACGGCCGGGCGTGCTGGTCGGCGCGCCCGCGCGCTGGTTTGCGCCGCGCATGGAGGCGGCCAACGCGATCGCCGACGGATTCTGGTACGGGCTGTGCGCGCTCTACGCGGCGGGCGTCGCGCTCGCGCTCGCCGAGCGCCGCTGGCGCCTGCTGGTTTTGATCCCGTTTCAGCTGGCGCTGACCGCGACCTACAGCGCGTTCTTCGCCGAGCCCCGCTACCGCGTGCCGATCGAGATGATGGCGTTTCCGCTGGCGGCGTTCGCGCTGCGACGGCTCTGGATCGTCGCGCGCGCCGCTGCCGGTGGCGGGCCGCGCACCCAGGTCGCGCGCGCGGCGGCGCGGCTCGGGCTGGCGGCGCTGGTCGCGGCGGCGATGTTCGTGGCGGCGCCGGCGATCAGCGAGGCGGGTGTGCGTCTGCGCGCGTCGCACCGCTGGGCGGCGACGGTCTGGATCATCGACGGCAGAGCGCACCTTGCGAAGTGGCGGCGCCGCGGCGAGGCGCGCGGTCCCTCGCCGGTGTCGGGCGCGCCGAACGGCGTGCGGCTGACGCTCGCGCCATCGGGCGCGGCGCCGCCCGAAGCCGTTGCCGCCGAGATCGTCGTCACCGCGCTTCCGCCCGCTCGCTATCGCCTCGACGGCGAGGTCGAAGGTTTCAATCTCGCCGCCGGAACCACGCTCGATTTCGAGCTCGACGCGGACACCGCCGCGGCCACGCCGATCGCCCGTGCCGTGGTCCCGCCGAGCGGACCCGTGCCGGACGCACCCGACGCCACGACGACCGGCCGGTCACCGCTGCACGGCACGCTCGTCCACGCGGGCGGCCCGCTCGTCCTGCGCGCGCGGCTCACGGCGACGGCCGCGAACGCCGCACCCGCGGCCGCGGCGCCACCCGAGCTCTGGATCTCGCCGGTCACGCTCAGCACCGAAGGCACGCCGCCCTGAGCCGCTCGCGATCCACCGGCGCGGCGCTCGCGCTCTGCGCGTCGTCGCTGCTGTTCGCGGTGATGGCGGTGGCCGCCAAGAGCGTCGCGACGCGCATCCCGGGGCCGCAGGCGGCGCTGGTTCGCTTCGTCATCGGCGTCGCCGTCACGCTGTCGCTGTTCGCCGCGGGGCAAGCGGTGATCCGCCCGCGCCGCTGGGGTTGGCTGGTTGCGCGCGGCTTCTTCGGCGGCATCGCCGTCATGTGCTACTTCGCCTGCATCGAGCGCGTGCCGGTCGGCGTGGCGACGCTGCTGAACCAGACTCAGCCCATCTACACCATGCTCTTCGCCTGGCTGCTCATCGACGAGCGTCCGTCGCGCGCCGCGCTGTCGGCGCTGCCGCTGACGCTGGCCGGGGTCGCGCTCATCATCGGCGTGCGCGCGCGCGATCTGCACGCGAACGGCGCCAGCGAGCTCTTCGGCGAAATCCTCGGCGTCGTGTCGGCGATCACCTCGGGCATCGCCGTGACCTCCGTGCGCGCGGCGCGGCGCGACCTCGGCGATGGCCAGCCCTCGGAGACGGCCTGGTCGGTCTTCTTCTCGTTCACCACGCTCGGCTCGCTGCTGAGCCTGCCCATGATCACACCGCCGCTGGGCCACTGGGTACGGCCGACCTCGCACGAATGGTTGCTGCTGGCGCTGATGGGTTCCGCGGGCGTCGGCGGCCAGGTCGTGATGTCGTATTCGCTCGGCCACGTCGGCGGCGGAACCGCGGGCATCATCTCGCAGCTCACCGTTCTGTTCGCCGTGGTGGGCGGCGTGCTCATCTTTGGCGATCCCATCCGGCCGACGTTCCTGGCGGGCGCCGGCCTGACGTTGGCGGGCGTTGCATTGACCGTGCTCAGCGCCTCGCCGCGCCTGCTCGGCAAGCTGAGAATCGACTGAGAAAATCAGCGCAGCCGACTGGATCTGGTACGCAGGGCCTGTGCTAGCCTTCGGGAATGGGTTACCGCGAGATTCCGGTAGGCACCGAAAAGTGTCTGGGTTGCGGCGGGGCGGTGGACGAGGGGACGGCCCTCTGCCCGACTTGCGGCGCGCCCATCGACATCGGCCAGTTCGCCGAGCTCGAGCTCAAGCTCAAGCCGCACGTGCGCCAGGCGCGCGTGGCGCTGGGCGTGGCAACGGCGATCTTCGCCATGTGTTTTCTGCTGCTGGCGTCGCTGGAGGCGCCGGCGCCGACGCTGCTGACCGCCGGATTCGGCGTGGGCCTGTTCGGCGGCTGTTGCTTGCTGTCGCTGTGGCGTCCGCTGGCAGCGTCGGTGATCGCGCTGTCGATCTTCACGGCGCTGCAGATCGCGGTCATCGCGCAGGGTCACCTGTGGATGCTGTTTCAGGGCGCGGTGGTCGTGGCGCTGAAAGTGATCCTCTTCGTGCTGCTGCTCGGCGGCGTCAGAGCGGGGCTGCGCATCCGCGACATCCGTCGCCAGACGCAGGCGCGCGATCGCAAGGTCGTCGCCGCGATCGTCGCCACCACCGTGCTGGCGGGCGTCATGCTGGGCCTGTGGGTGCGGCACCAGGAAGCCGACGCTTACCCTTCGGACGACGGCACGGCCGACCTGGACGCGATGCACGAGTAGGCGCCCGCCCGTCGCGGCCCCCGCCGCGAAAATTTGATGCAGGCGGCGAAAGGCGGCCGCCCGCGGAACCTGATACCGTCTAGGCCATGCCTGCGATCGGCGAGCCGGCTGCGGAGGGCGGTCAGAACGAGACCAACCTCCCCTGGCTGCTGCGACTGCGCTGGGGCTCGCTTGCCGGCCAGCTGCTGACGATCGTCTTCGTCCGCTACGTGATGCGGTCGCCGCTGCCGATCGGCTCGCTGTTCGTGCTGCTGGCGATCTCGCTGCTGACCAGCATCGCCTGGCAGCTGCGCCCGCCGGGGCTGGTGATCCGAAGCTCGTGGCTGGGCGCGACCATGGTGCTCGACATCCTGGTGTTCAGCGGCCTGCTGTACTTCACGGGCGGGCCGATGAACCCGTTCAGCTTTCTCTACCTGGTGCCGATCGCGCTCGCGACGGTGATCCTGGGATCGCGGTGGACCTGGGCGCTGGTGGCGCTGTCGCTGGCGGCGTCGGCGACCCTGTTCTTCTGGCACCAGCCGCTGGAGCTGGGCGACTCGCACGCCGAGCACATGCGCCTGCACCTGCAGGGAATGTGGATCGCGTTCGGCGTCGGCGCGGCGTTCATCGTTTACTTCCTGCACCGCGTTCGCCGCGCGCTCGCCGAGCGCGAGGGCGAGCTGCAAGCGTCGCGCAACCTGGTGGCGCGCCAGGAGCGGCTGGCGGCGCTGGCGACGCTGGCGGCGGGCGCAGCCCACGAGCTGTCGACGCCGCTGGCGACGATCGCCGTCGTCGCCAAGGAGCTGGAGCGCGCGGTCGCGCAGCCGGCGAGCGAGACTGGTACGCCGAGCCACATCGCCGACGACGTGAAGCTGGTGCGCGAGCAGGTCGAGCGCTGCCGCGCGATCCTGGAGCGGATGTGCGTCGACGCAGGTGAGATGCGCGGGGAACGGCTCGCGCCCGCGACCGTCGACGAGCTGGTCGCCGGCTCGCTCGCGGGCCTGGGCACCGAGATCGCGGTGCGCGCCGACGTCGATCCGGAGCTCTCCGCGGTGAGCCTGCACGTGCCGGCGCGCGCCATCGCAGAAGCGATCCGCGGCGTGCTCAAGAACGCGCAGGACGCCTCGCCCGCGGGCGCGGCGGTCGACCTGATCGTGCGGCGCAGCGACGGCGCCATCGACTTCGCCGTCGCCGATCACGGCCCCGGCATGCCGCGCGCGGTGCTCGAGCGCGTCGGCGAGCCGTTCTTCACCACCAAGCCGCTCGGGCGCGGCATGGGCCTGGGGCTGTTCCTCGCGCGCAGCGTGGTCGAGCGCATCGGCGGATCGTTGCGGCTCGATTCCAACCTGGGCCGCGGCACCACGGCGATCGTGCGCGTCCCGTTGCCGGAGCCGCAAGAGTGACGGCGCGCCCGCCTCTCTTGCTCGTCGACGACGATGAGACCTTTCGCGAGCGGCTCGGCCGTGCGCTGCGCGACCGCGGCTACGACGTGGTGACCGCGTCGAGCCACGCGACCGCGATGGAAGCAGCGCGCGCGCGTGTGCCCGCGTTCGCCGTCGTCGATCTGAAGATGCCCGGCCCGTCGGGGCTCGAGCTGGTCAAGGACCTGCACGCGCTGGATCCGCAGACGCGCATCGTGGTCCTCACCGGCTACGGCAACATCGCGTCGGCGGTCGACGCCCTCCACCGCGGCGCGCACGACTACCTGAGCAAGCCCGCCGACGCCGACGAGATCATCGCCGCGCTGCTCGGACAGAAGGCGGCGCGATCGGCATCGGGCGACGGCGCCCGCGCCGCCGATCCGCCACCCAGCCTGGCGCGCGCCGAGTGGGAGCACATGACGCGCATCCTCGCCGACGTCGGCGGCAACGTGTCCGAAGCCGCGCGCCGCCTCGGGATCACGCGACGAACGCTGCAGCTGAAGCTGAAGAAAGATCCGCCCCGCCACTAGCGCAAGTCCCGGCCCAGTCCTCACTCACGATCACGATCACGTAGACGTGATCGTGGTCGTTTCGTCCGTCCTGTCCTCGCTTCAGAACATCCAGGTGATCGCTGCGGCGATCTCGTTGCCGCCCGGACCCTCACCGAAGACGTGGCGGCGGTAGTCGAGCTTGAGCGCGATCTGCATGATGGGCCGGTAGGTGAGGCCGGCGGTGTAGATCGTGCGCCGAAACGCTGGATTCGCGACGAAGCCGGCCGGCACCGACGCCTGCGTGTCGGCGTAGTCGAAGCGCCCGAACAGCGTCACCGACTGATCGCTCCCCGGCGCGAGGACCCGCAGCATGTCGTATCCGGCCTCGACGTAGCCGCCGCGCGACTGTGACGCCACCGGGTCGGGCGCAGCCGCGCCCGCGGCCACCGCGGCGTCGCGCTGGGCGGCATCGAGCCCGGCCGCGTCGCCGATGAACAGGAACGCGACCTCGGCGCGCGCGGTGAAGCCGCCGATGCGCGTGCGCGCGTCGGCCTCGAGGAGGGTGACCGGCACCTTGCCGACGGTGCTGGTCAGGCTGTTGCCCGACGTCGCGTAGTACGCCGAGCCGCCGAAGATCGTGCCGAGGCGTGGCTCCCAGTCGAGGCGGGCGACGCCGCCCCAGTCGCCGGCGTGCGCGAACTGCGCCTCCTGGTGGCCTTCGCGGAGCGCGCTCTCCGCCGTGAATCCGTTCGCGTCGAAGCCGTTCACCACGTAAAGCTGGTAGCGGACGCCTTCGCGCAATTCGCCGAAGATGCCCACGCCCGGCTCGCGCCAGGTCGTCGGGACGACGTAGGTGTCGACCGCGGGCCGATCGACGCCGTTGAACGTGGGCGGCTCGTGATAGACGTTGATGATGCCGACCGGCATGATCATCAGGCCGCCGCGCAGGCTGATGCGCCGGCTGACCAGTCCGTCGAGATAAGCCTGCTCGACCTCGGCCTCGCCGCGGTCGCCCGCCGACGAGACCGCGTGCTCGACCTCGAACTCCGAGTAGAAGCGCAGGCGGTCGGAAAAGTTGTGGCCGAAGAACAGCACGAACCGGCGCAGATCGATCGTCGCCTCGGGGGGTGAATCCAGCACGTACTTGCCGGGGGCGTTCAGCGTCAGCTCGCCGTAGCCGCCGAAGGCGCTGCCCTGCAGGATGCCGCCCCGGCCGAGCGCATTCTCGACGGCGGTCTCGCGCGGCAGCGCCGTGGCCGGGCCCTGGGCCGAGTCGGCCGGCAGCTCGACGATCGGCTGCGCGCGCGCGGCGCGGGCAGCCGCGAGCATCGCCAGGATCGCGACGCAGCCTGCCGCGAACGCCGGCGCGCGGCGCGCGCCGCCCCGCTTCGTGAAACTGATATTCATTCTCATTATCATAACGGAGTGACCGTGTAGCGCCGATCCGGCCCGGTCGTCAAGGTGTGCGATCACAGCCGCGCGCGAAAAAGGCGGCTACTGGCAACCGCCGGCGGTCAGCAGTGCATCGACGCAACCCTGGAGCGGACCGCTGCCGCTCGAGTGGTTGAAGCAGTCGAGCTCGCAGCCGCCGACACACGGCTGCGGCTTCGCCGCCATGCAGTCGATCATCATCTTGCAATTCGTCTCGAACGACGTGTGGTTCTGATCCATGCAGGCGCTGCACGGCGGTGCGCTGCCCGCCGAGTAGCCCGCCATCTGAATCGCCGTCAGGCAGTTCTGGCCGGCGTCGAAGGTGCGGCCACCCGCACCCGTGCCGCCCATTCCCGCGCCGCCGGCGCCATTACCGCCCGCGCCGCCCATCCCGCGTCCGCCGAGGCCGCTGCCGCCAAAACCGCTGCCACCCGCGCCGCTCCCGCCGCTGGCTCGAATGCCGCCCACGCCACTGCCGCCGTTGCCGCGGTTCCCGCCGTTGCCGGTCCCGATGTGCCCGCCGCTACCGGTCACCGCTCCGTCGCGCCCTCTATAGAACGCGTCCGGTCCCTGGCAGGCGCCGAGCCACGCGAAGGCGATCCAGCCGGCGACTCCGAACACGACCAGTCGGTTCATGGCGACACCCATCCAAGTGAAGGGAATGAAGCTCACATTATCACCGTTCCGGGATGGACCGTCAGGACGGCAGCCGAACGGCACACCACATGCTGTCATGCACGGACGTGGCGCTATCGATCACGGCTGGACGCGATCAACTTCAGTTCAGCAGAGGAGAGAGAGGGATTCGAACCCTCGGTACGTTTCCGTACACACGATTTCCAAT
>CAZNCQ010000300.1:0-8736 GCA_964571275.1 uncultured Myxococcales bacterium
GTCAGGCTTCGTCGTCAGGCTTCGTCGTCAGGCTTCGTCCGGCGCGGCGCGCTCCCGCTCGTCGTCGCGCGCCATGGTCTCGGGCGCCGAGACGCCGAGCAGCGCCAGCCCGTTGCGCATCACGTGCGCGATCGCTTGAATCCAGGCCAGGCGCGCCGCGGTCTTCTGCCAGTCCCAGGTCGCGCGCCAGTCGCCGGTGCGCTGCCGCTCCTGCGGCAGGATCGTGTCGCCGTGCACCTTCTGCAGGCGTGTGTAATAGCTCTGGAAGTCGGATGCCAGATCGTGCAGGTACGTCGTCACCCGATGTGGCTCGCGCGCCGCCGCCGCGTCGGCGACGAAGTCGGGGAAGTCGCCGAGGCGCTTCAGGATCGCGATCTCCTCGGCCAGCGTCAGCCGCGCGGTCACCTCCGACGACAGCGCATGCACCGGCGCCTCCAGCTCGCGCGCGCGGCGCAGGATCGCGCAGCAGCGCGCGTGGCCGTACTGCACGTAGTACACCGGGTTATCCATCGACTGGCGCTTGGCCAGCTCGAGATCGAACTCCAGCGGCGTATCGTGCCGGCGCATCAGGTAGAAGTATCGGGTGGCGTCGCGCCCGACTTCGTCGATCACGTCGTCGAGCGTCACGAACTCGCCGGCGCGCTTGCCCATCTTCACCTCGTGGCCGTCGCGCAGCAGGCTCACCGTCTGGATCAGGATCACGCGCAGCACGTCGGGCGACTCACCGAACGCCTTCAGCGCCGCGCGCATGCGCGCGATGTGCCCGTGGTGGTCGGAGCCCCAGATGTCGCACAGCTCCTGAAAACCGCGCGCCAGCTTCTTGCGGTGATAGGCGATGTCCGCGAGCAGGTACGTCGGCAGCCCGTCGGATTTCACGACCACGCGATCCTTGTCGTCGCCCCACAGCGCCGTGGTCTTGAGCCAGACGGCGTCGTCGTGGCGATCGATGTAACCGGCGGCGTCGAGCGCCTGCAACGTCTGGCTGACGTCGCCCGCCTCGTGCAGCGCGCGCTCGCTCTGCCACGAATCGAACGTCACGTCGAACCGCTGCAGCGTGGCGCGGATCAAACCGAGGCACCGATCGATCGCGAACTGGCGGATCGGCGCGAGATCGGCGGGCGGCGCCGGCGCGATCCAACGTTTTCCCTCCGCGGCCAGCAACTCGCGGCCGAAGTCGCGGACATAGCCACCCTTGTAGCCGTTCTCCGGAAACTCGACCGCGGGGACCGACGGATCCGCCTCTCGCGCCGCATCCATGTAGCGGGCCCAGACCGATAGCGACAGCATCTGCACCTGATTGCCGGCGTCGTTGACGTAGAACTCGCAGGTCACCGGGTAGCCGGCGAAACGCAGCACGCGCGCCAGCGCGTCGCCCACGGCGGCGTGGCGCCCGTGCGCCACGTGCATCGGCCCGGTCGGGTTGGCGCTCAGGTACTCGAGGATGATCCGCGGCAGCGGCGCACCCGGCTCGCTGGGCGATCGACGACCCCAATCCGCCCCCGCCCCCAGGATCAAGCTCAGCGCTTCCTGCCAGAAGAGGTTCGAGAAACGAACGTTGATGAAGCCGGGGCCGGCGATCGACGCCTCGGCCAGCGGCGCCGCGCCGCCGATCTGCAGGTGGGCGACGATCGCCTCGGCGATCGCGCGCGGCGGCTTACCGGCGCCCTTGGCCAGCGACATGGCGACGTTCGACGCGAAGTCGCCGTGCTCGGCACGCTTGGGATTCTCGATCGAAATGGAGGCCGGCAGCGCCGGGACGACACCGTCGGCGACCAGCTTGGAAACGGCCGCGGTCAGCAGCGACCGCGCGGATTCTCGAGCACTGAATGCCATATTTGCCTACATGTAGTCTCAGGGCTTCGCGCCGGGACGTCAAGTTCATGCCCGACCAGAGCCGGTGCAAGCCGGCGGTCGTCCGCCGGACGTCTACTGGATCGGCCAGAGATTGTTGGTCGACACCGGGTCGTCGTAGATCGGCACCAGGCTGCTGGTGTCGGTGGTGGTCGCGCGCCGCGGGTTGATGCGCAAGATCTGCCCGCGGGTCGCGCCCACGCCGGCGGCGATGCTGCCGAGACGCCGCTGGTCGATGACGAACATGAACGGCAGCTCGTGCGTCGCCGACAGGTCCGCGACCTGGGTCTGCGAATCCTGTGGGCCGACCACGATCCGGTTGGGCGTGTTGATGTCGATGGTCGTCGGAATGACGACCTGGTCGGGGAGGAAGCCGCCGTGCACGTCGAACGTGATCGGATCTCCGAAGGCAGCCTGGCTCTCGAAGCCCACGAGCATGAAGCGGATCTCCCGGTTCTGGAAGACCACCCGATAGGGCGCGTCGAGCGGGATCGGTGCCGGCGGCTGCGGCGCCGACGATGCCGTCGTCGACCGGATCAGGCACGGGTTCGGGGTCGGTGTCTCGTGGATGATCTTGAGCAGGATGCCTTGAATGTCGTCGGCGGGCTGCGTGGTCTCGATCGGCATGTCGGCGTTCACATTCGTGCACTTCGGGATCGACGTGCGCACACCGTTGACCGTCTGGAAGTAGGAGATTCGATCCAGGCGTTCGGGATTCGGAAGGCAGCTGAACGTCGTCGGATCGACGATTCCCGGCACGAACGGCGCTGGTGCGGTCCCCTGCACCAGGAAGCTGTTGCCCGCGCCGACCTGGTAGGCGGCGAGCTGGTCCAGCTCGCACTTCTGGACCAGATCGGTGGTCAAGGGTGCCCCTTCGGCGCAGAAACGGAGGGGGCCCTTCTGGTCACTCTTGAACAACGGGGCGGTCCCATTCCCATACGTCACGCAGGTCCGCCCGGATCGGCAATCGCTGTCCTGAGAACAAATCTCCACACAGCGCAGCTGGCTCGAGCCATCGACGTCCAGGCACGAAAAGGTCGACTGTGTCCCGTAACTCGAGGGTGTGCACCCGATGGGAGGCGTGTCGGCCGTCGCTGGATTGCCGTTCATCGCCGGGACCCCTGCCTTTGGAGGCGCGGCCGTCCGACAGATGCCTATCGTTCCGCTGGCGATCTCGTCGAGCTTGGGCACCAAGGTGAGCGTCGACGGCGTGTTCGACGTCGATTTGGCATCCACGATGTCGTAGCGCCGGAGCGAGTTGAGCAAGGGCGCGCAATCCATCAAACGCTGGTTCTGCATCGCCGAAGCATTGTTGTTCGGCACGCACATTCCGTTGATCGGTATACCGTCCGCGGTGTCGGGCGCGGTCGGGCTGTGCCCGCAAATCTCGTCCGGTCCGCACTGCGTATCGACGGTGCAGCCAAAGAGCGTCACGAAGTCACCGGGCAAAGCACCGGCCTGGCAGAAATCGACGCCCGCGTCCTTCAACGTGAGCACGTTGGTGGTGGGATCCAGGTTGAGCTGCCCGGAGAAGCTGGGACCGAAGATATTGCCCTCCCAGGCCACGTTCCAGGTTTGGCGTTGTGGCTGGATCATCGGCAACGCCGAGTCGCAGCTGGCCCCCGCGGGAGGCATGGTGCTGGTGCGCGTGCAGATCTGCTGCGGGAAGAAGATGTACGTCGGCAAGGTCGTGAAGGTGATGTTGGTCGCGTTGTCGTCGGGCGACGTCGTGTTGATCGCCGAGATCTGCGGCCCGAGCGGCGGCGGCGTGGGCGCGACATCGACGCGCGCCGGACCGACCGTCGGGTCCAGGCTCGAGTTGAAGGTGATCATGTTCTCGTCGCGCAGCGAGTTGACCAGCGGCTGCACCTCTTGCAGCGGCGCCGGGGAAGCGACCGAGTTCAACACCTGCAGCGTCCGCAGCGTCGGCGCGATGTTGACCTCGTAGACCGCGCCGCTGCCCGTGAGGATGAACGCATAGGAACCGTCGAGCACGATCTCTTCCTGGTTGCCAGTCGTCAGATCGGCGAACGTGACGTCACGCGGGATCGACGGCAAGTTGATGCCCGGACCGCGCACGAGCGGCCGGCGGTGCGCGAAGTCGGGCGGCTCGGTTGGCCAGCAGACGTCGCTGCGGTCGGGCACCAGCGGATCGCTCGACGCGATCGGCACGAAGCGTGGATCGACGTTGACGTCACACTCGGTCTCCGGGAGCAACTGCGTCCGTGGGCTGACGTCGACCACGCGCACGGTTCCGTCGCGCGCGACCACGTAAAGATACTGGCGCTGGCGGCTGCTCCCCTGGCCCACGAACCCTCCCAGCTGGCCGGGAGAGCTGGTGCCCTGGAAGGGGTCGACCGACAGCCGGACCGCATTCGCGCCCAGCGCGGACTCGTGCAGCTTGATACCGCCGCCCGTCGACGGGATCGCCAGGTGATTGGGCTGGACGTCGATGGCGGCGACGAACGACGCCTGCGTGAGACCGACATACACGCGCTCGCCGGTGGGCAGGATCGCCATGGAGCTCGGGGCCGTGCCGTTCGGATTCACGAATGGATCGCTCGACACGGCGGTTGCGGGCGGCGCGCTCGCGTCGGCGGTCGATCCGCCCTCCGCCCCGGCGTCGGCGCCGCCGCCGTCAGGACCCGCGACCGGGGGCGCGGCGCGGCCGTCGCAAGAGTCCTCTACCGGGCAGTCCGGGTTGGTGCCGGTCGATTCGAGCGCGATGCTCACGCCGTCGCTGCCCGGGTTGATCTTCATGGAGTCGACGATGTTTCCCGTCGGCAGGTCGACGAGCGCGACCAGGTTGCAGGTCGGATAGGTCACCAGGGCCTTCCACTGCGTCTCGACTGGCTGGCCCGGCGTCGGGTTCCAGCCGATCGGATCGGCGTGCGGAAGGCCGCGCTCGCACAGGTTGGCCGTCTTCAAGATCGCCGAGGTGTCCTGCGGCAGGAACATGATCTCCTGCGGATTCAGGCGCAGCGGCTTGTCGGGGACGCCGTTGACCACGCGGCGCACGACGATCTCCTGGCTCACCGTGGACGGGCCCGTCGACGGAACGGTGACTTTTCCCTCGAGAGCCAGCTCCGGGGTCATCAGCGTCGGGATGTCGACGAGCGTCAGATCGCACGAGCCGCGGTTGGCGGTCACGATGCGGCAACCATCGTTGCTCGCCGACATCTGCTCGGGCAGGACTCCCAGCGGCGCGACGTTGGTCTCCGGGTTGGCGAGGTCGAGATCGATCAGCTTCGAGTTGTCGAGGTCGAGCACCGACAGCTCGCCGCGCGCGCTGTTGGCGATGAATGCGAACGTGCGGCGGGTGACGTCGAACGGCGGATCGAACTGGCCGGGCTTGTTGCATTCGTACATGGGCCGCCCCGACACCGTCGGCAGTCCGCCGGCATCGGGACCCGCATCGCCGTCGGCGCCCGCGTCGGCACCGCTGTCAGCGCCGGCGTCCGCACCGCCGTCAGCGCCGCCACCCGGGGACAGCAACCCGACGCAAGCGAACGCGATGTCGCTCGGTCGCTCGAGGTTGTGGACCGAGACCGGCGGCGGGGTGGACGTGCAGGCCAGGGATGCCAGCACGACACTCGCCAGCGCGGCGACGGCGAAGGCACTGAGTCGACGCACGTTCCTCATCTTGGCATTGGGCTCGGGAAGCCGATCCGTTCGATCACGTGGTACTGCGTGGGACCGTCGGCGAGATCGATGATCGACACGTTGTTGGCGCCGAAGCCGACGACGTACGCTCGCAGCGGCGTCGGCTCGTTCGAGAACGCCAGGCCCGCGGGACCGCGCCCCACCTCGATGATCGAGATGATCTGCGGCACGTACGGATCGACGACGTAGATCTCGCCGGCCTCGAAGCAGGTCACGAACAGCCGCTTGTTCGTGTCGGTGTCGGTCGCTCGGGTATCGAAATTGGAAGGCCGGTAGGGCGGGGTCATGTGCAGGAACGTCGGCCCCTGGCAGATCTCCGTGACGTCGGAGGGGACGTTCTGCCCGCCCAGGGTGTCGAAGCCGATCAACGCGGGAGGCGTGCGCTGGAGCAGATAGGTGCGATTGATCCCGGGGATGATCTGGATGCCGCGGGTCTCCGAGCCGGCGAGCGGCGCGATGAATGCGTCACCCGCGTTGGCCAGGAACACGTTCGGGTTGTCGGTCGCAGCATCCGTCTGGCTGTAGCGTGTCTGGCCATTGGGCGGCGGATCTGTGGTGAACGGCGCGAACGCGCCCGCACGCGGCAGGAAGCGCGAAGTCGCGTAGGCGCGACCTCCATTCAGGCCCACAGCGGTGACAGTGATGGATGTCACGCCAGCCGAGCCGTTGACGTCGGTTGGGAAGATACTGCCGAAGGAGCCGATGATCGTCGGCGGTGTCCCGACCACGTTGACGGCCGACAAAAAGCCAGCGCGCAAATGGCCCACGTAGAGCAAGTCCTGATAATCGTCGATGGCCAGCGCGTAGGGCTCGTCGGGGAGCACCGGCGCCGGATTCGCGTTGTCGGGATTGGGCTCGTCGGCCAGGCGGTGATTCGTATCGCACTCGACGAACCCGTCGGGAGCGAGGCTGCCGGCACAGTCGAACGCCGGCGGCGTGTCGTCCATTGGGTCGATCGGCCGAGTGGTATCGGCCCAGGTGATCGACGCGTTCCCGCGTACACCGACGAAGAGACGGGATGCCGCCGGGGTCATCGTCGGGTCAGTCCCCGGAGTCACTCGCTGCACCTCGATGGCGCTGCCGAAGCTGCCGATCTTCACCGCGGACTTGATGTAGTTACGCTCGTCGCAGTTGAGCACGTTGCGATCCAGCGTGTCCCAGCAGCAATAGCCGGAGATCGCCTGTGATCCCGACGGCGGCGATGCGGGCGACGTCGACTCATAGATGTAGTTCGGGCCGGGACAGTCGCCCCACAACCCATCCGCGTCGTGATCCTTTCTGACCAGATCGAGATCGACGGCGACCAGAGTGCCGTCGTTGTAGCGGAGGTCGGCGTTGGAATTGACCACGTAGAGCCACCGCCCATTGGTTGGGTCGACTCGGAGGGCCCCTGGGAAGAAGATCTGGTTGTTGGGCGGACCAATGCCCTCTTGGTTCAGACCGCAACCGATCGCGGCCGCACAAGTTGCAACCGCGATCAGCGCCGACACCAACCGCATTTTGTCCTTCGACCGGCCGAGGGCCGGTCTAGGTTGCCTTGAGCGCAGCCTGCGCCGCCGCCAGGCGCGCGATGGGCAACCGGTACGGGGAGCACGACACGTAATCGAGCCCGATCTCGTGGCAGAATTCGACCGACGACGGGTCGCCTCCGTGCTCGCCGCAGATGCCGATCTTCAGCTTCGGCTTCTCGGCGCGGCCCGCGGCGACCGCCATCTTCATGAGACCGCCGACACCCTTGCGGTCGACGCTGACGAACGGGTCGACCGGGTAGATGTCATGTTGCAGGTACGCCGCCAGCACGCGCGGCACGTCGTCGCGCGACAGGCCGTAGGTGGTCTGGGTCAGGTCGTTGGTGCCGAACGAGAAGAACTCCGCGGTCTGCGCGATCTCACCGGCAGTCATCGCCGCGCGCGGCACCTCGATCATCGTGCCGACGGTGTAGCCGACCTTCCTGCCCTTCTCGGCGAACACCGCATCCGCGGTCTTGCGGACCAGGTCGGCCTGCAGGTCGAGCTCCTTCTTGATTCCGACGAGCGGGATCATGATCTCCGGGAAGACCTTGACGCCCTCGGCCGCCAGGTCACAGGCCGCCTCGAAGACCGCCCGCGCCTGCATCTCGGTGATCTCGGGATAGGTGATCCCGAGACGGCAGCCGCGGTGGCCGAGCATCGGGTTCGACTCCTTGAGCTCCGCGATGCGCGCGTGGATGTCGTCGACGCTCTTGCCGGTCGCGCGCGCCAGGTCCTTCACGCCCGCATCGTCGTGCGGCAGGAACTCGTGCAGCGGTGGATCCAGCGTGCGGATCGTGACCGGGCGCGGGGCCATAGCCTTGAAGATGCCGTAGAAGTCCTCGCGCTGCAGCGGCAACAGCTTGGCCAGCGCCTTGCGCCGGTCGGCCTCGTTCTCGGCGACGATCATCTCGCGCATCGGGCCGATCTTCCCCTCGCCGAAGAACATGTGCTCCGTGCGGCAGAGGCCGATGCCCTCGGCGCCGAACGCCACCGACGCGGCAGCCTGGTCCGGCTGGTCGGCGTTGGCGCGCACGCGCAGCTTGCGGGCGGCGTCGGCCCAGGTCATGAGCTTGTTGTAAGTCTGGTAGATCGGCGCCTCCTTCGGGTCGAGGTTCTTCTCGATGAGGACGCGGATGACCTCGGACGGGGTCGTCTCGATGCGGCCCTGGATCACCTCGCCGGCGAAGCCGTCGATCGAGATCCAGTCGCCCTCTTTGATCGTGACCTCGCCCTTCGCCGTGGTGACGCGCATGACGCGCGCGTGGTAGTCGAACGACAGCGCATCACAGCCCACGATGCAGACCTTGCCCATCTGCCGCGCGACCAGCGCGGCGTGGCTGGTCATGCCGCCGAACGCGGTCATGAAGCCGAGCGACGCGTTCATGCCGCGGATGTCCTCGGGGCTGGTCTCGTGGCGGCACAGGATCAGGTTGGTCTCGCCCTTGGCGGCCATTGCCTCCGCCTCGTCGGCGAAGAACACCACCTTGCCGGTCGCGGCGCCCGGGCCAGCCGGCAGGCCCTTGGCCAGCAGGCGCCCCTCTTCGACGGCCGCCTTCTTGGCCGACGGCAGGAACACCGGGCGCAAGAGCTGGTTCAACGCCTCCGGCTCGACCCGGCGCAGCGCCTCCTCCTTGGGGATCAGCTTCTCGTCGACCATCTCGACGGCGATGCGCACGCCGGCGAAGCCGGTGCGCTTGCCGTTGCGGCACTG
>CAZNCQ010000301.1:0-8683 GCA_964571275.1 uncultured Myxococcales bacterium
GCGATCACGAAGGTGTCGATGTGCTCGCGGGCGTAGCAGAGCTCGAGCGCGTCGATGACCAGCCGCATGTCGGCGCTGTTCTTTCCCGCCCGCGTCGACGGAGGCACGTCGACCAGCTCCACACCGAACTCGTGCAGGTGCGCCTTGGCGTCCTTGAACCGCGACCAGTCGCAGTAGGCGCGGCGGAAGATGACCTTGCCCTTCTCGAGCAAGCGATCGAGAGCCGGCTGCAAATTGAAGGTCGGCGCGGTGATCCCGGTGTTGGTCACCAGGTTCTCGAAGTCGATGAAGAGGGCGATGCGGCGCTCGGTACTTGAGATCACGCATCACTTTATCGCAGGTCCGCGCCGAGTGGGCGACAGTTTGCGGGTCCGGCGTCGATCGTGATCGTGTCGCTCGGTCTTACGGGGCCTGCGCCCTTGGGGGCGAGCCGAGAAGGCCGCGAGAAGCGACATAGTAAGCAAATGCTCCAGCGAACACCGATCGTGTTGGCGGGCGCCGCCGCGCTTGCGCTGTGTGCCGCCCCTGCCTGGGCTCAGGATAGCGCTCCCCAAGGTGAGCCGATCACCACGATCGATCCAACCACGCTCACCTATGACTATCTGGTCGACGGCACCTTGATGGAGGACGATCCGGTCAACCGCGCGTTCAGCACGGTCCAGGCCGCCTACGACGCCGCTGCCGAGGGCACCCCGGACAAACCGACGGTGATCGGCATTGCGCCAAACGTCTACTTGCTGCCGGGCGGGAACAGCGGCGCCAGCCTGAACATCACCAAGAACTACATCACGCTGCTCGGGCTGACGAACAACCGCCGCTCGGTGGTGCTGGCCGACAACCGCGGCAACGCACAAGGCGCCAGCGACAACGGCTACGTCATCATCGTGAACGCGACCGGCTTCACCGCGCAGAACCTCACCATCCTGAACTACTGCAACGTCGACTATGAATATCCTGGCGATCCCTCCAAGAACCTGACGGCGCGCTCCGCGGTCATCACGCAGGCCGTGGCGCTGCAAGCGTCTGGCGACAAGCACGTGTACGAGAACGTCGCGCTCCTCAGCCGGCTCGATACGATGTTCTTGCAGACCACGCGCTCCTACTTCAAGAGCGTCTTCATCGAGGGAACGGACGACTTCATCGGTGGCGGCACCGTCAGCGCTTGGGAAGACTGTGAAATCGATTTTCCCACCGGCTCGGGAGTGATGTCGGCGGGCAACGTCGCCTTCATCAACTCGACGTTCACCTCCACCGGCATGTTGGAGTTCTCCAAGTCGATGGGCCAAGGCGTCGCTTTGATCAACTGCGTGATGGCGGCCCCCGTGGGCGGCGTCGCCTGGGTGCGAGGAGCCGCGCCTCCCCAGCCCAATCAGCTCTACGTGACGTACCAGGTGAAGGACGCGTCGGGAAATCCCGTGGTCATCAGCGACGGCTCGACCGGGGCTGCCACGTACGACTACTCCTACGAGCTGTCCGATCAGCAGGCGCTGGCCTTCAATCCGTGGAATCTCCTGCGTGCCACGCCCACCGGCGACGCGGACGACTGGGACCCCACCGGCATGGGCGCCACGTACGAGAGCGCAGGTCAGGGGAGCTTGGTCTATCGAATTGCGTTGTCGGGAACGCCTGCCACCGTGCGCACGGGCGCAACGGGAGCGACGATCGGCGCCACGGTCGCGCCGGTTCGGGTGCCCGATCCCTCCATCACCTGGTCGACGACGTCCGATGCGATCCTGCTCGGCAGCACCACCGGCCCAACCGTCGACGTGACGGGCAACAACACCGGTATGCCGCAATATGTACCCGTGGTCGCCACGGCCGCGAATGGCTTTCACACGACCGCGTGGGTATACGTCGAGCCTGCCTACGTCGATCCTCCGATCCTGACCAGCGGCCCGACGCTGAGCGCGCCCGCAGGCGGCCAGATCACGGTCGACTACGACTACGATCTCGGGGGGCACCAGGACCAGTCCGTGATCACCTGGTCGATCTGCGCCGACGCAGGCTGTGGCACCCCGCGCGATGTCGCGGTGAGCCGGGATAACCAACCACTCAAGGTCTACACGATCACTCCGGGCGACGTCGGGAGCTTCATCCGCGTGGGCATCCAACCCAAGCACGACCAAAGCGATCCCGGCCCCGCCGTATACGCCACCTCCGACAAGCCGATCCGCGCGTGCGACCTGGGCTCGACCACCGTTTCGCCGAACTTTCGCAACTTCGTGGTGACGCCGGACGCCGACTACGTGAGCGGCCTCTGGACCGTCGCCGGTACGTGGACCGTTCAGTCGGGCGCCACGCTGGTCAACGGTTACGGTGCGCGCGCGGGTTCGCAGGGCGCGGCGCTGCTCTATCAGGACGACGCCCCGCACGGGGACATGCAGATTGCGCTGACGATGACACCCGAGAAGACATCGGGCGCGGGCTTCGGCAGCCCCGGCTCCGGCGCCGACGGCGCAGGCAACCAGAAGGCGGACATCTACATCAAGTATGACCCGCGAACGAAGACGGGTTACTCGCTGCGCTTCTGGCGCACGACGCAATCGACCTCGCAATGCATGTTTCAACTCTACCGGATCGACAATGGCGTGGGCTCGCCGCTCGACGACAACCAAGTTCTGTCGGGGGTCTTCAGAGACAACACCGTGCTCACGATGAGTGTCACCGGCGACCAGTTGACCGTCGCCGGGCACAACACGGCGAACGGCGAGACCCTGTCGCTCCAGGGCACCATCACCGCGAACGCTTTCGGTGGGGCCGGCGTGGCGTGGTACGGGACCGTGCCCCGCGGCAACAGCAACGTGTACAGTCAGATTGACGTCAGCTACCCAGGCACGACGGTGGGCTCGTGCGCCGCCGTGCCCCCGCCGCCGCCGCCCACTCCGCCCACGACCACGACCACGACCACGACCACGCCGAGCAGCGGTTGCAGTTGCGCGACGGGAGGGCGGCGAGATGGCGGCCTCCTTCCGGGCGCGCTGCCCCTGCTCTTGCTTGGCGCGCTCGCCGTGCGCCGGATGCCGCGCCGGCGCCGCCGCGTTCGCGCGTCGTCGGCAGCGGCGACGACGCGCGCCGCGAACGAACCATAGAAAGGGCTCTACGTTTGGTGTAGCGGCGGCGCAAGCAAGCGCCAACGCCGCATCGGGCGCGGCGCGCGCCGGCGGTCGCGCGTGGCACGACGGGTGCTTTGTCTCCTTGCCGAAAGGAGACCGAATCCCATGCGCACTTCATCGATGACCCTGAAAGCCCTGGTCCTGTTGACCGCGAGCGTTGGCCTCGCCGCCTGCAACGACATCCCGAAGCCAGCCTCGAAGCCGTCGCCCACACCGTCGGTGGCGGCGGAGGCGCCCAAGACGCCCGAGACGCCTGTCGCCAGCGCGCCCTCCGTGCCGCTGGCACCGACCGAGATGAAAAAGGACGAGCTGCTGATCAAGAAGGAGGTGTCCAAGGAGGACGACGACGGCAACGCCATCGAGAACGGGACGTTGACCGAGTTGCTGTCGCGCACGCGCGAGGCGCTGTCGGCGGGCGAGACCGATCGCGCGCTCAAGCTCGCGGCCAGCGCGGTCAAGAAGGCGCCGAAGCGCTCGGCGGGCTGGAACCTGCTCGGGCGCGCGCAGCTGCAGGCGGGCAAGCGCAAGCTCGCGCTGTCGTCATTCGAAAAGGCGGTCGAGCTGAATCCCAGCAACTCGTACGCGCAGAACAACCTTGGCCTGCTCCTGATCTACGAGGGGAAGTACGACGACGCGATCGACGCGCTCGAGGTCGCGACCGAACACGAACCGGTCGAAGGCTTCATGTGGAACAACCTCGGCATCGCGTACGAGCACGTCGATCGCCTCGACGACGCGCGCGAGGCTTTCCGCAAGGGGGCCGACATGGAAAACGACAACGCGCGCGACAGCCTGGCGCGGCTGCAGGGCGTGAAGTCGGTGATCCGGACCGCCAAGGTCGACAAGGTCGACAAGACCGACGGTGAGTCGAAGGTCGGCTCGAAGACCGAGGAGAAACCCGCGGTCAGCGCGACGACGCAGTAGCGGCGTCACGCGACAATACGAGGCCGGCCGGCGCGGAGCGTACCGCGCCGGCCGGCTCGACGTTGATTCAGTCGACGCGGTTGTCGCCGCTGCCCGGTTGCAGCCAGCGCCAGTGATCGTCGGTCCAAAGCACGATGTTGCGCAAAGAGTGTCCCGTCCGCTGAATGCGGGGGCTCACGTTCGCGAACGTGCTGGGAATCGTGGTGAGCGCCGATGGGGTGTAGCTCTCTCCCACGAAGTAGTAACGAACCGTGGCGTCGTCGTTCCAGTGAACGAAGATGCCGGCGTCGTTGGTTGGTTTGTGATTGCCGCCGGAGCTCGCGATGCCGGCTCTTCGGAAACGGGCCAGTGTCGCGGCCATGCTCTGCGCGACCGACGTCAAGTCGGGGGCATCGGCCAGGCCGGCGTGCTGAAAGTAAACCGTGACGATCGGCGGCTGGATGCTCTCTTCGTAGATGTCGCCGTCGTCGACCGTGAAGACGCGTTCGACGCTGAAGCCCGACCGCCCGATGTCCTCGATGAACGGAGCGAGGAGGTCCACCGCGCGGCTGCCAGCGTCGAGGCAACGCAGCGAGACGATTCGCGGGGCGCGAGCCGCTGGCGTCCGGGGAGTGGACGTGGGCGTCTCCAGCATGCGCCGGGCCTCTTCCGCCATGAGCGAGGCGCTCGGGTGACCGAGGAGCGTGTAGACAGCGGCGAGGTTGTTCAGAGTCATCCCGACCTGGGGATGCACTTCACCGAAGAGCTCCTTCTTCAACGCCAGCGCCAGAGACAGTGACTTCTCGGCTCGCAGGTAGTCGCCCTTCTGAAAATAGAGCGCGCCGAGCTGGTGATGTGTCGCGGCGATCGCGTCCTTCCGGGCCTTGAGCACGGTGCTGGCGAGAGAGAGGCAGTCGAGGAGGATCTTCTCCGCGCTGTCGTACTGCTCCAGGCCGAGATGCGTGCCGGCAAGGTGACTCATCGCGGAGTACAGCTCCGCGGGACGCTCGGGAAAGTGTTTTGTGAGGATCGCGATCGCTTCCTCGATCGGCGCGAGCGCATCGCGATGACGCCCGCAGGCGGCATAGGTCGACGCGAGCGCGTCCAGCGTCGCGAGTCGCTCGACCGACGGCCGACTCTCCGTGGCCTTCAGCATGGCCAGCGTTCGTTCGTAGAGCGGGACAGCCCTGGCCGGCAGTCGCAGCTTCAGGTAAGTCTCCGCCGCGGTCCGGAAGGCCGCAGCCTTCTCCAGGGAGTCGCCAGGATACTGGGCCTCGCACGCACGCAGGAGCTCCTCGACTTTCCTCGCGACCTCCTTCGAATCCGACATCCGTCTCGAGTGTCAACCGTGGGACGATCGCGGTCAAGACGCCAGCGACGGGCGGGCGGTCACGGTGGCGGAGTCGCGGGGCTCACCGCCGCCCGGAGCTCGGACGAACGGTCGACGAGGGCACGGATCTCATCGGTAATCTCGGGCGCCGACACGAAGACATCGAAGCCGGAGTTCGTCAGGCGGCCGTGACGTTTGAACGTGAGATCTTGCTTGGATTGATGCCGGACTGCGACGCCCGTGTCCCCGTTCGAGAGCACGGCCACGTTCACCTTGGTCGTGTCCAGGGTCAGGTCGCCGGCGCTGAACGTGTGGGTGGCGCGATGGTATTCGATCGCCAGCGGCGCTGGCAGGGTTGCGACCGAGGTCTTGAGCGCGTCCTTGCCGAAGGAGCCTGTCTGCAACCACCGCCCGAATCCGTTCGCGGAACGCACGAACACCACCAGCTCCAGCGTGCGCTCGCACGGGCCGATGCTGTGCTCGACGGCCAGCACCGCGACGTGCGGGTCGCCTCTCCAGGCCAAGACGTAGAGCGGCACGCTGTCGAACGGCGTGGCTTTGGAGCAGGGTCCAGCAGCGAGCCGCTCCGCGATCAAGGCGTCGAGTTGCCTGGCCGCTTCGGCAAACCGCGCCAGCTCTTCGGGAGTCGGTTGCAGCTGGATACCCAAAAAGCTGCCGAGCGGAGGCTTGCCCGACTTCCCGCCCGACTTGGGTGTCATCAGCAGCTTGGCGATCGCCGGATGCTCGTTGAGGGACCGCGGGTAAATGTCGGCCAGGTCGAGCAGGCTCTCGGCGGCGTGCTGCTGGACGAGCCAGGAAGGATCGCGTCGCACGCGCTCGAGCAAGGGCGCGCGCATGTGCGCGAGCGCGAAGTGGCGTGCGCCGATGGCCGCGCTCATGCGCGCCGACTCGGATCGCGAAGTGAGGGCGGCGATCAGCTGGTCCGTGTGATCCTGCAGGCCGCCCAGCGTCCGCAGGGCGAGGATCACGTGGACTCGAAAGTCGTCGTCCTTTGCAGCGCTCGCCGACTCCAGATCCGGCAGCAACTCGCGCCAACCCGCCCCCGCTGTCGCTTGCACGGCGAAGGTCTCGCAGGCGCGGATCCCGCGGCGAAGCATCACCACCGCGCGCGCCCTCTCGTCGGGGCTCAACCGAGACAGACGTCGCGGATCCGGTCCGTCCTCGATGAGCTCGAGCCCGCGCCCGAAGACACCACCGAACCAGTCCTCCCATTCTCGATCGCGTGACCCACACTGAAACGACGCTGGCGCCGGCTCAGGCGGGGCGGCGGACGCCGGCGAGGAAGCCACGGGTGGTGCCGGAGCGGGCGTGGTAGCCGGCGTGGTAGCCGCCTTGCGCTGTCCGCCCGGGGCGGCTGCCGCGGGACGATCCGGCTTCGTGGTCGCGCAGGCAGCGCTCGCAATCACGACCGCCATCGCGAACCGAGGCCATTGGGCGAGATGCGGGGAACCGTCACCAACGGCCTTCTCCACGTTGCCGCGCATGCGCAAGACGACGGTAACACGCCTTTGAATCCTTTTGTCAGCCAGGGCGAGCTATTGACCGCAGCTCAACGCCGCCGCCGGCGCGTTCGCCGCCACGACATCGGCGTCCGTCAACGTTCTCAGGAAGCAGATCAGGTCATTCACCTGCTGCTCGGTCATCGGCGCCTTCGAACCGGCGGCGCGGCCGTCGAGCGGCAGCTGGGTATCGAGGTTCTTGTGGTGGGGCGCGGGCAGATCGTCGTACTTCTGCACCTTGCCGCCCACGTATTGCGCGGTGACGAGGCCGTAGGTCGGGAAGTCGGGATCGGGCTTGGCCTTCGCGCGGCCACCGACGGTCGGATACCAGAGCTCGGGGCGCGTATCGCGGGTGTTGTAGAAGCGGACCGCCTGCTCCAGCGAATGCATCACACCGTTGTGAAAGAACGCGCGCCTCACGGCTATGTTGCGCAACGTCGGGGTCTTGAACAGGCCGCAGTCTTCCTTGAACTGCCCATGGTCGGTGCGCAGCGGACCGCACAGCCCGAGATCGACATGCGTCCGCTTGCGATTGGCCGGGATCTGCGGATTGCGCGGGACGCCGATCGCCTCGAACGAATAGTCGGTGAGCTCCGGGGGCGCACCGTCGTCCTGGCTTGCATCCGCCAGGTGGCAGCCAGAGCAGTTGCCGGTCTTCTCGTCCTTGAAGACCTTCAAGCCGCGCTCCTCGGCAGGCGTGAGCTCCCCGCCCGGGCGCCGGTAAAGGTGCAGGTCATACTTGCTGTTGTACGGGTGAAAGCTCGGGTCCTCGATCTGGAATGCCTGCAAGGCCTGGCGAAGCTTGTCGTAGGCGACCGTGACGTCGGCCAGCGCGTCGGCGCCGAATGCGCGCGCGAACGCGGCCGCCGACGAAGAACGGCGCAACCGTGCCACGACATCCACGGCGTCGGTGTTCGCCATCTCGAAGGGTGACGTCAGCGGCGCCTGCGCCTGCTCGGCGAGCGAGTCGGCGCGCCCGTCCCAGGCGAAGCCGCCCCCCGGGCCGGGGACGCTGAAGCCGTCGGGGTTGTCCTGCGTGTCGCGGTAGCCGGGCGTGAACTCCTTGTAGCGAAGCGAGGGCACGGCCCGCAGGCCGGGCGACGTGCCGCGCGGGCCTCCGAGCTGCACGGCCAGGTCATTGGTCGGACCGTAAGCGTGGGCGGGGTCGTGGCAGGTCGCGCACGCCATCTCGCCCGACGCCGACAACCCTTTGTCGAAGAAGAGCTCCTTGCCGACCTGCGCCGCCGCGGTCAGCGGGCGGGGCAGAGGAGCGGCCGGCCCGACGGGCGGGGCTCCGGCCGGCGCGGGCGGCTGGCGCACGTTCACCGAGCCGTCGGCCTTGGAACAGGCAGCGACGGCGAGACAGATCGACAGCAACGCAGCGACGTTCACTTGGCTCATTCGTTGGTTTCCCGAGCACGCGAACCGGCGCCGGCCGTTCGAAAACGGCGGCGCCGGCCGCGGAATGAGATGATTGCTAAATGACTACTGATTGAAGTCGAACATATCCCAGAGATCGGTCAGCGCCGGCGAATTCGTCGGCACGTACGGGTTCTCCGCCGTGGTCGTCGGGTTCGGCATGTTGTCGCGGCTGCGGCCGGTGATGGTCTGCAGCTGCCAGTTGCGCTCGATGAACTTCAGGATCGAGACGTGGTCCGCGTACCCGTGATTGACCTTGCCGCCCTTGCTGTAGGGCGAGACCGCGATCAGCGGGATGCGCGTGCCGTCGCCGAAGAAGTCGACCGGCTGGATGTAGCCCGAGTCGTAGTAACCGCCGCCCTCGTCGAAGGTGACGATGACGACCGTGCTGGCCTCGA
>CAZNCQ010000302.1:0-8676 GCA_964571275.1 uncultured Myxococcales bacterium
AGCTCGGCCTCGGCCAGGCGGAACAGCGCCTCGGCCTGGCCTTGCGGCGTGACCTCGTCGCGCACGAAGCGCTGCAGGCGGTCGAGCGCCTGCGCGCGCTCGCCGGCGTCGCATTTCAGGGCGATGCGCGCGACCGTCATGGTCGCCTCGCTGGGGATCTCGCCCGTGTCGCAGGCGCGCCGGCAGAACTCCAGTGCGCGCGGCGCATCGTCGAGCTCGGTCTCGCACAGCTCACCGGCCCACAGCAGGAGGCGCGCGACCAGCGGCCCGTCACCGCGGCGGCGGCGCCGGTCGATGATCGCCTCGACGCGCGCGAGCGCGTCATCGCCCGCGTCCATGCGCGCCACCAGCGCGCGCGTGCTCCGGCGCAGCTCCGGATCCTCGGGGCGCAGCTCCAGCGCCAGCAGCGCGGCCTCGACCGCGCCCTCGCGTTGCCCCAGCTTCTCGCGCAGCTCGGCGATCTCGCGGTGCGCCTCGGCCTGGTCCTCGGGCGAGGTCGCCGCGGCGATGCGCTTCTCCAGCACGACCGCCAGCGCCGGCAGCTGATTCTGATCGCGCAAGCGGACGCACAGCCCGCGGAACTCGGCGGCGTCGCGCACCGCCTCCATCATCGCCGAGTCCATGAGCTCGCCCGCCTGCGCCTGGTCGCCGCGGGCCGCCGCCAGATCGCGCAGGCGCAGGAGCACGCCGACCACCGAGAACCCCACACGCTGGTTGCCGCCGCGCGCGAGCGCCAGCAGCGCGCGCCCGGCCCGTTCGGCGCGCTCGTTGTCCTCGGCGTCGCCGGCCGCGTTGAACAGCTCTTGCAGCACCAGCGTGTTGCCGAGATCGATCGCCGCCGCCTGCTCGAGCACGCCGACCGCCTCGCGATGACGGTTCTGCGCGCGCCGCACGCGGCCGAGCTGGAACAGGATGTGCGCGCGCTCCGACGAGCGGCGCGCGCTGGGCAGCGCCGCCTCCAGCGCCTCGCCCGCGTGTTCGGCGCGGCCGGCCGCCAGCAGCGCCGACGACAGCGCCAGCACGAGGGCCTGGTCCTGCGGCGCGACGCGATGCGCGCGTTCGAGCGCGGTCACGGCGACCGCCGGCTCGCCGAGCGGGCCGGTCGCCAGCGCGTAGACCTCGTTGGCGATCGCCAGCAGCGTCGCCGGATCCTCGGTGTAGCCCGAGGCTTCGGTCAGCAGCGTCGCCAGCGGTGACGACGCACCCGCGCGCCGGTGCAGGTCGATGAGCGCGCTGCGCACCGCTTGCGCCGATGGCGCCTCGACGAGCGCGCGTTCGAGACAAGCGATCGCGCGGTGGCGGCGATCGATCGCCAGGTAGGCCTGCGCCAGGCGCAGCGCCACCGACGGGCGGTCGTGGGCGGGCGCGATCTCGAGCAGCTGGTCCAGCCAAGAGGTCGCCGCTTCGGCGTGGCCGCTCTCCATGCACAGCCGGCCGAGCGCATCCAGCGTCGGAGCCGCGGTCACCAGCGCGGCCGCGCGCTCGTGCGCCGCGATGGCGCGCGCGCGATCCCCGAGCGCGCTCTCGGCGACGCGGCCGAGCCGGCTCCAGAGCGCGGCCGCCTCGGGGCGCTGGCTCAGGTTCTCGACCTTCTCCGCCTCGGCACCGAGGACGTCGGCCAGCTGGCCGTTGCGGTGGCTCGAGCCGAGCACCTCGGCGAGCGCGTCGACGGTCGGCACGTGGCCGGGTGCCTCGTCGAGGTTCGCCATCAGCAGGCTCACGCGATCGCTCGCGCCCTCGATCGACGCACCGACGCGCTCGAGCTCGAGGCGCAACGACAGGCGATCCTCGCGCAGCTCGGCGCGCGCCAGCTGCGCCCGGCGCAGCTCGGACAGCGCGGCGTAGCGGCCCTCGCCCGCGTACAGCGACGCCAGGCGCTCGGTGGCGGCCGCCTCGCCAGGATCGGCGGCGCAGATCTCGGCCAGCGCGCGGATCGCGGCCGGCCGATCGTCGAGCCGGCCCACTGCCAGCTCCTCGGCGCGCAGGCGGAAGCGACGCGCGAGCTCGCCGGCGGCGGCCGGCAGCGCCGCCGCGCGCAGGAAGATATCGTACGCGGCGCGGATCTCGTGCGCGGTGCCGACGCTGCACAGCCGGCGCGCGATCTCATCGACGCCGAGCGCCACCGCATCGGCCGCGCTGCGCTTGCCGCTGGGATTGGCCGGCGCACCGGCGGTCGATATCCGCGCCGCCCGATCGAGCAGCGTTCGCGCGGCGTCGAGGCCCGTGTCGTCGGGCAGCGCGAGATCGCGCGCCCACTCGGTCGCCTCGAAGAGCGCGTCGAGATCGTCGGTGGCCAGCGCCGCGATCCGGCGCAGCGTCTCGTACAGCGACGGCGCCGGTGAGCGGCGCTGGATGTCCGCCAGGTGATGCAGCGTCGGCAGATCGTCGGGGCGGTGCCCGAGCGCGCGCACCAGCGCCGCCTCGGCCATCAAGAAGTCGCCGCGCTCCTGCTCGTGCCAGCCGGCGATGCGCGTCTCCAGCTCCAGCAGCGTCTGCGGCGCCAGGCTGCTCTGGGACGAGGAGACCTCTCCCAGCGCCGCCGCCAGCGGCACGAACGCCGCATTGGCGCGCGCCGCGGTCTCGGCCATCGGGAACAGCGTCTCCTCGCGCAGGTCGGGCGTGGTGTCGAGCGACAGCAACGCCTCGGCCAGCGGCTCCCAGCGCGCGGAGCGGCCCGCGCAGCGAACGACCGCGGTGCGCAGATCGGCGCGGCCCGGCTCGGCGGCGAGCGCGCGGGCGTAGTCGTTGAGCGCGGCGGCGGCGTCGCCGAGCTGCTCCTCGTGCACCGCCGCGGCGTGAGTCAGAAGCTCGGTCGCGCGGCGCGGCGCCAGGCCGGCGACCGCCGCCGATTCTTCCAGCGCGTGGACCGCGACGCGGAAGCCGCCGGTCTCGGTGGCCAGGCGCACCAGCTGCGCCTCGGTGGGGCGGTCGTCGGGATCCGCGCCCAGCGCGTGCGCCGCGTGGGCCAGCGCAGTGGCCTTGTTCTGCGCGCGCGTCTCGCTGAGCTCGGCCGCCTCGCGCAGGATCGCCGCACGGGCGGGGCCGGTCGACGCGCCCGCGAGGCGCGCGTCGAGGAGGCCCAGGCGCAGCGCCCAGTCGTCGGTCTCGAAGCTCGCGGCCAGCAGCGCCGCGACGGCGCGGGCGCGCACCGCCGTCAGTGGGACCAGCGCTTCGAGGCCGTCACGCGCGGCGGTGTTCCGGGGATCCGCGACCAGCGCGTGCTCGTACCAGTCGACTGCGTGCGCCGGATCGTCGGTGCGCAGGCGGCAGGTGTCGCCCAGGCGCGCGGCCAGCGTCGCGGCGCGCGCGCGATCGCGGCGGCAGGTCTCTGCCAGCAGATCGTGCAGATCCGGCCAGCGCTTCTCGTCGGTGAGCAGGTCGGCCAGCGCGTCGGTCGCTTCGATCGACGGGCCGAAGCGGCGCTCGTGCTCCTGAAAGCTGGTGATCGCGGCGCCGCGATCGCCGAGGGAATCGCGCTCCGACGTCGCGACGCGCGCGAGGTCCGCCGCTTCCGCGCGCGGATCCGAGGCGACCGACATGCGGTGGCGGAGGATCTCGACGTACTCGTCCCAGCGGCTCGCCGACGCCAGCACGCGCGGCAGGGTCGCCAGCGCCTCGGCGTCGGCGCGGTCGAGGTCCAGGCAGGCGCGCCAGGCCGTGACCGCGGTGCTGATCTCGCCCAGCGACGACGCGAGGCGCGCGCGTGTGCCCAGCGCCGCGCGCTTCTCGCCCGGACGCGGCGCGAGATCGGCGAGGCCGGCCAGCACTGGCAGGCGCTCGGCCTGACGGTCGGCGGCCTCGAGCAGCTCGTCGAGGCGGATGAGGATGCGCCGCTGCGTGACCGGATCGCCTTCGGGTTCGCGCCAGGCGCGCTGGTAGGCGGCGATCGACGCCGTGCGATCGCCGATCTCGGCGTCGGTGACGGTGGCGATCTCGCCGCGCAGCACCGCGCGCCGGCGGCCGTCGTTGGTGGAGGCCGCGGCCGCCGCGAGCCCGTCGATGAGCTGGCTCGGCAGCTTCTGCTCGCGGCACAGGCGGCGGAACCAGTCTTCGACCTCGCGGTCGTCGGGGTCGAGCGGCATCAGAGCCGCGAGCAGCGTGACGGCGGTGCGCCCGTCGCCGGCGGCGACCCGGCGCGCGGCGGCGTTCCAGAGCAGCGCCTTGCGCGAGGCGCCGCCCGCGAACTTCAGGCCGCGCTCGACGGCCGCCAGCGCGCGTTCGGGCGCGCCCGCGGCGTCGTACGCCGCTTCGAGCGCGCTGCCCGCGCCGAGGCGCGTCTCTGCCGGCGCCGACTCCAGCGCCAGGATCTGTTCCAGCGCGGCGAGCACGCGCTCGTGATCGCCCTTCTCCGCCAGCAGTGTCCGTAACGACTGCAACGCCGCCGCCGCATCGTTCAGGCGGTCGAGCTCGCAGAGCGCGATGCGCTCCCGCAGCGCGCGCCCCTCGACGGGCGGTACGACCGGCAGCCGTGCCCGCCAGAACGCGCACAGCTCGCTCCAGCGCTCGTGGCGCTCGAGCAAGCGCTCCAGCACCGTGGCGACCTGGGGGTCGCCGGGCACCAGCGTGAAGAGCTCCTGCAGATACGTGATCGCCAGGTCCTGGCGCCCGACGAAATCCTTGGCGACCTGCGCCGCCTCGCTGAGCAGCGCCACGCGCCGCTCGCGATCCGGCCCCGAGTCGAGCGCGCGATCGTAGACCGCGAGCAACGCGTCCCAGCGCTGCGCCAGCGTCATGGAGACGATCAACTGCCGCAGCGCCCAGTCGCAGCGCGGGTCGATGCGCAGCACGCGCTCGAGGATCTCCTCGAGATCGCCGGGCCGATCGGCGAGCCACTCCGCCTGGTAGGCGGCGGCGCGGCGCCCGAGCGACAGGCCGGCCGCCGCCGAGATCTCCGACTCCAGCGCTTTTCGGTAGGCGGCGAGCGCGATCGCGGGGCGGCCGTCGGCGGCCGCGGCGCCCTCCAGCCGTTCCCACGCCGCGAGATCGTCGGGCGTGCGTTCGATGTCCGCGAGCGCGTTGGCGAGCGGGCTGCCAGATACCAGCGATTTGTCGACGAGCGACGTGATCTCCGGATTGGTGTCCTCGGCGGCGTCGCGCTTTCGCGCGGCCGGCGGTGCTGCAGGCGCTGGAGGCGTGGCCTTGCCTTTATGTCCCTCGCGACCTTGGGCCATGAACGTCCCTTCTGCTACTGGTGAGCGTCAGGGGAGATCGGCGCGTCGGAACGCAAACTTGAGCGCGGCTCGCGCCCCGCGCGGCGTCGGAGCACGCAGGCGGCTCAGAGCAACGTGTCGGAATTCCCGCTCATTCGAGCAGACCGCGCGGGCCGACCAGGCTCTGGTAGCCTTCGCGGTGCCAGGCGTCCAGCTCGTGCGCGCGCAGGATCGGGAACGGGTGCGTACGCCGCACCGTGAGCAGGGTCTTGTAGGCGCGGTTGAGCACCGACGCGTCCGCCTCTTCGTAGGCGCGGATCTGGCGCACGAACTCGCGCTCGTCCATCTCGGGCCACAAGCGCCCGGCGCCCCCGGCCAGCTTCATGAAGACGCGAAGGCAGGGCTCGAGGCGCTGCACGCACAGCAGGCCAGCGCGGTCGGCGGTGAGCTCGGCCTTGCGATACCAGTCGTGGAGCGCGACGACCAGCCCCTGGCCCAGCAACGAGCCGATGCCGAACGTCGCCTGGCCGATTGCCGCGACGATGCTGGCGATGTTGTTGGCGAGCACGGTGTAGAGCACGTGCCCGGCCTTGATGTGACCGAGCTCGTGGCCGATCACGAACGACAATTCCTCGTCGCCGAGCAGATCGATCAGACCCGACGTCAGCACGATGAACGGGCTCTTGTGCCCGTAGGTGTAGGCGTTGGGGACGGGATTCAGCGTCACGTAGAGCTCGGGCTCGGGCACGTCGAGGATGCGGCAGCCCCACCCGAGGTAGCGGTGCAAGCGCGGCAGCATGCGCTCGGTGACGCGCACGTTGTCGGCGGTGTTCTCCAGGTAGTAGACCCGCTCGACCCCCAGCTCCATGACTTTGGACACCACCGTGTCGAGCCCGGGCACGGACGAGAGCGCCTCGGTCGCGGCGGCGTCGTGCGGGTGCTGAAACTCCGCGGCGGTGAGGCCGGCGAATGTCTTCAGCTTCTTCTTGCTGCCGTTGGTCTTGTTCCCGGGCGGCGCTGCCATGACCCGCGCATCTTACCGTGGCGCCGGCCGTCAGCGCTTGCCGGCGTCACCCTCGCCGAGCGCCGCCACAATCTCGTCGGGAGTCTGCCCCAGCCAGTACGCGCCGATGTTGCGCCCCGTCGACAGCGTCCGCGGGCGCATCCGGTCGATGTAGAGGATGCCGTTCAGGTGGTCGATCTCGTGCTGCAGGATGCGCGCGTACCAGCCGGTGGCGTCGATGGTGATCGACTCGCCACGGTGGTCGAGCGCGCTGACCTGCACGCGCTGCGAGCGGGGGACGACGGCCTGGTAGCCGTCGACGCTCAGGCAACCCTCGAAGTGGTCGATCATCGCCGGCGGCTCGCCCGGTGGCTGGCCCACGAAGCGCAGCTCCGGGTTGACGATCACGTGGAACGGCACCGGCGTGCGCGCCTGTTCCTCGCGCGCGACCTGGTCTTCGATCACCGCCAGGCGCAGCGGCTCGCCGATCTGGGGCGCCGCCAGGCCGACGCCAGGCGCGTCGCGCATGGTCTCGCGCATCAGTTCGATCAACGTCTGCACGGGCGCGCTGCGGATCTCGGCGGGTGTCAGGTCGCGGCCCTTCTGGCGCAGGACCGGCGTGCCGGCCTGGACGATCTTCAACAACATGCGCGCAGCATGGCACGAATCTCATCAGTCAGCGGCGGCGTCGACGACTCCCGCGTCGTCGCCGTCAGGGCTTGCGTCACCGTCGGGGCTGGCGTCGAATCCGACCGCCGGATGCAGCGGCGGGACGGTGACGCTGGCCGGTCCGGTGACCGGAAATCCGTGGCAGCAACCCTGGTGCGTCTCCGGGCCGAAGTCGACGATCGCCGTGAACGGAAGCCGGCCGTCGGTGAAGGTCAGGTCCAGCTCGCAGCTGCCGGGCGCCATCGCGATGATCTCGAAGCGCACGCACGGATTGGTGCCGTCGATGTCGCCGCGGCACTCCGGCGTCTGGTTGATGGGGCAGGCGGGGCCGGTCCAGGTCGCCGACTGCACGTTCAGGTTCTCGCCGGTGGTCGCGAAGATGTCGAAGTAGGGATTCGGGCAGTTGGTCGCGCAGTTGCTGCTACAACCGGCGGTGGCGGTACCGACCAGCAAGGCGATCATCGAGAAGAAACGTAGATCACAGCGGAAAAACAGCATTGCCCCGACGTTAGACGGGGCGCGCGTGCAGTCAAGACGCGATTCGCGGATGTGCGCGGCAGCGCGTGCGCGCCGTATCGAATCGTTCGACAAGGCCGTGCTGGACGAAGACAAGGGGTTTTTCGCCTGACCACTGTCGGATCGTTCGACGACGGGGTGGTGGACGAAGACTGGACGAAGACTCGACGAAGACGAGGAATGTCGCCTGAACATTTCCGGCGATGCGAGATCTTGTTTCGAGTTCGTAAATCCGATCACCACCGTCGAGATCCGCGCGTTGCCGTCGCGCATCGGTGTTACCCTCCCCGCCATGATCGACGTCGTCGACCATGGAGCGATACGCGAGCTGCGGCTCGCGCGTCCGCCGGTCAACGCGCTGGACCCCGGTTTGATCGCGGCGCTGCGCGCGGCGCTGGCGGGCGCGGCCGCCGCCGGGCGCGAGGCCGTCGTGCTGTCCGGCGTGCCGGGGCGCTTCTCGGGCGGGCTCGACGTGCCCGCGCTGCTGCAGCTGGATCGCGCCGGCATCCAGCGTTTGTGGGTCGACTTCTTCGGCCTGATGCGCGACCTGGCCGCGTCGCCGGTGCCGATCGCCACGGCCATCACCGGTCATAGCCCCGCGGGCGGCGCCGTGCTCGCGCTCTTCACCGATTATCGCGTGTTCGCCGACGGACCGTTCATGGTCGGGCTCAACGAGGTGCAGGTCGGTCTGACGCTACCGCCGGTCGTGCTGCGCGCGTTGACCTTCACCGTCGGTGAGCGGCAGGCGGCGCGTCTGGGCGCGGGTGGATACTTGCTGTCGCCGGCCGATGCGCTGCGCTGGGGGTTCGTCGACGAGGTCGCGGCGCCCGAGGAGGTGGTGCCGCGCGCGCTCGCCTGGTGCACAGAGACGCTCGCGCGCCCGCGCGGCGCGATGAGCGCGACGCGCTCCATGGCGCGGCGGCCGCTGGTCGCGGCGTTCGACGAGCTCGGCACGCAGTCGCTGGACGCCATGGTCGACAACTGGTTCGCGCCCGAGCCGCAGGCGACGTTGCGCTCGCTCGCGGCGCGTCTCAAGAAGACGTCCGCGTGAGCCCGCGCGCCGTACCTTCCGACGCTGGATTGCGCGAGGACATTCGCTTTCTCGGGCGCCTGCTCGGCGACACCATCCGCGAGCAGGCCGGCGACGACGTCTTCGCGCTGGTCGAGCACATCCGCCGCACCGCGATCCAGTACCGGCGCCAGCACGACGACGCCAGCTTGAAGGATCTCGAGAAGCGCATCGGCGCGCTCGATCAGACGCAGGCGACGCACATCGTGCGCGCGTTCAGCTACTTCCATCACCTGGCCAACATCGCCGAGGATCTGCACCAGACGCGC
>CAZNCQ010000303.1:0-8645 GCA_964571275.1 uncultured Myxococcales bacterium
GACCGTGCGCCCGCCGCCCGCCGGCAGCAAGGTGCCGTCGTGGGTGCGCAAGATCATGCTGCGCGGCCTGCGCGTCGATCCGTGCGACCGCTGGCCGTCGATGACCGCGATGCTCGGCGAGCTGGAGAAGAGCCGGCGCGGCGCGCCCCGGCGCCGGTTCGCCGCTGGCGCCACCGCGAAGCTGGCCGGGATCTGGGAGGCAACCCTGCGCGGACGCGCCGGCGACACCGCGGTGAAGACCGAGGTGCGCCGCGCCTTCCTGGCCACCGGCAAGACCTACGCGGCGGCGACCTTCGACAAGGTCCGCGCGATCCTCGACCGCTACGCGCAGGCCTGGTCGGAGATGTACGTCGACGCGTGCGAGGCGACGCACCTGCGCGGCGAGCAGTCGGCCGAGGTGCTCGACCTGCGCATGGCCGGTCTCGACGAATGCCTCGACGGACTGCGCGCGCTGTCGCAGGCGTTCCGCCAGGCCAACGCCGAGGTCGTCGAGAACGCCGTGAGCGCCGCGAACGCGCTGAGCCGGATCGAGCGCTGTGCCGACATCGAGCTCCTGCGCGCGGTGGTGCGGCCGCCCGAGGATCCGGGCGCGCGCGCCACCGTCGATCGCCTGCGCACCCAGCTGGCCGAGATCCGCGTGCTCCACAACGTCGGCCGCCTCAACGAGGGGCTCGAAGCGATCGGGCCGCTGGTCGACGAGGTGCGCCGCACCGACTACGGGCCGCTGCTGGCGGAGACGTTGTTCGAGCTCGGCAACCTGCACCTGGAGCAACGCGCGGCGGGGGTTGGTGCGCCGATCCTGGAGGAGGCGCTGTGGACCGCGGAGCTGTGCCGGCACGACGAGGTCGTCGCCATGGCCGCTGCGCAGCTGGTCTACGCCGTGGGCGATCAGCTCGTGCGCTTCGAAGCCGGCGAGATCTGGGCGCGCTACGCGGAGACGCGCCTGCTGCGCATGGGCGGCCGCGAAGATCTCTGGGGCTGGCTCTACAACAATCGGGGTGCGATGCGCGAGCGCCAGGGGCGGCTGCCAGAAGCGATCGACGACGCACGCCGCGCCGTCGCCGCCAAGGAGAAATTCCACGGCCCCGACAGCACCGAGGTCGGCCTCTCGTTGAACAACATCGCGATGTACATGGCGGTGATCGGCGATCTCGCGAACGCGCTGACGTACATGCAGCGCGGGATCAACGCCGTCGAATCAGGCGTCGGCCCCGACCACCCGCGGATCGGTGTGCTGCTGTCGAACTACGCCGAGATCTTGAACCAGCTGGGCCGCTTCGCCGAGGCGCGCGAGATGGCGCGACGCGCGCTCGCAATCTTCGAGCGTGAGACGTCGATCGACAGCTCGGTGCTCTCGTACCCGCTGACGGCGCTCGGGCTCGGCTATCTGGGCGAGGGCATGGTCGAGGAGGCGCTGTCGCCGCTGGAGCGCGCGGTGGCGATCCGCGATCGCAACGAGAAACGCCCGGCGAGCCTGGGAGAGGTCCACTTCGCGCTCGCCTGCGCGCTGAAGCGGGCGGGGCGCGAAGCGCCACGGGCACGCGCGCTGGCGCTGGCGGCGCGCGCGGAGTACGCGAGCGACGCGTCCAACGAAGCGAACCAGCGCTGGGCGGAGCAGATCGACGCGTGGCTCGCCACCGACGCCGCGGCCCGCGACGCCGCCCAACCGCTGGCGGCGGGCGCCGCGCTGGTCGCGGACGCGGGTGCGGGAACCACCGCGCCGCGCCCGCTCAGGGGCTCGCTTCCAAGCTGAGGGCGCGCGGTCGCGCCGGCACGTCGCTCGCGTCTGCCAGCGACGGCGCGCTGAACACATCGACGTCGATCCGCTTGGTCAAGAACTCGCGCAGCAGGAGCCGCGCGCGCAGGATGCGCGTGCCCACGGTGCTGCTCGGGACCTGCAGCTTGTGGGCGATCTCCTGGTACGACTGGCCACCGACGGCATAGAGCAAGTAGGTCTGCTGGTACCGCGGCTGCAGCGATGCCAGCGCCAGCGCCAGGTCTTCATCGGAGACCTGCGCCCACGAGGGGCGGCGCTCGGGCGTCCACGCCGGCGACTGCTCGTAGTCGGCGACCAGGACCTCGCGCGCGAGCCGGCGCAGGCGGTCGCGATGCAGGTTGCGGACGATGCAGCACAGCCAGGCGCGCATGTCCGAACCGGCGATGAACAGCGCCCGCGACTCGAGCGCGCGGCGGCAGGCCTCCTGCACCAGGTCGCCGGCGTCGCTGGGATCGCCGGTGAGCCGGCGCGCGTAGCCGCGCACGTCCGAGAGCGATTCGACCAACTGGCAGGTGAACTGGCAGTCGGCGGCGGCGCGGGTGGCCGCGGTCCCGACCGCGTTGGCCGGCGCGACCGCCGCCAGCGCGGGCGCTGGTTCGGCGGCGAACGAAGAGGCAGGGGTCGATCCGGTGCGCCGCTGGGAAATCGCAGCGGGTGAGCGACCGCGAAGGAACTCGGAAGGCAGGGGCGCAACGGACATGATGGTCCGGAGACAGCAAACCGCATGCCTCGCCCGTTCAGCGGTGGAAAACGGAATCCCTGGGCGTTGCGCGACTTCTGGATCGCGACCCCGATCCCCAGCCTTGCTCGGATTGAGCAAATACCTTCGCGCCCGAGGCGATCATTGCTCAAACTGAGCAACGGGCGTTGCAAAGCGCAGTTTCGTGCGCTCAGTCTCGGTCGCGCGCCGGGCCCTTTTGCGGCCGCGGGATCCCGTATTGCTCGAGCTTGTAAACGAACGTCCGCCGCGGCATTCCCAGCAACTCCGCCGCCCGTGTCTGGTTGCCGTTGCACGCCGCGAGCGCATCGAGCATCCGCTGTCGTTCGGCCTCTTTCTTGGGGTCGTCGAGGGGTGGCAGGTCGCCGACGATGCGCAAGACCGGCGCCGCCGACGTCGTGCTGACGGCCGTGGTCTCGTCGGCCGTGCGCCGCATCTTCTCCAGCGGCAGGTGCTGCGTCCCGATCTCGGCGCCATCGCAGAGGACGAACGCGCGCTCCATCACGTTCTTGAGCTCCCGAATGTTGCCCGGCCAGTGGTAGCCGAGCAGGCAGCTCATCGCCTCCCCGCCGATGCGCGGGGTGACCGATCTGCCGGTTTCCCGACACATCTGGGCCAGGAAGGTGTCAATCAGCGCCGGAATCTCGTCCACCCGTTCGCGGAGCGGTGGCACCACCAGAGAGATGACGTTCAGGCGGAAGAGCAGGTCCGACCGGAACTCGCCGCGGGTGAGCGCGACCTCGAGGTCGCGGTTGGTGGCCGACACGAACCTGACATTTATGGCGCGGGATCGCAGGGCTCCAACGGGCAGCACCTCGCGCGCCTCGATCACCCGCAGCAGCTTGGCCTGCATGGACAGCGGCATCTCCCCGATCTCGTCCAGGAACACCGTGCCGCCGTTGGCCGACTCGAGCAGGCCGATCTTGGCGCCCACCGCGCCGGTGAACGCGCCGCGCTCGTGCCCGAAGAGCTCGCTCTCGATCAGGGTCTGCGACAACCCCGCGCAGTTGAGCGCCAGGAACGGCTTGTCGGCGCGCGGCGACAGCTGGTGGATCAGGCGCGCCAGCACCTCCTTGCCGACGCCCGTCTCGCCCAGGATCATCACGTTGATGCCCGACGAGGCCGCTCGCACCGCCATGCCGCGCACGCGCTCCATGCCGGCCAGCTCCAGCGCCGCGCTGTCGGCGGTGGCGCGGCCCGACTCCAGCTTCACGAGGGCGTTGGCGCGCGCGACCAGCGCGTCGACCGAGCGCCCGTCGCGTGGGTACCAGGCCAGCGCCGCGCTGCCCTCGATGCCGGCGCTGCGACAGACCTCGAGGACGTGATCGATCAGGCGCCGCGCCTCCTTGGCGTTGGGCTCGAGCACCATGATCTCGTAGTCGCGCGGCCCGTAGCCGGCGAAGACGTGCGGGGGCGGCAGATCGCGCGCCAGGATCGGCAAGATCGCCGTCCAGGGCGCCACGCCGGGAAAGCGCAGGCGCGCCAGCGCGAACGGGACGCCGGTCTCGATGGCGCGCTCGCACTCCTCCTGCAAGCGATCCTCGAAGCTGTCGTGCGACCACAGGCGGCGCGGCCCCATCGGCGGCCGGTCTTCGAGCACGACGACCATGGTCGAGCCGATGGTGATCGTCTCGCCCGGACGGATCGGCGCCCACTCGCCCGGCTTGAGCGCCGCGTCGCGCAGCCGCGTGCCGTTGGCGCTGCCGGCGTCACTGATCGACAGCACGGACGCGCCGTCGGGGACGGTCTCGATCTGGATGCGGACGTGCTCGCGCGACGCCAGCGGATCGTCGACGCGCACCTCGCATTTCGACGATCGGCCGACGGTCACCGTGCCGCTCACCGGCAGCGGCTGCGAGAAGAAGGCGTCCAGCGACATCACCAGCAGGTGCAGCCCGTGACCCGCGGAGCCGTTCGCCGCGCCCGCACTTCTGAGCGTAATTTCTGTGTTCACGACGACCCGAGACTGCTTGAACCGTGCCGGCGTTCCGGTCGGAGCTGATTTAAGCAGCCTTCGGCGGCGGCGCCAAGCGATCCGAGCCATGCGACCCGGCGCCTACATGCATCGCGGCCGAGACTAAATTGATTCAGAAATTTGACCCCTGGTGGCGCGGTCCGAGAATGGGTCATCGGATCGGAGCCCCATGACTGCATTTGATGCGCCCGTCGAAGATCAGGCCCCCCGGGGCACCTCTGCCGGCGGCGCGCGCCGCGCCGTGCCCTTCGATCTCAAGGGGACGATGGCGCCGCTCACCGTGCTGCGGCTGCGCAGCCTGGACCTGGCGGTCATCGAGCGGCACCTGCGCATCAAGATCGCGCAGCTGCCACAGCTCTTCTTGAACGCCCCGGTGCTGGTCGACGCGGGCGCCCTCGCGGGGCAGGGCGCCGGGCTCGCCGTCGAGGAGCTGGTGCGCTCGCTCCGCTCGTGCAAGCTGGTGCCGGTCGCGATCGCGAACCTGGCCGAGGAGCTGCGCGAGCGCGCGGTGGCGGCCGGGCTGGGCATCATGCAGCCTGCGCCCGCGCGGCCGCGCGGCGACGACCGGGTGGCGGCCGCGCCGAGCGCCGCAGCCGACGCGAGCGACGGCGGCCACGCGCCCGCCGCCCCGCACTCACCTGCGGCGGCGCCGCGTAGCAGCGGTCTCGCCGCCGTGGCCACGCCGCCCACCGGACATGCCGGCCCGATGGTGATCACCCAGCCGGTGCGCAGCGGCCAGGTCGTCTACGCGCAGAACGCGGACCTGGTGGTGCTGGCGCCGGTCAATCCGGGCGCACAGGTGATCGCCGACGGGCACATCCACATCTACGCCCCGCTGCGTGGCCGCGCCGTCGCCGGCGTGCAGGGGTTGCTGGGCGCGCGCATCTTCTGCCAGCGGCTGGAGGCGGAGCTGGTCGCCATCTCGGGCGCCTACTTGACCGCCGACGACATTCCCGAGGCGCGCCGCGGGCGCCCGGCTCAGATCCACTTCGAGGGCGGCGAATGCCGAATCGCTGCCCTCTAGGATTCGCGTTCTAGGTTCCAGTCACCAATGGAGGTTCCACGTGTCTAAAGTCATCGTCATCACATCGGGTAAAGGTGGGGTCGGCAAGACCACGACCAGCGCAAACGTCGCCACCGGCCTCGCGCTCAAGGGGAAGAAGACGGTCGCGATCGACTTCGACGTCGGCTTGCGCAACCTCGACCTGGTCATGGGGTGCGAGCGGCGCGTGGTTTACGACTTCGTCAACGTCATCAAGAACGAGGCGAAGCTGGCGCAGTCGCTGATCCGCGACAAGCGCGTCGAGAACCTGTACGTGCTGCCGGCGTCGCAGACGCGCGACAAGGACGCGCTGGATCCCGAGGGCGTGGGCCGCGTCATCGAGGAGCTGAAGACGATGGGCTTCGAGTACATCATCTGCGACTCGCCGGCCGGCATCGAGAAGGGCGCGCAGATGGCGATGTACTTCGCCGACGAGGCCATCGTGGTCACCAACCCCGAAGTCTCTTCGGTGCGCGACTCCGACCGCGTGCTCGGCCTGCTGGCCGCCAAGACCAGCCGCGCCGAGGTCGGCGGGCCGCCGATCAAGACCCACCTGCTGCTCACGCGCTATGCGCCCATGCAAGTGAAGAAGGGCGAGATGCTCAGCGTCGGCGACGTGCTGGAGCTGCTGGGCATCCCGCTGCTCGGCGTGATCCCCGAGTCCAAGGCCGTGCTGCAGGCGTCGAACAAGGGTGTTCCCTCGATCCTCGACGAGACCACCGACGTCGCGCAGGCGTACCTCGACGTCGTCTACCGATTCCTGGGCGAGGAACGCGAGCACCGTTTCATCGAAGAGGAGAAGCGCAGCTTCTTCGGTCGCCTGTTTGGTTGAGGAGCGGGTCTACTCCCGGAGGTCAACATGTCGTTTTTCGATTATTTCCGCCGCACCCAGAAGACCGCCAGCCTGGCCAAGGATCGGCTGTCGATCATCGTCGCGCGCGAGCGCTCCACGACGCGCGGCGCGCCCGACTACCTACCCCAGCTGCAGCAAGAGCTGCTAGCGGTCATCGCGCGCTACGAGAAGATCGATCTGCAGGAAGTCGGCGTGCGCATCGACAGCTCCGGCGGCTGCGAGGTCCTGGAGATCAACATCGTGCTCCCCGACGCCGCCCAGGCCGGCAAGGCGCTGAAGTCAGTGAGCGCCGCCGGCGCCTCGGCGAGCTGAGGTTCGCCGCCGCGGCATTGCCGCAGCGGCTTCGCCTTTCAATCAAAACATCGCTTAGAACAAAACGGGCCGCCGCGAATCTCGCGGCGGCCCCTTCTTTTTGCCGGTGCGGCTCGCCGGCGAGCTAGTTCTGGATCGAATAGCGGAGGATCGCTCCTCCGGCACCGACGGCCCAGATGTCTCCGGCGTCGAGGCCCCAGATGCTGCCGGCGGTCAGCGAAGTGGGTGAGGCCGACCAGGCACTGCCGTTCCAGTGCAACATAACGCCACCCGATTGGTCGCCACCGAGCGCCCAGGCATTGTCCGGAGCACTCGCCCACAAGCCGACCAAGCTGTAGGTGCCGTTGAGCGGAACGCTCGACCAGACGGCTCCGTTCCAGTGCTGGATTGTAGCCAGACCGCTTCCGCGGACAGCCCAAAGATCATTCGGTCCGCTTCCACGCATGCCGTCAGTGGAGCCGATGCCACCGGCGTCGACCGCAGACCATGATGCGCCCGTCCAATGAATGAGTGCGTCGCCGGTCGACCACACGTCGGCGGGCCCCGTGCCCCAGACCCCGCCATAAAGATCCTCCGTCGTGGAGCTGGGAACCGAGGACCAGAACGATCCGTTCCAGTGAAGAACGGTTCCTTTGGCGCCAGCGGCCCAAACGTCATTCGGCCCGCTTCCCCAGACACCGTCGAGCTCCATGGTCGTGCCGCTGGTGACTGGCGACCACGTGGAGCCGTTCCAATGCAGAATGACCCCGGAGATTCCCACCGCCCAGATATCGTTAGCGCCGCTGCCCCATAGTCCCATGAGACCTTGGTTCGTTCCAGCCGTGACCATCGCCCAAAAGGTGCCGTTCCAATAAAGGAAATCGCTTGGAAAACCGACGATGACCCAGACTGCGTTCGGTGCACTCCCCCATGGGCTGCGCAGTTGTTGAGTCGTTCCGCTGCTGACCGGCGTCCAGGTTCCCACGGCACCAGCAGCTCCGCCCACGCTCGAGTCTCCGTTGCTCCCAGTGTTCGCGTCGGCTCCGCCGTCGCGGCTTCCTCCAGCACCATTCCCGCCAATCGCGCTGCCGCCGAGTCCCATTCCTCCTGTGCCGATCGCGCCGCCCGTGCCCACGGGTATGTCGATCGGCGCGTCGTGCGTCGTGTCGGTCCCTCCGGCGTCCTGCCCGCCACCCATGCCGGCACCGCCGCTTCCGCTCGAGCCGCCGGAGCCACCTTGGGAAGCGCCATCGGTCGCGACCGCGTCGCCACCTCCGCCATCGTTGGGTGCGACCCGGTACTGCGTGCAGGCCGAGACGGTCAGCAGTAACGTCAGCGCCGGAATCCGGAGGACGTGCTCGGCCCGGAGGCCATTCCGGTCAGAGAAACGCGCTGCAGATAAATTCGCCACGAGGCACCTCACGCCCATCTGAGCTTTCTCCGTTTTCGGTCCCCATGCGCCGCGGTTGCGTCCCCGGCGCAAATTTCGTCCGGCGTGCTTTTCGCTCACAAACGGTTTGCGAGCGGAACATCCGTTAGGAGCGCCGCACATGTCAAGCGCCCCGTCCCTCTGTGAAACCGGCCTCAGAAAACAAGATGGGCCGCCGCGAATCCGTCGCGGCGGCCCATTCTTTTTGCTGCTGGTGCGGCGCTGCCGTTAGCGGCGGCGGCGGCGGCGCGCGGTCATCACGATGCCGGCCAGCGCCAGCAATGAAACGCTCGCGCTCAGGCTCTGGCTGTTCGACGCCGTCGAGCACGAGCAACCGCTGCTGCTCGAGGTCGTGGCGCTGTCCTTGCCCGCGTCGGCCGGCTTCACGTCGGTGCCGGTGCCCGTGTCCACCTTCGCGTCGGTGCCCGTGCCCGTGTCCACCTTTGCGTCGGTCCCCGTATCCGCCTTCGCGTCGGTCCCCGTGCTCGTATCCGTCGCGGTGTCAGCCTTCACGTCGGTCGTGCCCGTGTCTGCCTTCACGTCGGTGCCGCTATCAAGCG
>CAZNCQ010000304.1:0-8625 GCA_964571275.1 uncultured Myxococcales bacterium
AAGACGACGATCTCGCGGCTGCGCGCCGCGCTGGGCAGCGGGCACATGTGGATCGAGACGATCGAGGGTGGCTACGGCCTGGCCGAAGGCATCACCGTCCGCGCGCACGGCTACGATCTCGGCGGCGAGCCCGCGTCGCTCGACGAGATTGCCATCCTGTCGGGCACAAGCTGGGACTCGCGCAGGAGCGGCGCCTCCGAGGAGGCGCGCGCGGTTCGCTGGGCGCGCCTGGCACAGGAGATCGTCCAGTCGGGTGAGCGATCGGTCGGCGAGCTCGCCGCCGTGGTGCGCGCGTCGGTGCGCACGGTGAGCCGCGACCTGTCCGAGATGCACAGGCAGGGGCTGGTCGATCGCGTTGGCGACGGCCGGGGCACGCGCTACCGCGCGAAACCAGCGTCCGGCGAGGTGCCGCCGCGGCAAACGATCGCTCGCGTGCGTCGGGGCGCTTCATGATCGAGGAGGTCACGATGATGGCGAAGGCCGGCTTCTTGGCGTGGATGGTCTGCGCGCTCGCGGCTTGCAGCAGCAGCGCGGGGACGCCGTCGCCGGGCGCGGGCGGCAGCCTCGGCAGCGTCGATTCCGGCGCCGGCGCCGGGGGCGCGCTCGGGGCGGGTGGCGCCGACGGTCTCGGCGGCGAGGACGGCGGGGCGGAAACGTCGGGCGCGGGCGGCTACGTGTCGAGCGGCGCGCTCGATATGGCGCCGGCGATCTACATCGTGCCCGCGGGGCCCGACACGCCCGAGGTGCGCTATCCGATCGACAGCCCGACGGTCAGGAACGATCCGGGAACCTTCCGGATCGACTACACCATGCCCGCGCTGCTCGTGGGTGGGGATCAGATGGTCTCGCTGCGCGGCCCCCTCGACACCGCCGGGCGCATCGCCACCGTCTCCGGCGACATCGGCTCCGCGACCTGCGACCTGGCGCCAGGCGACGGGTTTCGGGTGCGCTGCAACGAGACGTTGACCAACATCGAGGTCGACCTCGGCGAAGTGCAACGAATGGCGCAATCCCTGCCGGAGCCGATGGCGGCGCTGTTCGTCGGGGTGGCGTCCCGTTTCTCCGGCGAGCCCATCGGCGTCGTCGAGGTCCGCTAGCCGCAAGAATAAATAGGTGCCGCCGCGAGAGGAGACCTCCCAGGAGGCTAGCAACACCGCGATGTGACCGCGCGGTCTTGCGTGCGCGCCCCGAAGCCGGGCGGCAGCAGCGGCGCCAGATGTCGCTCGACGTCAGCCAGCCGCGGACAGGTCCCGGGGATCTGGAGCTCCATCGCCGCGATCAGCGCCAGCACGAGGCCGCCCATGGTTCATATGTGCCACGAATCGCCCGCCGGCGGGAATGCGCAGCGAGGGTTGAGTCAGCGATACTGCGGCAGCTGGTAGATCGCCCACATCCGCGCGAGCCGCGCCGACGGGTCGTACTGGTCGACCTGCTGCGTGTAGATCGCGAAGTAGCTCTCCAGCGCCTCGGCGTGCGCGTCGTAGTAGTCGCCGTCGACGATGCGATCGATCGTGTCGGCGAGCGTGGCCTTGCACCGATCCTTGAATTGCAGCGCCGCGGAGTGGATGTTCTTGTCGAGCGGTCCGCTGGCGCCGAGCTTGGTGGCGTTGGCGAGACAAGCGCGCAGGTAGTCGAGCCAGCGATCGGGCAGGGCGCTCTCCTCCCAGCGCGAGTCGATGTAGTTCGATTCACGCGGTACGTTCACCGTCGCTGCCGAGGAGTAGTTGATCTGCAGCTTGACCCGCGCGCTGGTGTCGAGGACGGCGTCCTCGCGCGCGTAGGTCCAGATCGGACGGCCGTTGAGCAGCAGATCGCGTGGCAGGTTGTGCGCCGCCTGGGTGCCCTCCTGGTTCGAGCCACGCCCGGCCTGGTAGCTCGCGCCCTGGCAGCCGAGCGTGACCGGGCCCTGGATCTTCGCCACCGCGATCAGCTTCGGCACGGTGAGTCCCATCAACGTCATGCGGTCCATCCGCTTGTACGCATGCGACGCGACCGCCGCGTCACCCGCGAGCTTGGTGCTCGGCTTCGCCCGCGTCTTTCGATGCGCCACAGGAAACCTCCTTCACCGGTGCTTCACCAGTACCGCGCCCAGCATCGTAGGATCTCGCGCGGCGCCGGGTCAATCACGGCGGAACCAGCCGTCCGATGGCATCGTCGGAGTACTCGGTGAACCAGATCGCGCCGTCAGGGCCGGTGGTCATCCCTCCCACCAGCGTCGAGACCCCGGGGCTGGCGTGGGGCAGGGTATACCCGCTCTGGGTACCGTCGAGCGCCAAGCGCGTGAGGTCGCCGATCCGATCGCGTTCGAGTTCGAGCGTGTACCATAGCTCGCCGCGCGGGCCGCGCGCGATCGCGGAGGGCAGGCTTCCCTTCGTGGTCAACGCGGGAAAAAGCGTGACCACTCCGGCCGTCGAGATCTTGCCGACCTGCTCCGTGGCGGGGACCGTGATCCAGATGTTGCCGTCGCCGCCGAGAGCCATTCCATGCACGGCGAGGCTCGGCCCGCCGAGGAGCTCGCGCGCCTGGCCGGACGTCGTCATGATCCCAATGGTTGAGAGGGCCGACTCTTCGAACCAGAGGTTGCCGTCGGAGCCGGCAACGATGGCGAAGGGCTGCGCGCCTGCGCTGGGCACGGGGAACTCGACGAGTTTGCCGTTCGGTTGAAAGCGGCCAACCTGGTTCGCGTTCAGTTCCGTGACCCAGACATTTCCGTCGGGACCCGCCGCGAGCCCGGCCGGCAGGCTGTTCGACGTCGGGAGCATGAATGCCTGCAACGTTCCGTCGACCGCGATGCGACCGACGGCATTGACGCCAGTCGCGGTGAACCAGAGGTGGCCGTCGGGGCCGGTGATGATCGCCTGCGCGAGCGACATCGGCGCGAGCGGGAACTCGGTGATCACGCCACCCGGCGTGATACGCCCAATGCCACCCTGAATCTCGGTGAACCAAAGGTTGCCATCGGGCCCGGTCGTGATCCCGTAGGGCGCCGCATGCGGCGATCTCGGGGGGAGATGAAACTCCTGGATGTTGCCGGGCGTGCAGGACGGCGACCCGCAAGCGCCGCCGACGCCGGCGCCCGCGGAGCCTCCGGCACCCGCTCCGGGCGCGCCACCGATCGCACCGCCGATGCCCGGCGCGCCCGCGCCGGCGGAGCCTCCGACGCCGCTGCCGCCCGAAGGAGTGAGGGGCAGCGGCCGAGAGTCGCACGCTTGAACCGCGGCCGCGATCAAACATGCAGCGACGGCCAAGTCCCGTCCGATTGTCCGTCCGATTGCGCGCCCTCGGCTCGATCCGCCTCGCGATTCCATGTCTCGTTGCGCCGTGTGTTCGCGCTCCTCGCCGGGAGCCGTGCGCCAATCTAGCATCGTCCCTCGTTCGCGCGCGCGTGGCTCGGCGAAATGAACGCCGGTAAAATAGGTCATGCGCTTTCGGGCCGAAGTCGTCGTCCCCCGAACGTCCTCCGAGGTCGCGGCGTTCTTCGACAATCCGCACAACCTGGCACGCTGGGACCGCAGTGTCGCCCGGGTGGAGATCCGCTCCGCCGGGCCGGCCGCCATCGGCTTCACCTTCGACACCGTCGCCCCCTCCGGGATGCGCATGACTTATCGGATCACGGCGCATGAGGCCGAGCGCCACACGACCGTCGAGCTGGTCTCGTCGGCGATGTTCAAGAGCGCGGTCTGGTACATGCGCTACGACCCCGTCCCGGGCGGCGTGCGCATCGGTTGCGCCGTCCAGTTCCGGCTGCGGGCGCGGTACGCACTGTTGGTGATTCCCCTCCTGTTGATGTCGCGGAGCGCGCTGCACCGAGATTTGAAGCAGCTCAAGGACGCGATCGAAGGCGCCCACCCGCGCGTGGTGAATTGAACCGCAATTTCAACGATCGGGACGGGGTTTGCCGAAGTCGTCCGCGAACGCCGCCAGCCACGCCAGCGAGGCGTTCCAGTTGATTGCGACCTCGTTGGTCGAATAGGAGTCGGTGTTGTCGACGTAACAGGTCTGCGGCGGGCAGCCGGTCTTGCCGAGCGCGCGGATGTACGGGTCCTGCATCATCGAGTTGGGGCCGCCGGCGACGGCACCGGGCGGCGCCTCGGGCAGCGATGCCTTCTTGAGATGGGCCCACACGCGGTGGTGGGGGTTGCGCATGGCGCGCGCGCCGTAGCCAGCGACATAGCTTTGGGCCAATGGATTGCGGCCGAGCAAGTAGTCGAGGCAGTCGATCGCCGCGCGCGCCGAGAGCGGATCGTGCGTGAGGTAGTGGTTCATCGCGAGGACAATCCCGGCATCGAGCACGCCGACGTTCGATCCCCACACGTAGACGCGATCCGACGCCAGCGGCATGCGATACCCGCGGCGGTCGATGAAGCCGCGCAGGCGCTCGGCGGCGGCGGCGATCCTCCGGCGCAACGCGGTGAGCTCGCTTTCGGGCAGCGCGCTCGGCGCCACGATCAGGCTCAACATGCCCAGCGCCGCGACACGGTCCCAGTTCATCAATTGCAGCGCGGTCACGGCCGCGGCGTCGTTGCCGCCATTGCTGGCGAAGCGAGAGCGATCGAGCTCCGCCTTGTAGGCTGTCTTGCCGGTGGTGATGTAGAGCTCGGCGGCGGCCCAGTAGCGCTCGTCGTCGAGCTCGCCATCGGCGTAGGTGCCGCCGCCCGGTGTCTCGCGTTCGGACATCATCCGCGGGTTCGCGAGCGCGGCGGCGAACGCGGTCTCGGCCGCGATGAGACAGCGCGCGGCGAACGGAGGATCGAACGTGCGCCAGATGCGCGCCGCCTGGGCGGCCGCCGCCGCGAGGTTCAGGGTCGCCGCGGTCGTGGGCGGCCGGAGGTAGCGCGGGGTCGTGTCCTGGTCCGGCAGCGTCGGGATCGGCGTCCAGCGGTTGTCGTGGACCTTGAGGTGCGCCATGCCGGCCAGAGGCTGGCCCGCCGGCACCTGCATGCGCAGCATGAACTCCAGGTTGAAGCGCGCCTCGTCGAGCAGGTCGGGCCGGCCGTTCTTGCGCTCGGGGATGTTCATGGTCCCGTCGGCGAAGTCGCGCGCCGTGGCGCCGAAGCGCGCCAGCGTCTCGTACTGGTTCTGCAGCATCCAGACCGCGAAGCCGCTATCAACGACGTACTTGCCGTGATCGCCGGCGTCGTACCATCCGCCGCTGACGTCCAGCCGATAGGGGCAGGGGGCTTCGGGCGCGCAGGCGACGCTCTTGTCGCCGGGATGTCCGGGCGGGCGTACGTAACCGGCGCTGCCGGCGTAGGGCAGCTCGATCGCGACCCCGCTGCGCTGCAGGTAGAAGAACGCCAGCGCGTCGTATTTCAACCGATGGTAGATGCCCGCACCGATGGCGAAGGGAGGGCTGTCATCGCCGCCCACGCGCAATCGGTATCCGGTGCCGGCAGCGGTCACCGAAGAGAAATCGATCTGGTGCACCAGCTCGCCCGCGGCCGTGTCCTCGCCGAACGCGCGGCTCTTGCCCGTGGCGACGACGCGGCCGGCCTGGTCGAGCAGCTGCCAGTCGAGCGGCGTGCTGGTCTCTGCGGGCAGGGCTGCGACCTTGGCCGACGACGGGAGGTAGCCGACCTGGTTGACCCGCACGCGTGGCGGCGGCGGTGCCGCGCGCTCGCGGGGCGGTTCGAACTGGGGGTCGTTGAGCTCGACGTCGTCGAGGCAGAAGGTTACCGGCGTTGCGCCGAGCAGGTCGCCGCCGAGCTCGAACACCAGCTCGGCGTTGTCCTCGTCGCGGGGAGCATCGAAGCTGGCCGCGTAGGTCGCGGGCGTGGTGTCGGCAGCGGCGACCGAGGACCAGATCTCGGTGTCAGGCGCGCCCATCTTGCCCACACGCGCTTGCAAGCGCGTGGGCACGCTTGCGTGAACGCGGAACCGAACCTGGTACCGGTGCGCGGCCTGTATCGCGAGGGGGCTCTGGCGCACGACGATGCCCGTGCGTCCGGGGGCAGCGTGCTCGATCTCCAGGCAGAGCTCTCCACCCGCGCGCGTCGCGCGGCCGATCGACGCCGACGCGATGTTGACGCTCCACGGGCGCAACGACGCGCCGTCGAAGCCGGGGTTGACCAGCAGGTTGGCGCCGCTGGGCTGCGACGGGCCGCGGGTCAGCGGCGCCGCCGGCGCGGCCGCCGCCGCGATCGGCATTGCGGTGCCGAGCGAGATAGAAAGGGTGAAGGCGAACGCGACGACGGCTGCGGATGAATGGGCCATGGGCTCCTCCCTGCTCATGCTTGAGTCGCGAGCGAGAGGAGGTGGCGCAGAATTGTCGCGCGATGCCGTCGGTCTGCGCGCGCCGTGCCGTCAGAACCGGACCGGCGCGCCGGTGCTGCGCGCGATCGCCGCGTCGTCGATGCCGGGCGCGCGCTCGACGCAGCGGAAGCAATCGCCGGCGACGTCGAAGACGCCGAGCTCGGTGATGACGCGCGCGACGCAGCCCCGCGCCGTCGGGGGCAGCGTCAGCGCGGAGACCAGCTTGGATTTACCGTCCTTCGAAGCGTGGCTCTGCAGTACCACCACGCGGCGCGCGCCGGCGGCGAGATCCATCGCGCCACCCATGCCGGCGATCAGCTTGCCGGGCACCGTCCAGTTGGCCAGATCGCCGTTGCAGGCGACCTCCAGCCCGCCGAGGATCGCGAGGTCGACGTGGCCGCCGCGGATCATCGCGAACGACAGCGACGAGTCGAAGACGCTGGCGCCGGGCAGGGCGGTCACCGTCTGCTTGCCGGCGTTGATGAGCTGCGCGTCGACCTCGCTGTCGAGCGGGAAGGGGCCCATGCCGAGGAGCCCGTTCTCCGAGTGCAAGACCACGTCGACGCCGTCCGGGATGAAGTTGGCGACCTCGGTCGGCAGGCCGATGCCCAGGTTGACGACCTGGCCGTCGGCGATCTCCTTCGCCGCGCGCCTCACCATGTCGTCGCGCGACCAGCTCATGCTTTCTTCGCCTCTGCGTGCGTGGCTTCGCTGCGCGTCGTCCGGAACTCGATCACGTTCTTGTGCTCGGGCACGTGGACGATGCGCTGCACGAACAAGCCCGGCAGATGGACGTCGTCGGGATCGAGCGCGCCGGTCGGCACCAGGCGGTCGACCTCGGCGACGGTCACGTGGCCAGCCATCGCCATCAGCGGGTTGAAATTGCGCGACGTGCGGTAAAAGCGCAGGTTGCCGAAGTGATCGCCCACGGCGGCGCGCACGATCGCCAGGTCGGCGCGCAGCGGTTTCTCGAAGACGTGCAAGCGGCCGTCGATCACGCGCGACTCCTTGCCCTCGGCGACGGTGGTGCCCGCGCCGGTCGGCGTGAAGAAGCCGCCGATGCCGGCGCCGCCCGCGCGGATGCGCTCGGCGAACGTGCCCTGCGGGCAGAGCTCGACCTCGATCTCGCCGGCCAGATATTGCTCGGCGAGATCGGGGTTGCCGCCGATGAAGCTGCAGACCACCTTGCGCACCTGGCGGTTCTTGAGCAACACCGCCAACCCCTGGCCCTGGTTGCCGCAGTTGTTGCTGATGATGGTCAGCCCCTTCACGCCGCGGCGGGCGATCGCTTCGATGCAGGCCTCGGCGTTGCCCGACAGACCGAAGCCCCCCGACATGATCGACATCCCATCGTGGAGCCCGTCGAGCGCCCCGTCGATGCTGGGATAGACCTTGGACTTCACGCGTGCGCCTCGTCGAGCGCGGCGCCGAGCAGCGCCAGCGCCTCTTCGATCTCCTCGCGTGCGATGACCAGCGGCGGGGCGAAGTAGACGATGTTGTCGCGCTTGTGCATGTGCAGGTGGTGCGCGCGCAGCCGCGCCGCCACGCGGGCCATGTTAGCCGCGGGGGCGGGCTCCTGGCGAGCGCCAGGATGGCAAAGCTCGAACGCCCAGAGCAACCCGACGCCGCGCACGTCGCCGATGTAGGGACGACCGGCCGCGAACGCCGCCAGCCGCGGCCGAAGCCAATCACCCAGCGCGGCGGCGTGCTCGATGAGCCGCTCGTCGCGCAGGGTCTCGATGGTCGCGACGATCGCCGCGCAGACCAGCGGGTGAGCGTAGCTGGTCAGGCCGCACGAGAGCACCTCGTCGTCGAAGTGGCGCGCGATGCGCTCGGTGACGATCACCGCGCCGCCGGGCGCATAGCCGCCGGTCACGCCCTTGGCGACGGTCAGCAGATCGGGCGTGACGTCTTCGTGGTCGACGGCGAACCAGCGCCCGGTGCGTCCGAACCCCGATAGCACCTCGTCGGCGATCAGCATCACCCCGTGGCGATCGCAGATCGCGCGGATCTTCTTCCAGTAGCCCGCGGGCGGCACGAAGACGCCATTGGCGCCGACCACGCCCTCGAGGATCACGGCCGCGACGGTCTCGGGGTCCTCGCGCTCGAGCACGGTCTCGAGATCCGCGGCGCACTCGTGGCGGCAGCTCGACGGCTGCTTGCCGAAGGGACAGCGAAAACAGTAGGGGTCGGCCATGCGGACCACGCCGGGCAGGCCGGGCTCGAACTGCTCGCGGCGCGGATCGCCGGACAGCGACAGCATCGCGAGCGTCGCGCCGTGGTAGCTGCGCGTTCGCGCGATGACCTTCTTCCGGCCCGTGAAGAGGCGCGCCATCTTCACCGCGTTCTCGTTGGCCTCGGCGCCCGAGAGGC
>CAZNCQ010000305.1:0-8605 GCA_964571275.1 uncultured Myxococcales bacterium
TCGGGCAGCAGGATGCTCTCGGCCTTGCTGCTGACGAACGCGATCCCGCGCAGGATCCACATCGTGCCCAGAGTGATGATGAACGGGTGCACGCGCAGGCCGACCACCATCGCGCCGTTGAGCAGACCGGCGAGGAAACCGATCGACACCGCGACGCCGAGCGCCAGCATCACCGTCGCCAGCGCACCCTGAGGATGGAGCGCACGGATCGCCAGCGCCATGCCGACGCCCGCGAGCGCGTAGACCGATCCGACCGACAGATCGATCCCGGCGGCGATGATCACGATCGTGGCGCCGACCGCCATGATCGCGAAGAAGCTCGCGTCGGTCGCCGTCTGGATCAGCGTGTACGAGTTCAGGAAGTTGTTGACGGTCGCGCCGCTGACCGGATCGACGTGCGTGCCGGCGAGCAGGCTCAGCGCGACGGCGAGCCCGACGATGACCAGCAGCAGACCCGCCTGCTGCGAGCGAAGCAGGCGCCCGAGGACGGTCATGGAAACGCACGTAATATATACGAAGATGCGCCGGCCTTGGGTGGGCACGTTGCACGGCCAGCGCCGACGTGCTGACCGCTTTTGCCCCGCTGGATCGACAAAGCAGCGCCGGTTGGCCTCCGTGGACCCGTCGCTACAGGAATGCCTGGTGAGGACCGTGATCTGGTACAAAAGGAGTGTGTGCTCGACGACCGGCGTCAACCAGCTCGCCGCGCGTCGCGACGCTGCGTGAGCCGCTTCACGGCCCCGCGGCTACTGTCTGGAGAGGGCGTCCGCTCCCCGAAAATGCTTAACCCCGTCGGAGACAGACATGACTTCCCCTGTCCGTGATCGAGCCGTTCGCAATCCACCGGTGGCGTTGATGGTGATGGTGGGGCTCCCCCTAGTGGCCGCGCTCGTCGGCGCGTCTTGCCAGGGGACAAGCACAGTCAACAACACCGGGGCGGGCGGCTCCGATCCGGGCTCGGGAGGAATACCCGACGACGGCACCGGCGGCGACGACGGCGTCGGCAATGGCACGGGGGGTAACACGGGAACGGCTGGCATGGGCGCCGGCGGCGCCAATGGCGTCGGCGGCAAGACCGGCGCGGGCGGCATGGGCATGGGCGGCAAGACGGCGGGCGCGGGCGGGCTCACCGGCGCCGGCGGAACGGTGATCAACGTGCCGTCGGCCTGCGGCTCGACGACGCACAACCTGAACCCGTTCGGCTGCAACCTGGCCTGGGGCACCAACAGCCCGGGTGGGTCGCTGAGCGCGTATTCGTACCTGCAGTTCATGTCGTTCTGGATCGGATCGGAGGCGAAGTCCGACGGCACGCTGAGCGGCTGTAGCGGCTGCACCTGGATCTCGAACCAGGTGTCGAAGGTCAGCAACATCGTCCCGGTCTACTACGCGTACATCATCGGGTTCTTCGGCCACGCCAACGGCTTGCCCGATGGAAACCAAGCTCCGAACGGCCCGAACCTGACCACCGGCGGCGCGAATCTGATCCGAAACAACCGCGCGAAGATCATCTCGATGTACTCCAGCTACGCGCAGCAGACGCACGCGGTCTGGGGGAGCAAGCCGCTGGTCTGGCTGCTCGAGGGCGACTTCGTCCAGTACACCACGTCGACGGAAACCAATGCGCTCAGCTACGCTGAGCTCGCCCAGCTGGCCGAGGACATCACCTGCGCGATCAAGGCGGCCATGCCCAACGCGGTGGTCGCGATCAACCACTCGACCTGGAACGCCAACGACGTCACCAACAACTTCTGGGCGGCGATGAGCGGCGTGAACTACGACATGGCCTGGACCAGCGGCGCCGGAAACGCCAACGACTTCTTCACGCCCGGCACGACCGTGAGCAGCTACAACGGCACGACCGCGACCTACGCCTACCTGCACAAGATCACCGGACGGACGATTCTCGTCGACACCAGCTTCGGTGCGTCGGCCACCAGCGACTCCTGGTCCGACAGCGGCGCGGCCAACTTGAACGCGCGCATCACGGACGGTGTCGTCGCCATCAACGTGACCACGCCGACCTCGAACTACGCCAGCAACATCGCCGGCGAGACCGGCCTTTCCACGACTTGCCACTGATGCAGCGAAGAGGACACGTCCGCGCGCTGCAACTGATCGCGGTGGCGTTGGCCGCGATGCTGGGCGCCGCCTGCCCCGGCACCGTCGAGCCCCCTGGCTCCGGCGACGGCGCGGGCGGTGGCTCGGCGAGCGGCGCCGGCGGCAGCGTGAACGGCGCGGGCGGAGCGTCCGCGGCGGGCGGCGCCACGGGCAGCGCAGGCAGCAACGGCGCGAGCGGCGGCTCGACAGCGGGCGCGACCGGCAGCGGCGGCGCCACGGGCGGCGGCGGCAAGACCGGATCCGGCGGTGCGACAGGCAGCGGCGGCGCCACGGGCAGCGGTGGGAAAACTGGTAGCGGCGGCGCCCCTGGCGCGGGCGGCGCGACCGGGGCCGGCGGCAAGACCGGAACCGGTGGGCTGACCGGAAACGGTACGGCGTTCAGCCAGTGCCGATTCCACTTCGGCACCATCGACGCGATCGCGCGCGCCAACCCCTCGATGATCCCGCAGCTGGATTTCTACACGCCGGGCTGGATGGCCAGCATCAGCGACACCTTCGACATGCAGTACGTGTGCAATGACGCCAAGACCACCGGAACGTTCCCAAACCAGGTGCCGGTCATCGTGGCGTACGCGGCCGCCTTCTACGTCAAGCGCCACGCCGGCCTCGCCGACTGCGGCGGCGCGCCCGCGGGCTCGACCGCCGATCTCTGTCATCAGGGCGCCGCGGCCATCCAGGCCAACCTCACCGCCATCGTGAACGTCTACAAGAGCTTCGGGCAGGGCTTCGCCGCCTGCTACGGCACGACGCGCCCGATCATCTTCGAGATGGAGCCCGACTTTTATCAGTACACGTACACCGGCTCGACGGGACAGACGCAGCCCTGGACGTACGCCCAGGCGGGACAGATCATGGGTCAGCTCGTCGGCGCGATGAAGGCGTCGCTGCCGAACGCGCTCTTCTCGATGGACATCTCGCCGTGGGTCGGCACCAACAACAACACCGGCTCGAACGGCTCGGACAACGGCGCCAACTGGTACTCCAACTTCGACATGACCCAGTTCACGTTCATCAACACGTCGGGCGGGTCGACTGACGCCACGTCGGCGCAGATCCGCGGCAACGCGATGACCTGGGCTGGCGTCAGCCGCGCGACCGGCAAGCCGATCCTCGCCGACACCGGCTACGGCTTCAACGGCAGCTCCGCGGGACCCGACCCGGCGTGGGACGCGCCGGCCAACGTCAACGCGCGCATGCTCGACGGCGTCGTCTCGATCAGCCAGTACAACCCGGCCAGCAACTGGGGCACGACCATCGCCGGGATTCGCGGTCAGCTGAGCGCGCCTATCGTTTGCCCTTGATGGAACGGCCGGCGCGCCCGGCCACGCTCGCGACGACCCTCGCGCTGATCGCGGTGGTGCTCGGCTGCCGATCCTCGTCCTCGGGAGCCGGCTCGCCGGGTGGGACGTCGGCGGTTGCGCACCCCGGCGCCGCGGCCGGTCCGGCGCCCGCGACGGACCTGGCGTTCTCGCCCGCGATCGTCGAGCTCGAAGCACCGCTCGGCGTGCGTGAATTTCGCGACGCGCGGCTCGCGGGCCGGTGGGCATCGCGCGCGCGCCTCGCCGTCTCGCGCGTCGACGACCCGGCGCTCGACGTGCGGCTGCTTCCGCCCGACGGCAGCGGTGCGCCGGGGCTGCGCCTGACCTTCACCGGCGATCGCACCGGCGTCCGCACCGGACAGGTCGTGGTCACCACCGGGCTCGCCCAGCCGGCCGACCTGACGCTGCTCTACCGGCTGCGCGTGCCGAGCGCCGTCACCGTCTCGCCGTCGAATCCCTACTTCGACCTGCGCGACCCGGGCGGCCGCGCGCGACGCCTCGAGGTGCGCGGCCAGGGCCCGGACTTCCGCGTCAGCGGCGCCGACATCGTGGCGGGGCCCTTCCGCGCCACCGTCGAATCCGACGGCGCCGGCAGCGGCGGCGTGGCGGCGATCCGGGTCCGCGTCGACGAAGGGAAGCTCGCCGGCTCACCGCAGCGCGGCTTTCTCGGGACGCTGCGCATCCGCGCCAACGACCGGGCGCAACCCACCACCGACGTCCCCTTGCTGGCGCTGGGAGCCCTTGGCCCGGTGGCGCCCGTCCCCGATGCGGCTGGCCCTTGAAGGGGGCCGGGGGGCCATGACCCAATTCCGGGCCGCCCTGCTACTGCCATCCGAGGTAAAGTTCCGTGGCCCATGGGCAATCAACCAATGCCAGCTGACCGCAGCCAGGTGCCGCTTTGTGTCGTGCCGGCCGGGCCGGCGACCGACCCCAGCGACGCCGAGCTCGGGCATGCCCTCAAGGCCGGCGAGCACTGGGCCCCGGCGGCGACCTGGAACCGGTTCGCACCGGTCGTGTACGGCATCGTGTGCCGTGCGATCGGCAGCCAGAACGATGCCGAGGACGTCACCCAGGAGGTTTTCTTCCACCTGTTCGCGCGCGTGGGGACGTTGCGCGACCCGGCGGCGTTCCGCAGCTTCGTGGTCTCGTTCGCGCTGCGCATCGTCAAGTGGGAGCTGCGGCGCCGGCGCGCGCGCCGCTGGCTGACGCTCACGCCGTCGAGCTTGCTGCCGGAGACGGCGGTCTCGGGCAGCGATCCCGAGGCGCGCGAGGTGCTGCGCCGTTTCTACGCCGTGCTCGATCAGCTGGCGGCGCGCGATCGCCTGGTGTTCGCGCTGCGCTACCTCGAGTCGATGACGCTCGAGGAGATCGCCGACGCGCTCGAGGTGTCGCTGTCGACGGTGAAGCGCAACTTGACCCACGCGTCGGCGCGCGTGTCGCGGTGGATCGCATCCGACCCGGACCTGGTGACGTTCTTCGAGAGGAGGAGGCGGGACGATGACTCGGTCTGATGGCGATCGCGACCTCATCAACGGTCTCGACGCCGTGGCGGCGGTCGCGCGCGAAGCCGTGCCGCCGATGACGCCGCTGCAGCGCATGCGCGGCTGGCAAGCGGTGACGGCGCGAACCGAGGCGCGCCGGCGCAAGCGCCGCATGCTGTTCGTCGCGGCCAGCCTGTCGACGTGCGGCGTGCTCGCCGCGGGGGCGGCGGCGCTCTTTCTGGCTCCGCGCGCACTGCGCAGCCACGGCGTGATCGAGCTCGGCGCTGCCTCGGGCGAGGCGAGCCCCCTCTCCTATCGCGTCGACAACGGCGAGATCGGCGACGGCGGCTATCTGCGCAGCTACCCACGATCATCCACCAGTGATGGCGTCAGCCTGCGCTTCGCCGAGGGGACCGAGCTGCGGCTGGCCGCGGGCGCGCGTGGTCGCCTGACCAGCGTCGACGGACAAGGCGCGCGGTTCGCGATCGAGCAGGGCGAGGCCGAGGTCAATGTGGTGCCGCGCGCGGGCGCGCGCTGGCTGATCGACGCCGGCCCGTTCCTGATCACCGTGCACGGCACGGTCTTCACGGCGTCCTGGGACGGCGCGAGCGAGCAGCTCGACATCCGCATGAAGCACGGCCTCGTGTCGGTGAGCGGACCGGTCGCCGACGGCAAGATCGCCGTGCGAGCCGGGCAGCGGCTGACCATCAACGTGCCGGAGCGCGAGGTGTTGCTGCGGCCCAGCGACGAGGCCGACGACGCCGCGGACGTCGCGCCGGTCGAAGCCGCGCCACCGTCGTCGGCGTCCGCGGTGGAGCCGAGCGCGCCCGAAGCGCCGCCGGCCGCCGTCGGGACGCACGCGGCGTCGCGCGGCCCGGCGCCGCGGGGGGCGCTGGCGGTGCGTGCGAGCGCGCCGGCGCGCAGCTGGACGGCCTCGCTGGCCGCGGGCGACTTCCAGGCCATCCTGCTCGAGGCCGAGCACCGCGGCCTGCGGCGCTCGCTCGCCGACGCGCGCAGCGAGGATCTCGCGGCGCTCGCCGACGCCGCCCGCTACCTGCGGCGCGAGGACGTCGCCCGGCAGGCGCTGATCGCGCAGCGCGATCGCTTTCCGCGCTCCGACCGCGCGCGCGAGGCGGCGTTTCTGCTCGGCCGCTTGACCGAGGGCGGCGCCGAGGGTGACGTCCGAGCGCTCGGCTGGTACGACCGCTACCTCAGCGAGGCGCCGGCCGGCGCCTACGCATCCGAGGCGCTGGGCCGCAAGATGACCGCGACCGAGAAGCTGCGCGGGATCGAGGCCGCGCGTGACATCGCGCGCGAGTACCTGCGGCGCTTCCCCCGCGGAACCTACGCGGGCGCGGCCCGGGCGCTTTCGGACACACCGTAGTCTCGCAGCTGCGGCGACCATGGCGGTGACCCGGAGCCTCGCGCCGTTCATCGTCGCGGGGGCGCTGCTGGCCTGGGCGGCGCCGGCGACGGCGGCGACGGTCGTGCTCATCCGGACGCCGCACCCGAGCGCGATGGCCAGCGAGGCGACGGTGCGCCTGCGCGGCGAGCTCAGCGCCGGGGGGTTCGACGTCAGGGTCGTCGACGCGCCCGCCGACGTCGACGCGCGTGCGTTCATGGAGGAGCAGTCTCTCGAGCCAGACGTCGAGGCGGTGGTCGCGATCTTCGCCGACAATCCCACCGACGTCGTCGAGCTGTCGGTCATCGATCGCGTCACCCACAAGAGCGTCACGCGTCGCGTGCCCGCCGATCCCGCGGCGTCGCGCTCGGCCGAGGTGCTGTCGATCCGTGCGCTCGAGCTCTTGCGCGCGAGCTTCCTCGAGATCGCGCTCGGCAAGAGCCGCGCCGAGCCGCCCGACGCGCCACCGCCGCCCCCGCCCCCGCCGGAGGTCACGCGCATGACCGAGATCGCGCTCGACAACCGCTGGGCACAGACCTGGGCGATCGAGATCGGCGGTTGCGTCTTCGGCAGCTTCGAGGGACTGGGGCCAGCGGTGGCGCCGGTCGTGCGCGCCGAGCGCATGTGGCGCGACTTTTTCGTGGCGCGCTTGACGCTCGCGGGCCTGGGAACGCGCGTCCGCGTCGACAGCGAATCCGCGAGCGCGAACGTCGCGCAGGAGTTCGGGCTGGCCGAGATCGCCATCAAGCTGCGCAGCGGCCGGCTCCTGCGCCCATTCCTGTCGATCGGCGGCGGCGTCCTGCACGTCACCACCGAGGCGCAAGCGCAGGCACCCGCACGGGCGAGGAACGGCGGTCTCTGGACGCCGATCGCCGACGCGGGCGCCGGCCTTCGCGTCGCGCTGCGCGCGCGCTTCGAGCTCGCGGCCGAGGTGCATGCGCAGGCGGCGCCCCGATACCCCGCAATTCAATTCTTCGGTGACACGGTCGCGCGCGGTGGGCGCCCGACGGTGATCGGAAGCCTCACCCTGGTGGCCTGGCTATGAAGCTGTTTCGCCGGCTAACTGGATCCGCAGGGTTCGGGTTGAGCGCGGCGCTGGTTCTCGTGGTGACGTCCGCCGGTTGCTCGGCGGGCGCGATCGACGCCGTCGAGTTGGCGCCCGGCGCGCTCTTCGAGGGCTTGGTGGCGCACTGGACCTTCGACGACGGCGCGGGCCTGACCCTGACTGACGTTGCCGGTAGCCATCACGACGGTACGTTACTGACATTGACGGGGACGACGTGGATCCCCGGCCAGTCTGGATTCGGCGGCGCGTTGCGCTTCGACGGAAGTGACCAGAGCGAGGTCCAGGTGCCCGCCACGTTTCCCCAGCCGACCGCCAGCTGGAGCGTCGCCGGCTGGATTCGCGCCCCCAACATCAGCACCGCTGACCTCTACGCGACCATCATCAGTACCGAGATTCCCGTGAGCCCCACGACCAACGCAGGCGGCTGGGAGCTGAATATGCGCATCGGAACGCCGACGAACCCCGACAAGGCGCAGTCGCTCTACCAGTACGCTTACTCGCAGGGGACCGGAGCATCGAACTACACCTTCGCGGAGTGCGATTGCTTCGTCTCCGATACCTGGGTTCACGTCGCCGGCGTCTTCGACGCCGACAAGAAAACGATATCGATCTATCAGAACGGGATCTTCGCGAGCAGAAAAAGCGCCGAGACACTCATTCTCATGGGCAGCGACGTCCTCTACTTCGGTCGCTGGGGATTTGACAGCACCCGACGGCTCACCGGCGACCTCGACGATTTCGTCATATACAACCGCGCGCTCACGCAGCCCGAGATCAAGCAACTCGCGCGCGGACCGCTCCCGACGACACCACCGCCATGAATCAGCGTGCCTTCGCGCGCGCTGCGACCTTGGCCTTGGCCTTGGCCTTGCCGGCCTTGCCGCCCTTGCCCTTCGCGACGACGGGAAGAGGCCGCGTGCAGGCGTGCATGATCTCCGCCTGCTCGGCGGCCGGCGGCAGCGGCGGCGCGGCCCACCCTCGGCAGAGCAGGCCGACGGTGTCGGGATCGCTCGCGGCGCCGTCGGCGCAGTAAAGGCCGGTGCCGTCCGGGCGCGACGCGAAGAGCGCGCGGCCGATCGCCGGAGACGTCGGATCTCCCAGACGCGCGCTGAGCACGTTCACGACCTCGACACGATGGCGCTCCTGCTCGGCGTCGGCGAATTGCGCCGGCTGGCGCTGCATGTCGTGAATCGGAACGATCTCGATGGCGCGCAAGGCG
>CAZNCQ010000306.1:0-1968 GCA_964571275.1 uncultured Myxococcales bacterium
GAGATGCTGTTCCTGCGCAGCAAGAACAACGTCACGCTCTCGGGCTCGAACAACGGCGTCGGCACCGTGATCCAGTTCGACAGCTGCGACGGTTTCAACCCAGGCACGGGCGGCGGCCAGACCGTCACGACGCCGGGCGCGGGCGGCACGATCCCCGGCTTTGGGGCGCCGGCCGGCAACCTGGCGGCGGGCGGGCGGCCGATCCTGCTCACCAGCAGCGCGAGCGGTCTCACGCTGGACAGCATCACGATCAAGAACCTGCACGCCCAGGGCAGCCGAACCATCGCGACGCTGCCCGCGTCGACGATCGCCGCGGGGGCGACGTCGGCCGCCACGTTCGTGAACTACGCGTCGGCGGTCACGCAAGCCGAGACGATGTACTTCAACACCAGCTTCACCGCGGACGTCAGCAACCCGGCGGCGGTGGCTTACCTGGCCGCGCCGGGCACGCTGGTCGCGAAGCACAGCAACTTCATCAGCTATCAAGACACGCTGGAGCTGAAAGGCGTGAGCTGGTTCTACGACTGCTTCGTCACGGGCGACACCGACTTCATCTGGGGCAACGTCAACGCCGCGTTGTTCGAGCAGTGCGAGATCAAATCCCGCTCGAATCCCAACGGCGCCGCCGTCGTCCAGTCGCGCGCCTATCTGACCGCCGGCACCACGGCGTTGCCCGCGTCGTTCACTCAGTCGTTCCCCGGGTTCGTGTTCCTGAACAGCGCGCTCACCAAGGAGGCCGGGACGTTCACCGCCTACCTGGCGCGTTCGGCCAGCGCCGTCGCCGCACAGACGGTCACCGGCGCGACGTTGCTCTACACGGGCTACGACATCGTCTCGTACGTCGATTGCTCGATGGACACGCACATCGCGCCGGTCGGCTGGAACGTCACCGGCGGCAACCCGCCCGGCGCCAACGTACGGCCGAGCGCGGTCGCCGGCTGGCGCGAGTACCGGAGCCGCACGCCGGGCGGCGCGCTGCTCGACGTCAGCCAGCGATTGGTCGACCCGGCGCCCGGCGGCACGGCGGCGACGGCCGCCAGCTCGGGATCGCCAGGCGGCTCGCTGCAGCTCTCGGCGGCGAGTGTCGCGGCGCTCTTTCCCGACCGCGCGACGATCCTGCACGGCGCCTCCAGCGGCGGCCTGGCGACGACCGGTCTGGCGTCGTTCAATCCTGCGCCCTGAAGGACGGCGGAGGTTTCGACTCGGGTTCGACTCCGCGCTACGCTTCGCCGGCAATGGACGTAGGCGGGCGGCGCGGCGGACCTCGTGCGGTGGGGCGTCCGGTGGGGCGTGCGGCGATGGCCACCCTCGTCGTTCTGCTCGGCGCCGGTTGCTCGAATGGCGCCCCGGGACCCGCGCCTGCGGGCTGCGTGACCGACACCAGCCCGGGGCCGCACACGTTCACCTGCGAGGGGCTCAGCACCACGCTCTTCGTACCGAAGTCCTGCGAGCAGCCGGGCTGCGGGCTGATCCTCGAGCTGCACGGCGACACCGGCACCGGCCCGGTCTTCGACGCCCACACCGGTTTGATGGCGCTCGGCGACGAGAACGGTTACCTGGTCATCGCGCCGACCGGACCGCCGCTCGACGGCGGCAACGGCTCGACCTGGACGCTGGCCGAGGACGACAAGCTGATGGCGATCATCGATACCGTGGCCGGCGTGTTCGCCACCGACCGCAAGCGCGCTCACGTGACGGGGTTTTCGCGCGGCGGCTACGTCACGTGGCGGCTCATGTGCGAGCACGCGGAGCGTTTCGCGTCGGTCGCGCCCGGCGCCGGCGGATCGGCGCCCGGCGGCGACTGCGACGGCGTCTCCGAGGTGAGCTGCCCGTTCGACGCGACCCTGCCCGGCGGCATGCCGTCGCGCGCGGTGCCGGTGCTGGAGCTCATGGGCCGGTTCGACGTGGCGGTGCCGCTCGCGTGCACGACGCGGATTCGCGACCAGGCGATCGCTGCCTGGGGTTTGG
>CAZNCQ010000306.1:2068-8546 GCA_964571275.1 uncultured Myxococcales bacterium
TTGGGTGGGCCGCAGTCGCTCGACGGCGACGCGAACTACGCGCACTCACGCTGGGCGGCGCCGAGCGGCGGCGGTCTGGTCGAGACCTTCGAGCATGGCTACGAGACGCTGGCCAGCGGGCCCGAGGCGTCGTTCGCCGGGCACTGCATTCCGGGCAGCACCTATGATCCGTTCGCTGCGGTCTACGCGTTCGCCTGCGCGCCTCCGAACGCGTTCCGCTGGGGTGAGCAAGTGATGCGCTTTTTCAAGCAGCACGCCGGCCCCTGACGCGATCACTTTCCGGCGGCTTTCTGCTTGAGCAGCTCGCGCCGGTCGTAAAGCTGCGCGCGATAGTCGGATGCGATCTCGCGCGCCTGCTCGCGCTGCGGCTCCGTGAGCACCTCCTCGCCGTCGAGATAGGCCTTGGTGTCGTCGTCGTCGAGGCGATCCTCGAGCTTCGTCGCGCGCTGGCCTGGGCTCGGGCCCCCGTTGCTGGGCGCGCGGAAACCACGCCCACCGCCCATCCGCCCGCCGCGCATGCCGCCCATGTGTCCGCCGCCCATTCCGCCGCCGGACGCGCCTGCGGCTGGTGCCGCGCTCGGCGACGCCGCTCCGCCGCTGCCGGCGTTTCCCGTGCCGCTGCCGCTGCCCGAAGAAGCCACCGGCTTGGCCTTGGGCGCGAGCTCGGCGCGCACGGCCACGTCTTCGGACTCGCGGCGCTGGTCGATCTGCTCCAGCTCGCGCACCTGATCGTCGGTCAGGCCCAACTCCGATCGATGAAGGATCACCGCCGCCAGGGATGATCGGGGCAGCGCCGGCAACGTTGCGGGGTCGACCGCCGCCGGTGTCGGGTGGTGCGAGCACGCCGGGAGCATGACGACGACCGCGACGATGACCGCGATCGCGCCACGCACGAGGCAGATCCACTCACGATGCTGGCGCTGCACACTCCATGTTTAGTCGATCTCGATCCGTTCGACGACCCCCGGGCAGCGCCAGTGACCAGGGTGCCAGTGGCCGCGTGGGCCGTGGTGACCTTCGACCCAGACCCCGCCGGGGCAACCGCCCGGACGCGCCACCGTGCGTTCGCGCACGACGCAGCCAGAGAGGCCCGTGGCCGCCGAGAGAAACAGCAATCCTGCCAGAATCAGTCGCATCGTCATCCCATGACCTCCTCACGGGAATCTAAGGTGAGCCGCGCAAAACGGAACGGCTCAACCGTTGGACCGGGGAATCGGCAGGAAAGCTCGGGGCTTGAAACGCGCACGCGGCGGGCGATCGCTTTTTTCTGCGCCTGCGCGCGGATCGTGATCTGGACGACGCAGGGGTCGATCGCATATTCGACCGGCGGGTTGCGCGGCCAGCGGCGACAGGCGCGTGAACGCGCGAATGGAGTGGAATCGTAAGAGCCCGCACCGACGGCAACGGCCCGCGCGTGTATTGATCCTCGATGAAGATCCAACCCGAGCTGCACAAGAAGCCGGGCGTGCACTACGCCCTGACGACCGACGGCCTCGAGCTGCCGATCGTCGACGTGACTCACCCCGCGTTCGCCGTCTCGCCGACGGACGCGGAGCAGGCGCAGATGGTGGCGGCCTTCCTCGCGCAGGAGATGCCGTTCGCCAAGCTGCCGCCGGCGCTGCGGCGCGGGTTGCTCTGGTTCTTCCTGCGCGGATCGGTGCTCGCGCGCGGCATCCGCGGCTCGCAGGGAACGTTCCTCGGCGGGATGAACACCTATCTCCTGAAGCTGGGGCCCGACAACCTGGGCGCGGCCTACGCGAAGCCGATCGACCGCCGCATCGCCGCCGCGTTGCCGGCGCTGGCGATTCGCTGGCGTCTCAACGATATGGCGCGGCTGCTCGCCGAGCGGCTGGCTGCGCCGCTCGACGCGCGCGCGAAGGTGCCGCTCCGCTTCGTGAACATCGCCGGTGGCCCGGCGATGGACAGCCTGAACGCGCTCCTGCTCCTGGCGCGCGACCGGCCAGCATTGTTGGCGGCGCGCGCTGTGACGATCGACGTGCTCGACGGGGATCGCAACGGTCCGACCTTCGGCGCGCGCGCGCTGGCGGCGCTGGCGGCGCCGGGCGCGCCCCTGCACGCGGTTGATGTGCAGCTGGTGCACGTGCCCTACGACTGGAACGACACGCGCCCGCTGCGCCGCGTGCTCGACGACGCGCGCGCGGCCGGTGCGGTCGCCGTCGGCTCGTCGGAGGGCGGTCTGTTCGAGTACGGCTCCGACGACGCGATCCTCGCCAACCTGACCACGGCGCGCGAAGCCGCGCCGCCCGACTTCGCGATGACGGGATCGGTGACGCGCGCCGACCGTCCGATCCAGCGGATGCGCGAGACCAGCCAGCCGGCGACGCGCCCGCGCGGGCTCGAGGTGTTTCGCGCGCTGGTGGCACGCGCCGGGTGGCGCGTCGAGCGCGCGATCGAACGGCCCTTCAGCGACCAGGTGGTGCTCGTCCCAGGCTGAACGAGTCCGCTCGACGCCGGCGCTCGCTGCTTGATACGCTGGGGCCGGTGAACGCCTACGCCGTCGCCGGTTGGGAGAACTTTCTCATCGCCGAGGTCACGGCCGCGGCCGCGCTCGCCGGCCTGATCTTCGTCGCGGTTTCGATCAATCTCAGTCGCATCCTCGCGCTGCGCGGCGTGACCGGGCGCGCCGCCGATGCGCTGGGCTTGCTCTTCGGATTGCTGGCCGCGGCGCTGCTGGGTCTTGTGCCGGGGCAACCCGCGGTCTGCTTCGGGGCCGAGTTGCTGGCCATCGGAGCCCTGACCGCGGTGGTGATGCTGGCGCTGCAGGTGCGCGACGCCCGGCTCCCGGAGTTGCGCCGCAAATGGGTCATCGCGCGCATTGGCGCGAGCCAGCTCGGCCCGCTGCTGATGATCATCGCGGGCGCGACCATGCTGGCGCACCGGGGCGGCGGCCTCTACTGGATGGCGCCCGGCGTGGTGACGTCGCTGGGCGGCGCGATGCTGCACGCATGGATCCTGCTCATCGAGATCCAGCGCTAGTGCCAAGCGCTCTCACGATTCGTCACATCTTCTGCGTCGAGGGAGAGCGGGATCAAAGCGAGGCGGCGCTACGGAAGCTGCGCGGGGTCCTGCCGCTGCAGGGTGCCCCCCCATCGGTCCGGGCCGGCGGGGGCCCGCGTTGTAGGGCCTAGACCACGGCAACCTTCTTGGAGGAGCTCCACGCGACAAGCCCCTTCCGTCCCGGACCGCTGGGACCCCCCCTTCGCGTCACCCGCACAGCTCCCGTAGCGCCGCCTCGCTTTGATCCCGCTCCACGACATCTCACGCAGCACGCTCCGACGCGCGTACCTGGGTGAGGTCACCGAGGACCACGGCACGCGACTGGTGCCGCTGAACCAGCCGCCCGGCGCCCCGGCGCGCGTGGCGTTCGATCGCGCATTGCTCGGCCTCCCGCCCGACGCGATCGCGCGCTTCTGGATCGACCAGCGCATTCGCGGCCAGGGCAGCGCACCGCGCGCGATTCCGACGGTCTCGCTCCTGCTGCGCGTGCTGGCGCAGCTGCCCGGCGGCATCTCCTACGTGCGGCGCGCCGAGCTGCCCGCCAACGCGGGTGCGGTCAAGGTGCTCACCGTCGACGGCAAGAAGCCCGGAGACCCCGGTTACCTTTTTCCTTAGTTGGAAATCAGACAGAAGAAGCGCACGACCAGCTGCGCACGCTCGCGCGCGGGATCCTGCGGCGCAGCGGCTACGTCGTGCTCGACGCGCCCAACGGCGGTGAGGCGCTGCTGATCTGCGAGCAGCACGGATCGCGCATCCACCTGTTGCTGACCGACGTGGTGCTCCCGCGCATGAGCGGCCGCCAGCTGGCCGAGCGCCTGGCCCCACAGCGTCCCGAGATGAAGGTGCTGTTCATGTCGGGCTACACCGACGACACGATCCTGCAACACGGGATGCTCGACTCGGGCGTGGCCTTCCTGCAAAAGCCAATCACGCCCGCGGCGCTGACGCGCAAGGTGCGCGAGGTGCTGCGCGCGCGGATCTAGTGCGGTGCACTAGGTCGTTATCGTGGCCGCCGGATCCGAGCGGAACGAGATGGCCATGCGATTCCAGGCGTTGATCGCCGCCACCGCGAGCGTCAGCTCGACCAGATCTTTCTCGCCGAACTCGGTTGCCGCCTCTTCGTAGAGCTCGTCGGGCACGTGCTCGTCGCCGAGCCTGGTCACGGACTCGGCCCAGGCCAACGCCACGCGCTCGCGCGGCGTGAAGAACGGCGCCTCGCGCCAGACGATCAATGTGTCGATGCGCCGATCGGTCTCGCCCGCGGCGCGCAGCCCCTTGCTGTGCAGGTGCACGCAGTAAGCGCAGCCGTTGATTTGCGAGACGCGCAAGTAGATCAGCTCGACGAGCCGCGCATCGAGCCCGGACTTGGCGATGTGCGCCTGCACGCCGGAAAGGGCGCGGTACACGTCCGGGGCGACCTCTTTGTAGCGAAGGCGGGTGCTCATGCGTCGAGTCTACAAATGATTTCGGTGTCCTGCTGCGTGGGTTGCGATCGCCGATTGCGCTCGCAAACGACTTCGGTTAATTTAATTTTGTCGTGACCTCGTTCCGCCGCGTATTGCACCCGGTTTGTTCCGCCACCCGTCTGGATCGTGGCGGATACTGGGTCATGCGCGTCTGAACATCTGACGACGAGACGACCCGGGCTGGAAGCCGCGGGTCGCTCTTGGTGGCTCGCGTCTTCTGGTCCTTCACCGGAGACCAGCCATGAGCCAGACCGAGTCCGAACCCGAGTTACCTCGACCAACCGCGATCGACGCGCGCGGTGCTCCACCGGGAGCGAGCGCGCCGCCAGAAGACGGCGCGCCCGCGCTCGTCAATGAGCACGCAGAATCGGCGGGCGGCTGGTTTGGATTGCCGCGCACCTACTGGGTGCTGTGGGGCGGCATGCTCATCAACCGCCTGGGCGGCAGCGTGTTCTTCCTGCTGTCGATCTACCTGACGCGCGAGCGCCACCTGTCGACGGAGATGGCCGGGCTGGTCATGAGCCTTTACGCCGCCGGCGGAACGTTCTCGGGTCCGCTCGGCGGTGTGCTCACCGACCACTTCGGGCGCAGGCCGACGCTCTTGCTCGGCACGGCGTGCGGCGGCGCGCTCACGCTCGCGCTCGGCTTCGCGCGCTCGAACGCCGCGATCGTCGCGCTGGCGCCGTTCTTGGGGTTCTTCACCGATGTCTGTCGCCCGCCGCTCCAGGCGGCGGTCGCCGATGTGGTGGGACCGGACCGGCGCGCCCGCGCGTACGGGCTGCTCTACTGGGCGCTCAACCTGGGGTTCGGCGGCGCCGCGGCGCTCGGCGGCGTCCTGGCCGAGCACAGCTTCGGCCTGCTGTTCGTGATCGACGCGCTCACCACGCTCGCGTACGGCGTGATCGTCGCGCTCGGTGTGCCCGAGACCCGACCCGCGGGTGCGCCGCAGCGCACGCTCGCGTCGGCGTCGTTGGCCTGGATCGAACCGTTTCGCGACCGGCGCTTCCGTCATTTCGTCGCGATCCAGCTGCTGCTGCTGACCGCGTTCGTGCAAGTGATCGTCGCCCTGCCGCTCGACATGCGCGCGCACGGGCTCGGCACGCGCCAGCTCGGCTTCCTGCTGGGCTTGAACGGTGTCTTCATCGTGATCGCGCAGCCGCTCGCGCTGCGGTTCCTCGGCCGCTTCAGCACCGATCGCTGGCTCATCCTCGGCGCGGCGCTCACCGGTGTCGGGCTCGGCGCCAACGCCCTGGCTGGCGGCGGCGGCGGGTACGTCGCGGCGACCGCGCTGTGGACGCTGGGCGAGATAGGGTTCTCGACGGCGGCGCCGACGCTGGTGACGTCGATGTCCCCGGCCCTTCGCCGCGGCGTCTACCTCGGCTCGTATCAGCTGGCCTGGGGCCTGGCGACCATGATCGCGCCGGTCATCGGCACCGCGACGCTCGCGCGCTTCGGCGGCCCGACGCTGTGGCTCGGCTGTCTCGCGGCCTGTTGGCTGGCGGCGCTGCTGCACCTGCGCGCCGCCGGCGGGCATCCATCATGAGCCGGGTCAGGCCTTCACTTCAGCATTCCCTGCTGCAGCACGAAGGCGACCACCTCTTCCAGGCCCTGCCGGGTCTTGAGGTTGGTGAAGACGAACGGCCGGGCGCCGCGCATCTTGCGCGCGTCCCGGTCCATCACGTCCAGCGACGCACCGACAGCGGGCGCGAGATCGATCTTGTTGATGATCAGCAGATCGGACCGCGTGATCCCGGGGCCGCCCTTGCGCGGGATCTTGTCGCCCGCGGCCACGTCGATCACGTAGAGCGTGAGATCCGCGAGCTCCGGGCTGAAGGTGGCGGCCAGGTTGTCGCCGCCGCTCTCGATGATGACGAGGTCGAGGTCGGGGAAGCGACGGATCATCTCGTCGACCGCCTGCAGGTTGATCGACGCGTCCTCGCGGATCGCGGTGTGCGGGCAGCCGCCGGTCTCGACGCCGGCGATGCGCTCCTCGG
>CAZNCQ010000307.1:0-8525 GCA_964571275.1 uncultured Myxococcales bacterium
CGGTGCAGGGCGCGGCGATGATGCCGCCGACCAGGCCCATCAGGAACGCGCCGCCAAAACCCCTGCCGCCCACGCGGGACAGCCGGTTCTGCAGCCCCATCGGCAGCGCCAGCTCGAACGCGCCGAACATCGACAGGCCCATGAGGACGAAGAAGATCGCGAGCGGGACGATCACCCAGGGGTTCGCGAGGAAGGTCCCGAACGCCTTGCCGAGCAGCGCGAAGACCGTGCCCAGCATGCCGAACATGAACGCGATGCCGGCGACGTAGAACGTGGCCAGCCCCAGCGCGCGGCCGCGGCTGACGCCGGTCTTCGCGCCGAAGATGCTGATGGTGATGGGAATCATCGGATAGACGCACGGCGTGAGCGCCGTGAGCAGGCCGGCCGTGAGCGCAAAGAGGACCGTGGGTGGGGCGGTCATCGGATGATTATAGCCGGCGCCGACGGCGCTAGCGGTGGACGACACGGGCTCCCATTGGCTAACTTCTGCCTTCATGTCTTCTCCGCAACGTCCGGTTGAGCCGGCCGGACCGACAACGAAGGCTGGGCTGCCCGAGTTGCGCGCCGAGATCGATCGCCTGGACGATGAGATCCTGGCCCTGCTCGATCGGCGCGCCGAGGTCGTCAAGGAGGTCGGCGAGGTCAAGCGCCGCCGGCGCGAGACCTTTCACGTGCCGGGGCGCGAGCGCGCGGTGCTCGAACGGCTGACCGCCGCCGCGAACGGCGCGTTCCCGCGCGAGGCGGTGCGGCCGGTGTTCCGGGAGATCATGTCGGCTTGCCTCTCGCTGGAGAGCCCGCTGGTCGTGGCGTATCCGGGGCCCGAGGCCACCTTCAGCCACCTGGCGTGCAAGACGCGCTTCGGGCTGTCGGCGCGTTTCGTCGCCGCGGCGACGCTGGGCGAGGTGTTCCGCGAGATCGGGCGCGGCGCCGACTACGGCGTCGTGCCTGTCGAAGAGGCGTCGGAGGGGCTCGTGACCCACGCGCTCGACTACTTCATCGACAGCGACCTCTTGATCGTCGGCGAGATCGTCGTCGAGATCGCCCACGCGCTGCTCACGCGCACCGGACAGACCGCGGGTGTCGAGCGCGTCCACGCGCACCCGGCGGCGGCGGCACGCTGCGCGGCCGGCCTGGTCGAGGCGATCCCGGGCGTCGCGGTCATGCCGGCGGCTTCGGCGGCGGCCGCGGCCGCGTCGGCGCGCGACGACGGGCGCTCGGCCGCGCTGGCGCCGGCGCTGGCGGCGGATCTCTTCGATCTGGCCGTGGCCAAGGCGCGGCTCGACGACGGGCCGGCAGACGTCGCGCGTTTTCTCGTCCTCGGCAAGGAGCCGCCGGTGCAGACCGGGACCGACGCCACCAGCGTGCTCTTCGGACTCGACGATCGTCCTGGTCGGTTGGCCACCGTGCTCGATCGACTGGCGGCCGCGGGCGTGAATCTACGCCGCATCGCCTCGCGGCCGACGGACCGGCGCGGCCTGCGCGATCTCTTCTTCGTCGATCTCGACGGACACCGCAACGATCCGGCGTGTCGCGCCGTGCTCGAGACGCTGGCCGCCGAGGTTCCCCTGCTCAAGATCCTGGGATCGTACCCGCGCGACGTCGCCGGCGGGACGCGCGCGTGACGGCGGCGGGCGCCGGTTCGGCAGCGAGCGCACGGCGCTGGAACGGCCCGCCGATCGGGCCGCTGGCGGTGATCGGCGTCGGGCAGATCGGCGGCTCGGTGGCGCTGGCGGCGCGCGCGGCCGGCGCCGTCGGCGAGGTCGTCGGCTGGAGCCGCGGCGCCTCGACGCTGCAGCGCGCCGCCGAGGCCGGGATCATCGACCGCATCGCGCCGTCGGCGCGCGAGGCGGCGCGCGGCGCGGCGGTCGTCGTACTGGCGACGCCGGTGCTGAGCCTGGGCGCGCTGGCCGAGGAGATCGCGCCCGCGCTGCGCGCCGACGCGCTGGTGATCGACGTCGGCAGCGTCAAGCGCACCGCGATCGACGCCGTCGAGACCCACGTCGCGCGTTTCGTCGGCTGCCATCCATTGGCCGGCACCGAGCGCTCCGGCCCGGACGCTGCCACCGCGGAGCTGTTCGCGGGCCGGCTGTGCATCATCTGTCCGACGCCACGCACGCCGCCCGATCTGATCGCGCTCGCCGAGCGGCTGTGGAGCGCGTGCGGCGCGCGGCCGTTGCGCATGGATGCGGCGCTGCACGATCGCGTGCTCGGGGCCGCCAGCCACCTGCCGCACGTCGCTGCCTACGCGCTCTCCGCCGCCGTCGGCGCCATCGACGCCGAGGGCGGCGAGACGTCGGCGGCGCTGCGCGCGCTCGGCACGACCAGCCTGCGCGACACCACACGCATCGCCGCGTCGAGCCCGGCGATGTGGCGCGACATCTTCCTCGACAACCGCGCCGAGATGCTGCCCCTCATCGATCGCCTCGCCGCCGCGATCGCCGAGCTGCGCGCCGCGATCGCCGCTGGTGACGGCGCGCACCTCGACGCCTTTCTCGACGCCGCCCGCGAAGCGCGCGGAAAAGTCGTGCCCGGATAGCCTGAGGTCCTGCTAAACATCTGGAGACCGTCATGAACTTGAAGCTCAACTTGATTTCCTTGCCTTCCAGCTCATCCAGTCCGCGGATCGCGTTCGCGGCGATCGCGCTTGCCGCGACGTTGACGGCCTGCACGACCGCCACGTCGCACTCCGGCGAGACCGGCGGGACGACCGGGTCCGGCGGCAACTCGTCGGGCACGGGCGGCAACGTCGGCTCGGGCGGCAGCGGCGGCGCGCAAACCGGTGCCGGCGGCGGGCCGGCCGGCGGCGCGTCGGGGACCGGCGGCGTCACCACCGGCGCCGGCGGCAGCGGTGGCTGCCCGCCCAATGCCTATTTCTGCTCGGGGTTCGAGGACGCCGCGCTCCCCGCCAACGCCACGTACATCTCGTCGAACGACAACAACGATCCGACGAAGGGCCTGGTCTTCGACAAGACGGTCCACCATGCGGGACTGCAGTCGCTGAAGTTCCTTCCGCTGACGGCATACGCCCAGCGCCAGGTCTCCGTGCCGGCGGCCGAGACCTTCTGGTTCCGGGCTTATCTACAGACCGACGTCGACATCGGCGGTCCCGCCGGGAGCATGCACAACGTCTTCTTCGAGGCGATGTGGACCACCGGACAGCAGGACAAGGGTGTGGAGATCACCGAGGAGGATTGCGAGCTGGGCGCGAACATCAACGACACGCGTTACGGCTCGAACGGCACGACCAACCAGCCCGGCTGCCCGACCGCGGCGCCCCTGGGAACGACCTTGGTGGCCAACACCTGGCACTGCATCGAGGGATTCTTCGACGGCACGCAGGGCAACTTTCAGGTGTTCGCCGACGGCACCCAGGCGATCAACCAGACCGGGATCGCAGCGGCCAAGCAGCCCTTCATGGCGCTCCGGTTTGGCTACCGCGAGTACCACCCGCATGATCGGACGGTCTGGTACGACGACCTCGTCGTCGCTCCCCAGCGCGTGGGCTGCCCCTGACAGCCGCTCGCCGCCCGCGCCGGCCGGTGGTCATCGCGCTCGCGCTGCTCGCCGGCTGCGCCGCGGAGGACTACACCGCCCCCGCACCGGTGACGGCGGCGGCCGTGGCGAACGGGCCGCGCAGCGCGCCCGATGACGGCAACCTGGTGGGCATCGTGCCCGACGGGGCGGAGACGGTGCTCGAGCTCGATGTCGCGCAGCTGCGGACGTCGGCCTGGTCGGAACGGCTGCTGGCGGGCTCCGACACCGAGCGCGCCGCCAAGACCGAGGCGCAGGGCTTCGACGAAATCACCGACGTCGATCACGCGGTCTTCGCCGTGAACGAGGTCGGCGGCAACACGACGACGCTGACCATCGCGCGCGGGCGCTTCGATGAGTCGCGGATTGCGCGCGCTCTGGGTGGCTGGACGCCCGCGAGCTGGCGCGGCAGCCGCATCTGGCAACGCAACGCGGAGGCGGTCGCCTTGCTCACGGCGCGCACGTTGATCCGGGGCGAGCCGGCCGCCGTGCGCACCGCCATCGACTGCGCCTGGGGGCTGGCGCCTGACGTGCGCCGCAGCGGCGTCGGCGAGCTGCGCCGCGAGTTGCTCTCCGGCAACGACCGCGCGCCGGCGGTGGTGGCGGCGTCGCTGGTGACCGAGGCGATGCGCAAGCGTGTCGCCGGCGAGGTGGACCTGCCGGCGGGGCTGGAGCGCGCCGGCGCGCGCCTGGATCTCGGCGGTCCGCTGGAGCTGGAGCTCTTCGGTCTCCTGGCCACGCCGGTCGAGGCCGCCGACATGGCGCACAACCTGGACGTCACGCTGCGCGACCTGCGCGGGCGGCGCGCGCTGGCGGTGTTCGGCCTGTCGGCGTTCCTGCGCGACGTGACGGTCGCGCCCACCGGCCGTAGCCTGCGCGTGCGGCTGACGCTGCCCGAGGACCAGCGCGAAGACCTGGCGTCCAAGCTCGCCTTCGTGTTCGACACCATTCGGGCGCACCCCCCGGGCGGTGCCGTGACGTCGCAGTGACGACAGGCTTCGCTCGGCGGCATTCCTCGTGATAATGAGTCCGCGATGTCGTCTGCTTCGTCCCCACCGCCCGTGACCAGCGATCTCCTGCGCGCGCGCCGCTCCGGCCCGTTGCGCGGCCGCTGCACGGTGCCAGGCGACAAGTCGATCTCGCACCGTGCGTTGCTCTTCGGCGCGCTGTCCGACGGACCGGTCGCGATCACCGGGCTCGGCCGCGGCGGCGACAATCTGTCGACGGCGCGCGCGCTGGCGGCGCTGGGCGTGACCATCGACATCGACGCGGCCGGCGGGGAGGCACGCGTGGTCGGCGCCGGCTTTCGCGGGCTGCGCGCCGCGGCGCACGCGCTCGACTGCGGCAACTCGGGCACGACCATCCGCTTGCTGACCGGCTTGCTCGCGGGCCAGCCGTTCGAGACCACGCTCGAGGGCGACGCGTCGCTGACGCGGCGGCCGATGCGCCGGCTGGCGACGCCGCTGCGCGCGATGGGCGCCAGCGTCGAAGGCCGCACCGAGCCTGCCAAGCCCCACGATATCTTCCCGCCGTTGCGCGTGAAGGGCGGGGCGCTTCACGGGGTCACCTACACGCTGCCGGTCGCCAGCGCCCAGCTCAAGAGCGCGCTCGTGCTGGCCGGGCTCCAGGCGGTGGGGCGCACGATCATCACCGAACCCGGTCTGTCGCGCGACCACACCGAGCGGATGCTGAGCTTCCTGGGCGCGCCGATCACCGCCGACGCGACCACGCGGACGGTCACCGTCGATCCAGCGGGTTGGGGCGGGCGCTTGCGCGCCGCGCCCATCACGGTGCCCGGTGACCTGTCGTCGGCAGCGTTCCTCATCGTCGCCGCGCTGGTCGTGCCGGGTAGCGAGGTCACGGTCGAGGGCATCGGGCTCAACCCGACGCGCACGGGAATCCTGGATGCGCTGGCGCAGATGGGCGCGGACCTCGAGGTCACCGAGACCGGTAACGCGATGGGCGAACCGGTCGGGCGCGTGCGTGTACGCGCCTCGCGCCTGCACGGCATCGAGATCGGCGCCGCGCTCGCGCTACGCTCGATCGACGAGATCCCCGCGCTGACTGTCGCGGCGGCGCTGGCGAGCGGGCGCACGGTCTTCTCCGACCTCCATGAACTCCGGGTGAAGGAGTCCGACCGGATCGCGGCTCTGGCGCGCGAGCTCGGCCGGGCCGGCGTCCCCGTGGAGGAGCGACCCGACGGCCTGGTGGTCGACGGGCTCGACGGCAAACCCGCGCGCGGGGGAACCGTCCGTCCCGAGCACGACCACCGGATCGCCATGGCAGGCGCCGTGCTGGGCCTGGCGGCCGAGGCCGGCGACGAGACCCTGATACCGGCCGACGACATCGCGACATCGTTCCCCGCGTTCGCAGAGACATTGCGCACGCTCGGCGCGGTGCTCTAGCGGTCGCACCCTGTCGCTCCGTCGAGTTTAGCGGAAGGCGGCGAATCTAGTATTCTGGACGCGTGCCGCTGTCCGCAGAGACCCAGCGCAGGCTGCGCGCATCGCTGGAGATGCTGGCGCTCTTCCTGGTCTACGTCTCCACGGCTCGGCTGGGCCTGTCGTTCGACGCGCTCGCGGGCGTGGCGACGACGGTGTGGCCTCCGACCGGCGTGGCGATCGCCGCCATCTGTCTCGGCGGTCGAAACCGTTGGCCTGCGGTGTTCCTCGCGGCGTTCGTGGTCAACGCGGCCACCGGCATTCCTCACTGGACCAGCCTGCTCATCGCAACCGGCAACACGCTCGAAGCGCTGGTGGCGCGAGAGATCCTGGTGCGCATGCGCTGGCGGCGCGAGATGGACCGCGTGCATGACGTGTTCGCGCTCTCGGCGGCCGCGCTGTCGGCGACGACGGTGAGCGCGACCTTTGGAACGGTCGCGGTCTGGCTGGCGCACATCCCGATCAACAACGACGGCTACGGTCTGTTCTGGATGGTCTGGTGGGTCGGTGACGTGCTGGGCGCGCTGCTGATCGCTCCGGTGATCTTCGTTTGGAGCCGCCGCTGGCGCCCGGGGCGCGAGCCCGCCCGCTGGTTCGAGGGCACGATGCTGGCGGCGTTGCTCATCGTCGTCAGCCTCGCGGTCTTTCACGATCTGTTCCCGCAAAAGGTCGTGCGGCTCGCGCGCGGTAGCTACTCGCTCTGGCCGTTGCTGATCTGGGCCGTGGTGCGCTTCCGCCAGCGCGGCGGCGTGCTGGCGCTGCTGCTGGTGTCGCTGATCGCCATCTCGGGCACGGCGGCCGGGCATGGCCTGTTCGCGGGCGGCGTGCACACGCCGTCGCCGCACGAGCGGCTGTTTCGCGTGCAGTGTTTCATGGCGGTCACCGCGGTGAGCATGATGTTCATCGCGGCCGCCCTCGCCGAACGGCGCCAGGCGATCCTGGCGCGCGACGAGTTCATCTCGATCGCGTCGCACGAGCTGAAGACGCCCCTCACGGCGCTGCGGCTGCGGTTGGCGACGGCGCTCAAGGTGCTGGCGGGCGAGCGGGCGCCGATCGATCCGGCCGGCACGGAGAAGGTGAACCGCGCCGTCGCCGCGGCCAGCGCCACGACCGATCGGCTGGGGCGGCTCATCGAGGACTTGCTCGACGTCTCGCGCCTCACCGCGCGGCGGCTGGAGCTCTCCCCCGAAGAGCTTCCGGTGCGCGATCTGATCGGCGAGGTGGCGGCGCGCCTGCGCGAGCAGGCGATCGAGGCCGGGTCACCGGTGACGATCGACATCGACGATACCGGGGGACCGCTGGTCGCGACGTGGGACCGCGGGCGAATCGAGCAGGTCGTCACGAATTTATTGTCGAACGCGATCAAGTACGGGTCGGGACACGAGATCATCCTCTCGGCGCGTGCCGAGGGCAACCGCATCTTCATCGTCGTGCGCGACGGAGGCATCGGGATCGCCAAGGCCGATCAGGAGCGCATCTTCCAGGCGTTCGAACGCGTCGAGAGCGCGCATCGGGTCGGCGGATTGGGATTGGGGCTCTACATCGGCCGCCAGATCGCCGGCGCGCACGGCGGCACGCTGCGGGTCACCAGCGAGCCGGGGCGAGGCTCGACGTTCCTGCTCGACCTGCCGCGGACGGCGGCGGCGCAGGTACCCGGCGCCGAGCGCGAGGTGTAGGGTTCCGAACCCAGCGCCGCGTCACGGCCCGCTGCAGATCGAGGCTTCGGGGCACTTGTTGGCGAGCGTGTTCACGATGTCGAGCAGGTTGGTGCAATCGGTGGCTTGAATCGCGTTGAGGCAGATCGTGAGCTGGCTCTGGTTGATCTTCGAATCGCACATCGCCGGCGGCCACGCCTGGTCCCACTGCGCGCGCACCTGGGTCTCGCACGAGTCGCGCGTCTCGTACTTCAGTCCCGCGCCGATCTGATTGCACATCTGGTACCAGTCGCAGGACGTGCTGGTCGCCTGGTCGCGCGCGATCACTTGCGAGTTGGTGACGTTGCCGCAAGCGGCCAGCGACAGCGCAACGCCGATGGCAAACCGGGACACGGGACGATTGGGCATAGGCTCTCCTCGACGAGGCGAAACGGAGCTTGGACGGAGCAATCGTAAGGCGAATTCGACCGCGACTGCGAATTTTCAAGTTGGATCGGCGGACCGGGGTTGTGCTGTAGTGGGATCGTGCGGCGACGTGCGATCCGCTGGCTGACACTCGTGATTGCGGGCGTCGCGCTGTCTTCCGGCGGCGCTTGCCATCGCCGCCGGGCGCGCAACGGTGCGTGTGCCGCCCACATCGACTGCGACCCTGGGTACGATTGCCGCGAGAGGTTGTGCGTGAAGAGGCCGCCGGTCCCGGGAAGCGAAGCGGCGCGCGTCGTGCCGCCTCGCCCCGCGCCGTCGCCGCCTGGGCCGACGCCGAGCGCGCCGCCGCCACGTCAGGAGGAGGCGCCGGCCGTGCCCGCGCCGAAAGCGCCCCCATCACCGCCCGCGAATGTGGCGCCACCATTGGACCCGACCCTGCCGATGTGGAAGGCGCGCCTGAAGAACAGCTAGT
>CAZNCQ010000308.1:0-8522 GCA_964571275.1 uncultured Myxococcales bacterium
CGTCGCCCTCACCGGAGGGAGCCGCGGCGATATACTTCGGTCGTGACGACCGAGAACTCCAACGTAGACCCTCACGCGCGCCGTCGCTCGGCACTCGGTGCGCGGCTGGGGAATCACCCTGCGCTGATTGCTTCGGGGAGCGCGCGGCCTCGCAACTACACGGCCAACACCTATCCGTTCCGGGCGAGCAGCCACTTTCTCTACCTGTTCGGGCTCGCCGCCGAGCGCGACGCGTTCGCCTTCTACGACGGCGCGACCTGGGCGCTCTACCTGCCTCCGCGCGATCCTGACGACGCGCTCTGGGAGGGCCCACGCCCGTCGTTCGCCGAGATCGCCGCCGCCGCCGGGTGCGAGGTGCACGGGTTGCCGGATCTCGACCGCGCGCTCGGCGGCCGCGAAGTTGCGACGCTGCCGGCGTCGGATCTCGAGACGTGCGAAGCGCTGAGCCGCTGGCTCGGCCGCGACGTGCGCCCGCGCCGTTTCACTGCCGCCGATGAAACGCTGGCCGAGGCGATGATCGCGCTGCGCCTGCAGCACGACGACGCCGCGGTCGCCGAGCTACGCCTGGCCGCGGCGGCCACCGACGCGGCCCACCGCGCCGGCATGCGCTCGACGCGGCCCGGGCTGCGCGAATCGTCGGTGCGCGCGGCGATGGAGGCCGAGATCATCGCCCGCGATCTGACCGTGGCCTACGGCTCGATCGTCACCACCCACGGAGACGTGTTGCACAACGAGCAACACCACCGGCCGCTCGGCGCCAACGACATGATCCTGGCCGACGTCGGCGCCGAGAGCCCGGGCGGCTGGGCCGGCGACGTCACGCGCACCTGGCCGGTCTCCGGGCGTTTCTCCACGGCGCAGCGCGAGCTCTACGAGGTCGTCCTCGCGGCGCAGCGCGAGGCGATCGAGGCCGTGCGGCCCGGTGTGCGTTATCGCGACATCCACCTGCTCGCCGGGCGTGCGCTCGCCCGCGGCCTGGTCGACGTCGGGGTGCTGCGCGGCGATGCCGCCGAGCTCCATGCCGACGGCGTGCTCGCGTCGTTCTTCCCCCACGGCGTCGGTCACTTGCTGGGCCTGGACGTGCACGACATGGAGGACCTGGGCGATCGCGCGGGATACGCGCCCGGGCGATCGCGCGAGCCCGCGCCGGGCATGCGGTATCTGCGCCTGGATCGCGACCTCGCGCCCGGGATGGCCCTGACGATCGAGCCCGGGATCTACTTCATCCAAGCCATCCTGGACGACCCTTCGCTGGATGCGCGCAGCGGCGGGCGGATCGATCGCGGGCGCGTCGCGGCGTTCGTCGCCGCGGGCGCGCGCGGGATTCGCATCGAGGACGACCTGCTGGTCACCGCCGACGGACACGAAGTCCTGAGCGCCGCGGTGCCCAAAACCGTCGCAGCCATCGAAGCGCAAATGCAGAGATGAAGCTCCAGGATGCGATGCGGTGGTGACGCCGGTCGCGTGACGCGCGACGCGGGGCCGCTACTCCAGCGGCAACGTGTCGTCGGGGTCCGTGGTCAGGGGCGCGGGCGCCGCTGGCGCTGCGGGCACGTTCGGCGCAGCGGGCGACACCGGCGGAGCGGGCACGTCTCCGTCGGTGTCGAGGTCGATGCGTGCCGGAGGTGGCGCGGTCGCGACCGGGCGCGCCGCGACCGGTGTCGGGTCGTCTGCGGATTTCCCCGCGGGGGACCGAACGGTGGTGGCTGCAGGCAACGGCTGCGGGGCCAACTTTGCCGGCGGGGTATTCGGATCAAATGGAGGGGGCTCTGTTGGGGTTCTTACATGGTCGAGGATCGTAGACGATTCCTCCGGAATCGAAGACGATTCACCTGGACTCGGGGTGATGTCGAATGCTGAAATCGTTGACGTGGTGGGGTTTGGCGGCGGCTCAGCGAATGCCCGTGAATGGGTTCCGAGCCCGATACTGGGTCCGAGCACAATTCCAGCGATGAATCCGCTGAGAATCGTCCCTTTAATAATTGTTCGTCTCCGTGCCCGAGTGCCGTTCGATTGTTTCAGTCGTGCGGAGCCAGCCGAGGATGAGCTCACGTCCATGAGATTCAGCATTGGAGACGTTTCGAACCTAGGAGTGAACGCAGGTCACGCGTAGACCTTGCGGTCGCCGCAAGGCGGCCCCAGGTTGAAGGGAGGTATCTACGATATGGTCGGGGCGAACGACTTCCCAACACTCATTCAGGAGCTCCACAGTGAGCTCAACCAAAACGGCGAGCGCTGGGAGCGCGCGCACGAAATCGTACGGGGCAAGTTGCAGTCGCCCTACGAATTCCTCGAATGGGCGAAACGTGATCGACACTGGTCGTTCACACTCGCAGAAGTCATGGGCGAAGTTTGCTCGAAACCCGCGGAGCTCGCCCACCGGTTGTTGATGGCGATCCTGGAAGAGCTGCGCGAGGAGCAGCAAGTGTCCGCGCCCGCCTCCGACTGATCGTTGCCCTGAATCAGGGCTGATTCAGGCGAATTGTTTCGCGTTGAATTGTCCGCGTCCTTGACAGGCGAAAAATTTTTTGGCGGCGCGCGAGCGAGCGCGTATAAAAATCGCCATGAACACAACTGGACGCAAGACAGTCAAGGCGAACGCGACGGCACCGAAATCGGCCAAGGCGACCGCGAAGAAGACGGCGGAGGTGACGCCGGCGACCTTCGAGAGCATCGCCAAGCGTTCTTACGAGCTCTATCTCGCGCGCGGCGCACAGCCGGGACACGAGGTCGAGGATTGGCTGGCCGCCGAGGCCGAGCTGGCCGGCAAGACCCTCTCGTAGTCTCGGCAGCCGCTACCAGCGACCGTCGACGTCGCGCAAAAAATCATAGGGATAGGTGAGGCTCGACGAGGAAACGTCGTCGAGGCGAGCTGCGAGCTCGCTGGAAAGTGCCAGCTCGACCGCTTTCAGTCCGTCTTCGAGCTGAGCCACCGAGCGTACGCCCAGGATCACCGAGGTGACCGTCGGCCGCTGTAGCAACCACGCGAGCGCGACTTGCGAGGGCGTTGCGCTGAGCTCTGCGGCCGCGGCGACGACGGCCTCGACGACATTCCAGTTGCGTTCGCTCGCCCGCTTGTCGAAGCGTTCGGTCCACTTTGCGAAGCGCGACCCCTCGGGTGGCTTCTGATCGCGGCGGTATTTCCCCGAGAGAAAACCGGCAGCGAGCGGCGACCAGGGGAGCAATCCCAGGCCGAATCGCCTCAGCGCCGGGATGTGCTCGAGCTCGAGGTTGCGCTCGACCAGGCTGTACTGCGCCTGCAGGGTCACGAAGCCGTTCGTGCCCGCGCGCTCCGCCGCCCACAGGCTCTCGACCAGCCGATACGCGGCGTAGTTCGATGCGCCGAAGTAGTTGATCTTGCCCTCGCGGACCAGCTCGTCGAGCGCGCGCACGACCTCGTCCTCGGGCGTCTTCGCGTCCTGCATGTGGATCTGATAGAGGTCGATGCGATCGGTGCCGAGCCGCTTGAGCGATCCCTCGACCGCGCGTTTGATGTGCAGGCGGCTCGCGCCGCGATCGTTCGGGCCCGGCCCCATGCCGAAGCGAACCTTGGTCGCGAGCACCACGTCGTCGCGGTGGCCGTTCTTCGCGAACCACGAGCCGATCACGCGCTCGGACAATCCGTCCTGGCCGTAGACGTTGGCCGTGTCCCAGAAGTTCACGCCGGCGTCGAGCGCACGGCTCATGATCGCGTGCGAGACGTCCTCGGAAGCGCCGACCTTGTGCATGAACGACTTCTCGTCGGCCTCGCCGAAGGTCATCGCGCCGAGGCAGATCTCGGAGACCCGCGCACCCGATCGTCCCAGCGTCCGATACTTCATGCGGCAGTCTCCCTTGGGTCCGCGCTCAGGTGTAGCGGCTCAGCACCAAGCAGGCGTTGGTGCCGCCGAAGCCAAAGCTGTTGGTGATGACGTGATCGACACGCACCTCGCGCGCCGCGTTGGGCACGTAGTCGAGATCGCACTCCGGGTCGGGCGTCGTGTAGTTGATGGTCGGCGGAAGCACGCCGCGCGCGAGCGACAGCGCGCAGAACGCGGTCTCGACGCCGCCAGCCGCGCCGAGCATGTGCCCGGTCATCGACTTCGTCGAGCTGACCATCACCTTGCGGGCCGCGTCGCCAAAGACCTTCTTGATCGCGATGGTCTCGTTGGCGTCGTTCATCTTCGTCGACGTGCCGTGCGCGTTGATGTAGCCGATCTGCGACGGCGACAGCCCCGCGTCCTTGAGCGCCAGCTTCATGCAACGCTGCGCACCCTCGCCCTCAGGCGCCGGCGCGGTGATGTGGTGCGCGTCGGCGTTGGCGCCGTAGCCCTTGAGCTCGGCGTAGATCTTCGCGCCGCGCGCCTTGGCGTGCTCCAGCTCCTCGATGACCACGATGCCGGCGCCCTCGGCGATCACGAAGCCGTCGCGATCCAGGTCGAACGGCCGCGACGCCTTCTCGGGCGCGTCGTTGCGCGTCGACAGCGCGCGCATGCTGTTGAAGCCGCCCACGCCGAGCGGGGTCACCGTCGCCTCGGTGCCGCCGCAGATCATCGCGTCGGCGTCGCCGCGCTGGATCACGCGGAAGGCGTCGCCGATCGCGTGCGCCCCCGTCGAGCAAGCCGACACCTGGCTCAGGTTGGGTCCCTTCGCGCCGTGCCGAATCGAGATCTGGCCCGGCGCCAGGTTCACGATGATCATCGGCACGAAGAACGGCGAGATGCCGTAGCGCGGTCCCTTCTCGGCCAGCGTGCGGCAGGCGTTCTCGATTGTCGTCACGCCGCCGAGGCCGGCGCCGACGAAGCAGCCGACGCGCTCCGCGAACGACTCTTTGATCTCGAGGCCGGAGTCCTGCGTCGCCAGCGCCGCGCCCGCGAGCGCGTACTGGATGAAGGGATCGATGGTCTTCGCCTCGCGCGACGACACCCAGCGCGTGGGATCGAACGCCTTCACCTCGCCCGCGAAGTGGGTCGCGAACGCCGTGTGGTCGAAGTGGGTGATCGGCGCGATGCCCGACTTACCGGCTAGCACCGCCTGCCAGGTCTCTTCCGTACCGATCGCGAGGGGCGTGACGAGACCGATTCCGGTGACGACGACTCTCCTGCTCATCGTGCACTCATCCTGGCTGCCACCGGGTCTGGTCTTGGTCGATGCTGCATGGGCTCAGGGACTCCCTTTCGTCTGATGGGGCGGATGTGCACGGCGAGAGCCGCGCTTCGCCACGATGGTCACTTGGCGTGCGATTTGATGTAGTTGATCGCGTCGCCCACGGTCTTGATCTTCTCGGTGTCCTCGTCCGGAATCTCGAGCTTGAACGCCTCCTCCAGCGCCAGTACCAGCTCGACGACCGCCAGGGAGTCGGCCTTGAGATCGTCCGCGAAGGAGGCCTCGGGCTTCACCTTGTCCGGTGCGACCTCCAGCTGCTCGGTAATGATCTTACGAACCCGTTCTTCGACGTTATCGGCCATTTGCTTTGGTCCTCTCTCACACGCAGCGCGTGCTGCAATTCAACGGCTGGGGCCGCCGCTCGGCGGCGTACCTTACATGAAAAGTCCCCCGTTTACGCGCAAGACTTGTCCTGTCACGTAAGCGGCCGAAGGGCCCGCGAGAAACGCGACGGCAGCGGCAACGTCCTCGGGTTTGCCGACGCGGCCCAGCGGAATCGACTTCAGCAATTCGCCGCGCCGCTCCTCGGGCAGCTCGCTCGCGGTCATGTCGGTGTCGATGTAGCCCGGCGAGACGGCGTTGACGGTGATGCCGCGCGACGCGTATTCACGCGCCAGGGTCTTGGTGAGGCCGATGACCCCGGCCTTGGCGGCGACGTAAGCACCCTGTCCCGCCGAGCCGACCTCGCCGGTGATCGACGTGATGTTGATGATGCGCCCGGCGTCCTTGGCCTTCATCAACGAGCGCAGCGCCGCGCGCACACAATGAAACGTGCCATTGAGATTGACGTCGATCGACCGTTTCCAGTCGGCGTCCTTGGCGCCCAGCATCAGGGCGTTGACGGCGATCCCGGCGTTGTTGACCAGGATGTGCAGGCCGCCCTCGGCGGCGACGATCTCCTTGAACGCGGCGTCGACGGCGGCCGCGTCGGCCACATCGAAGCGCTTGGCGCTGGCGTTGCCGCCGGCGGCGCGCACAGCCTCGACGGCATCGCCCGCGGCCGCTTCGTTGGCGGTGTAGTTGACGACCACGCGCGCGCCGTTGCGTCCCAGCGCCACCGCGATCGCGCGCCCGATGCCGCGCGACGCGCCCGTGACCACTGCGATGCGCCCGTCGAGCTCACCCATGGCGTGCCTCCAGCGCCGGCGCTGCCAGCGCGGGCGCGCGCACGAGCTCGGCGATCGAGGCCGGATCCGAGGCGCCGCGGACCTGGATGGCCGGCGCGATGCGCTTGACCAGGCCCGCGAGCACGCGGCCAGCGCCGATCTCGATCGCCTCGCCGACGCCCATCGCCGCCATCGCTTCCACCGACTCTTCCCAGCGCACGGGCGCGGTCACTTGCCGCGTCAGCAGATCGCGGACGCGATCGGCGTCGCGGTTGGGCAGCGCCTCGACGTTGGTCAACACCGGCACCGCGAGCGGCGCGAAGGGCACGGCCGCCAGCGCGACCGCCAGGCGCTCGGCGGCCGGCCGCATGAGCGCGCAATGGAACGGCGCGCTCACCGCCAGCGGCATGGCCCGCTTGGCGCCGCGCGCCTTGGCGGCGGCGCATGCGCGCTCGACCGCCGCCTTGTGCCCGGCGATCACGACCTGCCCGGCGCCGTTGAAGTTGGCGGGGGTGACGATCTCGCCGTCGCCGGTGGCCGCCTCCGCGCACGCCGCCTCGACGTCGGCGCGCGACAGCCCCAGGATCGCCGCCATCGCGCCCACCCCCGGCGCGACCGCCTCCTGCATGAGCTTGCCGCGCAGGTGGACGATGCGGACCGCGTCGGAGAGGCGCAGCGATCCGGCAGCGACCAGCGCCGAGTACTCGCCGAGCGAGTGGCCGGCGACGACATCCGCGCGCAGATCCGTCTCGCGCTCGAGAACGCGCAGCGCCGCGATGCTGGTGGTCAGGATCGCCGGCTGCGCGTTGGCGGTCAGCGTCAGCTCGCCCTCGGGCCCCTCGAAGCACAGGCGTGACAGCGAGAACCCGAGCGTCGCGTCGGCCTCCTCGAACACCGCGCGCGCCGCCGGGAACGCATCGGCGAGCGCCTTGCCCATGCCGACCTGCTGCGAGCCCTGGCCCGGAAACAGAAACGCGCGCGCGATCGCGCCGCCGCCACCGCCGGCCGCTGGACTGTTTCCGTGGCTTGCGCCGCTCACCAGCGCACCGCCGCCGACGCCCAGGCGAGACCTCCGCCCAGCGCCGAGAAGATCAGCAGGTCGCCTTCTTTGATCTTCTTCATCTCGATGGCTTCATCCAGCGCCGTCGGCACCGAGGCCGACGAGGTGTTCCCGTAGCGATCGACGTTGATGTAGAAGCGGTCCATCCCGATCCCGACCCGCTCGGAGACGCCCTCGATGATCCGGATGTTGGCCTGGTGCGCGATCACCCAGTTGACGTCCGCTGCGCTGAGACCGTTGGCATCCAGCGCCGCCTTCGCCGCCGCCGCCATGTTGCGCACGGCGTGCTTGTAGACCTCACGCCCGTTCATCTTCACGAAGTGTCGCTTTTCCGCCACAGTCGCCGCCGACGGCGGTTCGCGGCTGCCGCCCGCCGGCTGGTAGAGAATGTCCGTGAACGAGCCGTCGGCGTAAAGGTGGGTCGACAGGATACCGCGCCCGGGTGCGTCGTCGGCCGCCAGCAAGACCGCGCCCGCGCCATCGCCGAAGAGCACGCAGGTGCTGCGGTCGGTCCAGTCGATGATGCGCGAGAGGACTTCGACGCCGATGACCAGCACGCGCTTGAACTGGCCGCGCCGGATGAACGCGTCGCCAATCGACAGTCCGTAAATGAAACCGGCGCACGCCGCCGACAGATCGAACGCGCAGCCGCCAGGCGCGGCGCCCAGCTTGCGCTGGACGAAGGTCGCCGTCGACGGGAAGGGGCAGTCGGGCGTGACCGTGCCGACGATGATGCAGTCCACGGTCGCCGGATCGACGCCGGCGTTCCGGCAAGCGTTGCGTGCCGCATCGGTCGCGATATCGCTGGCCGCCAGGGCCGGCTCAAGCACGTGCCGCTCGCGGATGCCGGTGCGCTCGACGATCCACGAGTCGGACGTGTCGACGGTCTTGCTGAGCTCTTCGTTGGTGACCACGCGCGCCGGGACACCGCGCCCCGTGCCGATGATGCGACAGCCGATCATGATCTGCCTTTCACGAAGCTCCTCCGGCCGTCGCGGGCGGCGCCCCCAGCACCGGCTCCCAGAGAAAGCCGTGCTGTGCGATGGCCGACGTCAGCTCCTTGCCGAGGCCGATCTGCGCGAACCGGTGCGCGACCAGGATCGCGTTCTTGATCGCCTTGGCGTTCGAGCCGCCGTGGCAGATCAGCGCCACGCCGTCGACGCCCAGCAGCGGCGCGCCGCCGTGCTCGGCATAGTCGATGCGCCGCTTGA
>CAZNCQ010000309.1:0-8417 GCA_964571275.1 uncultured Myxococcales bacterium
CGCCGAAGTCGCCGCCCCTGTCTAGGCCCTCCAACGCGGCCCCGACCCGGCCCACATCGGCGGGGAGGACCCCGCAGCGGCAGGACCCGCACAGCTTCCGTAGCGCCGCCACGCTTTGACCCCGCTCCGATCGACGCCGAAATGTGACGAATCGTGAGAGCTCGAGCTCGCGAGCAGGATCGGAATCATTCGCTGTCGATCGACCCCGCCGACCCCGCCGACCCCGCCGACCCCGCCGACCCCGCGAGCCGATCGAGCGACGCACGCACGGTGCGCTGTAGCTCCTCGAACGAGGCTGTATCGGGGATGCCGGCGGGCAGGTCCGGAATTTCGTCACGTGATCCCAGATAAGCGATCGCCGGTCGCTGGTAGGAAACGGCCAGCTGCGCCTCGCTGGCGGTGCCCGCGGCTCCCGGCAAGAAGATCACCACATCGGAGGTCAGCAAGTTGATGTGATTGCGCGACAGCGGATCGGTGCCGCGCGCGCCGCTGAGAGGTAGATGCGTGACGATCGGGACCTCCACCCATGGATTCGGATACCCGGGCCTGGGGTGTGACGGCGGGGACCTCGTCGACGGAAGCACGCCGATCACCAGCCCGCGACGTCCAGGAGTTTCATGGAACGCCTTGGACACCGACGCCATCACGCCGCCGCCACCGCCGGTGAGCAGGTGCACGCTCTGCGTCGCGAGCCAGCTTCCCACCTCGCGCGCGCGTGGCTCGTGCGCTTCGCTGCCCGAGCCCATCACACCCACAATCGGCAATCGCGCCATCTGAAGCCTCACCGTCGCCCGAGCTTACAGCGACGCGGGGCCGTCGCGAGAATGACGCCGAACGTTGACCCAACGTTCAACGAGACGTTTCAAAGCGCTGCCCCCGCACCTCGTAGGACGAGGTGCGTGATTTTTTCGCACGCGAACTGAAGGAGGGGATCATGTCGAAGCTTCGTCTCGGATTCGGCGCGTGCGCGGTCGCGGTGCCGCTCTCGCTGTTCATGTCACATTCGGCGGCGGCGGATCCCGCACCCGAGCTGCTACCCAACAACCAGGCCATCACGCCGACCGCGGCGCGCGGCGCGCATTTCGCGCCGCTGAACCCGGGCGTCGCGGCCGACCCCAGCTACGTCGTCGGCCAGGCGGTCACCACGGCGGTCAGCCCCGACGGGAAAACGTTGCTGGTGCTGACCAGCGGCTACAATCTGATGGCCGACGCCACCGGCGCCGGCATCCCCGAGCTCTCGACGGAGTTCGTGTTTGTGTTCGACATCGCGCACGGTACCGCGGTGCAGAAGCAGGCGATTCCGGTGGCCAACACCTTCGTCGGGCTCGCGTTCTCGCCCGACGGCCGCAGCTTTTACGTCACCGGCGGCAAGGACGACAACGTGCACACGTATCGCCGCAGCGCGAGCGGCTGGGCCGAGAGCGGTACGCCGGTCGACCTGGGCCACGGCGGCGCCGGCAACGGCCTCTTCGTCAACATCCCGGGATTCGGCAGCGCCGTGAATGCGCAGTCCGCCGGCGTCGGCGTGACCAGCGACGGCGCCAAGCTGATCGTCGCCAACTTCGAGAACGACTCGATCAGCGTGGTCGACGTTGCCAGCAACGCCAAGACCGCCGAGCTGGATCTGCGCCCCGGCAAGATCGATCCCGCGCAGGCCGGTGTGCCGGGCGGCGAGTTCCCCTTCGGCGTCGTGGTCAAGGGCAAGTCGATCGCGTACGTGTCGAGCATCCGCGACCGTGAGGTCGTGGTCGTCGACGTCAGCGCCACGCCGCGCGTGGTGACGCGCATTCAAGTGCAGGGCAATCCCAACAAGATGCTCCTCAACCGATCGCAGTCGCGCCTGCTGGTCGCCACCGACAACGCCGACCTGGTCTACGTGATCGACACGCGCCGCAACGAAGTCGTCGACGCGATCAGGACCACCGCGCCCGCGGGCCTGGTTCCACACCGCCACCTGCCGACCGGCAGCAGCCCCAACAGCCTGGCGCTGTCGCCCGACGAGCGGACACTCTACGCCACCAACAGCGGCAGCAACTCCGTGGCGGTGATCGACCTCGACGGCTCCTGCGACCGTGACCATGAAGACCGCAACGACAGCGGGCACGGACGCGTGGTCGGCCTGATCCCGACCGGCTGGTTCCCGAGCTCCGTCAGCGTCAGCCGCGACGGCAAGATGCTCTACGTCGTGAACGGCAAGAGTAACGCCGGCCCGAACCCCGGCGAGTGCACCGGCACGTCGGCGAGCAACACCTTCGCGCCGGGGTGCCCGGCCTCGCTGCAGAACGGCTCGAGCAACCAGTACGTCTGGCAGCTGACCAAGGCCGGCTTCCTGACGCTGCCCACGCCCGACGCCCGCGAGCTGGCGCGCCTGACCGACATCGTCGCCGACAACAACGGCTTCATCCGCTCGGCGACCGCCGCCGAAGACGAGATGATGGAGGCGCTGCGCGACCGCATCCACCACGTGATTTACATCGTCAAGGAGAACCGGACCTACGACCAGATCCTGGGCGACATCAAGGCCAGCAACGGCGACGCCAACATCACGCAGTTTCCGCAGGTGATCACGCCCAACTTCCACGCGATCGCGAAGCGGTTCGTCAACCTGGACAACTTCCGTTGCTCGGGTGAGGTGAGCCAGGACGGCTGGCAGTGGAGCACGGCGGCGCGCAGCTCGGACATCAACGACAAGACCACGCCCGTCGACTACGCCGGCCGCGGCACGTCGTACGACAGCGAGGGGACGATCCGCCTGGTGAACAACGCGCTCCCGACCTCGGCCGCGCGCCACGCGGTCAACCCGATCAACCCGCTCGATCCGGATCTGCTACCGGGTGTGCGCAACGAGGTCGAGCTCGATGGCCCCAACGGCGAGGAGGGCGCCGGCTACATCTGGAACGCCGTGCTCCGCGCGGGCGGCAGCGTGCGCAACTATGGCTTCTTCGTCGACCAGACGCTGTACAGTGCGCCGGTGTCGCTGGGCGGCATCCCGGTGCTGCGCGATCCGTTCACCGCGGGCGTGGTCGTGTCGACGGCGTCGCAACCCGAGCTGTTGCCGCTGACCGACCCCTACTTCCGCAGCTTCGACACCAACCTGCCCGACTACTGGCGCTTCAAGGAGTGGGAGCGCGAGTTCGACGGCTACGTCGCCAACCACGACCTGCCGACGTTCGAGATGGTGCGGTTCATGATGGACCACATGGGCTCGTTCTCGACGGCCATCGACGGCGTCAACACGCCGGAGACGCAGCAGGCGGACGACGACTACGCGGTCGGCCTGCTGATCGACAAGATCGCTCACAGCCCGTACGCGCACGACACGTTGATCTTCGTGCTCGAGGACGATTCGCAGGACGGCCCCGATCACGTCGACGCGCACCGGAGCCCGGCGTACATCGCCGGCCCGTTCGTGAAGCACGGCGCGATCGTGTCGACCCGCTACACCACGGTGAACATGCTGCGCACGATCGAGGATGTGCTCGGCCTGGAACACATGAACCTGCACGACGGCGGCGTGCACCCGATGGCCGACGTGTTCGACCTCGGGCACCGTCACTGGACGTACGACGCCGCGCCGTCGGACATCCTGCGCACGTCGACGACGCTGCCGCTGCCGCCCAAGCCGGCCGGTGCGCGCATCCTGCCGCTGCGTTCGACCCACGACGCCGCGTGGTGGGCCGAGCGCACCAGGGGCTTCGACTTCCGCAGCGAGGACCGCATCGACGCGCAGGCCTTCAACCACCTCCTGTGGACCGGCCTCTCCGGCGACCGCCCGTATCCGACCGCGCGCCCGATGACCGAACGCGACAGCGACTGATCGCCCTAGCCACCGCGCGTCGCGAGGAGATCGCCCAGATACAGCGCCTCGTTCGCGCGGTGGTCCGCTTCAACCTTGATGAGCTCCGACGTCTCCGGTTGATCCGCCGTCCGCTGCCACAGCTGTCCGCGCCGCGTGCACTCGGCGGCGCACGCGCGGCGCTCCGCGCGGACGGCGGTCAACAACGCCAGCTCGATGGCCGCGGCCAGCTCACGCGCCAGCGCGGCGCTGATCACGGACTCCCGCCCGCGGCGAAAGTCCTCGGCGGCGACACGGGCGACGTCACCGAGTGGAGCGGAATTCGCGGTATTCGCACCCATGAAGCGAGGATACGCCTCGATCGCGCCCGGTGCCTCGGCGGTGAAGCCCGCACGGGTTTGGTATAGAGTGGTGGCGTGTTGGGGTTGGTGTGCATGCCCGCGGTGGAAAATACCCACGCGGGCGGGGTTCTCGAGCCACTGCGCAGGCTGTCGCCGTGATGCCATGTGCGGAATAGCCGGCATCGTCGGATTCGACGTTCCCGCGGCGGCTCACGCGGATCGCCTGCGCATCATGCAGCGCAAGCTTGCGCATCGTGGCCCTGACGGAACCGGAGAGGCGTTCGTCGACGGCGCGGCGCTGGCCTGCACGCGGCTGGCCATGGTCGATCACGACGGCGGCGCCCAGCCCATGGTCAGTCCCGACGGACGCTGGACGCTGGTCTACAGCGGCGAGGTGTACAACCACCTGCGGCTGCGCACCGCGCTCGACTGGCCGTTCCGCACGCGCAGCGACACCGAGACCGTGCTCGCCGCGTTCGCGCGCTGGGGCTCGGCGTGCGTCGGCCGGTTGAACGGCATGTTTTCGTTCTTCCTCTGGGATCACCAGCAGCAGCGCGGCTTCGCTGCCCGCGATCGCCTGGGCGTGAAGCCGTTCGCCTACGCGCTCGGCGCCGATGGCCGCGAGCTGCGGTTCGCGTCGGAGGCCAAGGCGCTGGTCGCCGCGGCCGGTTGCCCGCCCGCCGCCGATCCCGACGCCGTGATCGAGTACCTGGTCGCGCCTTGCTTCAGCGGCGTCGATCGTTCGCCCTTCGCCGGCGTGCGCTACCTGCCGCCCGGGCATACCCTGTCGTTCGATCGCGACGGCGCGGACATCAAGCGCTGGTGGTCGTGGGCGCCGCCGGCGGCTGACGACGACGACGGACTCGCCGCGCCCGCCACCACGACCCTGGCGTTCGAGCTGCGCGAACACCTGGCGACCGCCGTGGGGCGGACCTTGCAGGCCGACGCGCCCCTGGGCTTGTTTCTGAGCGGCGGCCTCGATTCATCGGCGATCGCATCGTACGCGCGCCTGCCCAGCTTCACGGTGGTCTTCGAAGGTCAGGCCAGCTACGACTACGCACGCTCGACGATCGTCTGCTCCGACGACACGCCGTTTGCGCACCTGCTGCGCGATCATCTGGGCATCGCCGGCACGGATGTCGCGGTGCCGCGCGCCGAGATCGCCGGCGATCTCGCCCGCATCGCGATCGCGAACGATGCACTCCCGGCGTGGGAGCAGGAGATCGCGCAGCATCGCCTGGCGCAGGCAGCCGCGCGCTCGGTCAAGGCCGTGCTGGTGGGCGACGCCGCCGATGAGACCCACTACGGCTATCACTTCCTGCTCGACCCGATCGCGACTTCGGACCCCGCGGCGATCCTGCACCGGCTCGGGAGCGTGCCGATCGCCGCCGCGTGGGGAAAGGATCCGGTCGCCGCGGCCGGCGCGCGTTACCGCGAGCTGGCCGAAGCCGCCGGCGAGCGCTGGTCGACGCCGCGGCAGCGCGTGCGCGCGACGACCCGCCTGATCGTCGAGCGCTGGTTGCCCCGGCTGCTGCACAACGGTGACATCCACACCATGGCCGCCTCGCTGGAAGCGCGCGTGCCGTTCGCCGACATCGATCTGTTGCAGCTCGCGCAGCGCGTACCGCCCGCGGCGGCGCTGCGCGACGGCGTCGAGAAGCACGTGCTGCGCGAGGCCCTGCGCCATCGTCTGCCCGAGCGCATCCGGTCGCGACGCAAGTCGGCGCTGCCCAAGGACCAGGGCGTTCAGGTGGTGTATCAAGAGGAGGCGCGCCGCGTGTTGCGGGAGCCTCCGGCGCTGGTCCGCGACATGGTCGACCTGCGGCGGCTCGCGCCGCTCGCCGACGCCCCGCTGCTGACCGAAAGCGAGCGCGCGCAGCTGTTCCGCGTGATCTGTCTCGCCCACTGGGCCGGTCACTACGACGTGCGATCTCCCTGACGGCGCCGATCGCTACTCGTCGCGCTTCTTCCAGTCGGTGCGCCCGAACCCGGCCATGCCCGATCCCGTCGGGTAGCCCGAGCGCGGATAGACCGGCGGGTGAATCGGCGGCTTGCCAAAACGCACCGGCGCCGGCGAGACCGACTGCACGCTGGCCGCGCTGCAGATCGCCGCGGCGTCGTTGGCCGGCCCAGGAACTTCAGCGCTGGTCGGGATCGTGCCGCGGTTCACGCGATGGCACGGCGAACGCTCGAGCACGTCGCCCAGGTTCAACGCATGGGCGTCGCGCGCCGTCAGCGACTGCAGGCCGAACGTCGACTCGATCAGCTTCAACGTCGACGTGTGCTCGAACGGGCCGTGGTGAATGACGCCCGACCGCGCCAGGTTCGAGATGACGATGGCCGGCACGCGGAACCCGAGCTGCGTGTAGTCGGGGACCAGCTGGCCGTCGGTCGGCGTCGTGCCGTCGCCGGTGTGATCGACCGTGGCCGGATCGGTGTCGTCGGTGACCCGCGGCGGCGGCACGTGATCGAAGAAGCCGCCCCACTCGTCGAAGGTCACCATGAAGACCGTGTTGTCGAGATATCCGGCGTCAGCCAGCGCGTGGTACGCGTCGGCGATGAAACGCTCGCCGAGACGGATGTCGGCCAGCGGGTGATCGTCGGCCGACGTGCCGTTGCCCTCGGTGTCGAACGCGGGATCGATGAAGCTGACGTTGGGCAGATCTCCCGCCGCGACGGTCTCGATGAACGACGGCGACGTCACCGGAATCCCCAGCGCGTCGGTGTCGCCGGGCGCGAACGGACGCCAGAACGGGAAGTACTTCGTGCCCCACAGCGCCAGGAACGGCAGATCGCGGAAGAAGTAGCCGCCGGTGGGGATGCCCGCGGTATTGGGGATCGGCGACAGCTGATCCCAGATCGCGGGCAGCAACGAGATCGTGTTGCTGTTGTGGTCGCGGTCGGTGCGCGCGGCGTGCTGATAAAAGCGGTTCGGAAAGGTCTCGCCCGCGAACGAACAGAAGTAGCGGTCGAGGACGGTGTAGTTCTCGGCGAGCGCGCCGAGCACCGGCAGATCGGGCTCGGCCTTGCGCGTGCGATCGTGATGGTGGTTGGTGTAGTAGCCGATGGGGAAGGTGTTGGCCTGAGCGAGCGTCACGCCGGCGTTGCTGGCCGGCGCGGTCGGCCGTTGCAGGAAGCCGTCCATCTTGCCGAAGTTGTGCTGGACCAGGAACCCCTCCCAGCTATGGTCGGGGTCGCTGTAGCCGCAACCCTGAAAATCCGGCGCCAGCGGATAGTTTCGGTAAGCGTGTCCGTCGGTCGCCTCGTAGATCATGTCGTGGCGTCCGTCGGCGCCGGGCAGCCAGCTGAGGAAGTGATCGAACGATCGGTTCTCCATCATCAGCACGACGATGTGCTGGATGCCGTTGGATCCGCCCGGCGAGCGCGCGGGGTTGGCTCGCGCCACCGTGCGCGCGAGCAGCTCGGAGCCAGTGACCATCGCGCCCGTCGACGCGCCCGTGAGTTTCAGGAACCCTCGACGTGTGAGCATGCGCGGGAGTATGCGCCGCGCCGACACGCCGTTCATGTCGGCGCGGCAACAAGAGAGCAACCGGCGCGTGACGACGCCCGAGGTCGCGACAGCCGTCACGCGTTCTTGGCCGTTTCCTACTTCTTCAGCGCCTTCATCCGGTTGTTCTTCGGATTGTGCTCGACGTCGGCAAGGCCCAGCGCTTCCAGCACCGGCGGCACGTACATGCCGAAGCGACCGCGCAGCCCCTTCTTCAAGCCGTACCAACCGCCGATCGGATTGCTCTTCGCGCGTCCCCAGGCTTCGACGGTACCGTCGGCCGCGGGCTTCTGCTCGTCGGCGCTGCCGAGCGGCATCCAATCGCCGTGCTTCGCCAGCATCGCGTGCAGGTCGTCGATGCACCGCAGCTGGTAGCGCAGCTGAGTCTTTCCCACCTGCACCACCAGCGCCGGCGGATCAGCCTGCGGATCCCGATAGGCTTCGAACTCCGACGTGCCCGGCGGTGTCTTCAGAATCCAGGGCTTCTCCGCGGTGCCACTTCCCTTTGCCATGATGTCTCCCGGTTCGAGTGTGGTCGTGTCCACTCCCGACAACGTTTGGCCCCGGCGAAAGGATGCGGTGATGGGGTCGAACGATGCGAGGCACCGACTGAACCGTGCGCGCGACGCCCGCGTTCACGATGAACGCGCCTGCGCGGCCGCCTCGGGGTTGACCACGTTGATCGGCGCGCCGCGCCCGTAGGCGACGATCTGGTCGAAGATGTCGCTGAACTGGATCTCGTACTCGTCGCGCGTGACGTAGCCGATGTGCG
>CAZNCQ010000310.1:0-8403 GCA_964571275.1 uncultured Myxococcales bacterium
TCTCGGGCGCGCTGTCGGCGAGCGCCGCCGCGAGGATCTCGTCCTCGCCGGCGCGACCGCGGCCTATCACCGCGAGCGCCTCCAGCGTCTCGCGACGGGCGAGCGGATCGCTGAACGCGTGCTTCAGCGATGTGATGCCGTCGGGATCGCCCAGGAGCGATTTGGCGACGCCTCGCGGGACCGGGCGCAGGTCGTTCAGCACCTCGCGCAGCCAGGCGGGAACCGGGCGGGGCGCCGGCCGCGCGTTCGCTGCAACGCCCGCCGGCGGGGGTGCGCCCGCTGGCGGGGGCGCGCGATCGCCGGGGTCGAGCGTGCCGGTCGCCTTGCCGGCCGCGATGCGCTCCGCGGTCTCGGAGACCAGGCTCGCCGCCGAGAACCCGGTGTCGGCGATGACGTCGCCGAGGCGCGGCCGCGTCGGCAGCAGGCGGAAGAGCGATACGTTCGATCGTCCCAGCCGCACGACGACGCGCGCTGCCGCACCGCCGTCCGCCGGCTCCAGGCCGAGCGTGTACGAGCGGCGCAGATCCATGAAGATGAACAGAAACAGACCCAGCGCGAGCGCGATCGCGCCGCCAATTTGCAGGATCGTGCGGCGCAGGCTGCGCGCGACCAGCAGCCGCTCGTCGGGCGACAGGCCCGCCGACAGGTGCCGCGACACCGCGACGAGCTCGGGGATGTTGAGCCGCTGACCCGACGTCACGCGACGGCGCAAGCTGCGGCGAGCGGCCGCCGCTTTCGCGCGATCCTCGAGCGCGCACTCCGCGACGTGCGGCTCGAGGCCGGGGTGCGCCAGCGCCCAGCGCTCGCCGTCGGCCGCCGTGCGCACGCGGAGCAGGCCGCGTGCGCGCAGGCTGCCGAGCACCGCGCCGAGGACTTCGCGGTCGATCCCGGTCCGCGCCGACATCGCCTCGACGGTGCTGTCGCCGTGGTGCGCGACCTCGACCAGCGCGCGGCGCGCGGCGCGCCCGCCGGCCTGCGCGCAGAGGTGCTGGAGCACGGTCACCGGCAACGTCGAAGCTCCGCCCGACCGTTCGTATTTGCGGATCGAGGTCAGGCGCAGCTCGACGATCGCGCGCGCGATCAGCTGCAATTCCAGGGGTCGACAGGGCCCGTTACGACACAGGTCGCTGGCGACGACCGCGGACAGGCCGGTCTCGAAGAACGTCCCCGATTGCAGGGCCGTGCGCTCGAGGATCTCCGTCGCCTGTTCGCCGGAGATGCGCTCGAGGTTCATCCAGACCATCGCTGTTGCAGCGCTGGTTGCAGCGCTGGTTGCAGCGCTGGTTGCAGCGCTGGCCGTGGCGTTGCCGGCGCCGTCGCGGAGCTGGGGCAGGCGCGGGGCTGCGCCGGCGTCGACCGCCAGGACGAGCCGGAGGCGCGCGCCGCCGGCCTCGACGACGCGCGCGAGCAGCGCGGCCAGCGCGGGAGCGGGTCCGTCGGCGGACAGCGCTTCCTCGAGCTGGTCGAGCACCAGCACCACGCCGCCGCGCGATTGGTGGGCGAGGCGCGCCAGCTGTTCCACCGGACTGTCGGGCGCGTCGGGCGCCTGCGCCGGCAGGTCGACGCCGAGGCGGCCGGTCGCGCGCAGGATCTCCGCGTCCAGATCGTGATAGGCGCCGAGATAGACCGCGAGGCCACCACGTTTTTGAATCGCGGGGACGAGGCCGGCACGCAGCAGCGAGGTCTTGCCGACCCCCACCTCGCCGGAGAGCGCGACCGTGCGCGAGCCTTCGGCGAGCACCAGGCTCAAGAGTCGCGCGGTCTCCTGCTCGCGGCCATGGAAGGTCTCGGCGCTGGCTTCGTCGAACGCGACGAATCCGCGAAAGGGTCCGGCCGTCGTCGCGCCGACAGACATCCTTTCAGAATAAGGCATTTTCAGCGGCGCGTACGAATGCTCTCCCACGCGCGCCCCGCACAACGGCGAGCGTCAGTTCTGCCGGATGTCGGACTCGAGCATCTCCGGTTCCTCGTCGTAGTCGGAGATGATGATCTCGCGGTTGTGCGCGTCGGTCGATGACGGTGTGAAGAAGCCCTCGACCAGGTCGGCGACCTCTTCGTGCGAGGTGCCGCGCTTGACGGTCGCCAGCGCGTAGACGACGTGGCCGTCGTCGACGACAGAGAGGAAGCCGACGCGCCGGCCGTCCTCCACCGACCACAGGTCCCAGGATTCGCCGGCCTGTGTGCGCGTCACGCGCGTGGCGTAGAACGTGCGGGGCTCGTGCCGGGTGATGGGGGTGATCTTGGGGTCGCGCGCCAATGCCTTCTCCGTCGGAAGATTGGAAAAAGCGAGAATAACGGCCGACGCCGATTCGAGCAAGAGCGTCGCGGTTCTATCAGCTCTGGCCCAGGCAGAGATCGAGCCAGAACGTCGCGCCCTGGCCGGGCGTGCTCTCGACGCCGACGGAGCCGCCGTGGCCCTTGGCGATGGCGCGGCAGATGAACAGGCCCAGGCCCAGGCCGCCGGCAAGCTCGGCCAGGCTGGGCGAGCGGTAGTAACGTTCGAAGATGCGCTCGCGATCCTCCGGCCGCACGCCCGGCCCCTGGTCTTTCACGGCGATGCGCACGCGATCGCCCGCCAGGCTCATCCGCACCTGGATCGCCGCGCGTTCGGGCGTGTACTTCGCTGCGTTGTCGAGAAAGTTGGACAGCACCGACGCGAGCCGCTCGGCGTCGGCGGTGTACATCAACGGCGTCGGCGGCAAGTCGCAGACGATTCGTTGCGCGTGGCCGCGGCGGAACGTCTCGACGGTCTCCTGCACCAGCGCGCACAGATCCACCGGAGCGAGACGCAGTGCCAGCCGCCCGGTGTCGATGCGCGCGGTGTCGAGCAGGTCGCCGACCAGCTGCGCAATCCGGCGCACCTGACCGCGCGCGAACTTGAGATCTTCGAGCGGGACGGTGTCGCCGCTCGCCGCTCGCCGCTCGCACAGCTGCAGCGTCATGGTCAGCGGGCCGAGCGCGTTCTTGATCTCGTGGGCGGCGATGCCCAGCACCTGATCCGCTTCGAGCACACCACCCGGTGGCGGATCGTGCGGGTCACCCGACTGATCTTCCGGCTGATCTTCCAACTGACCTTGCGACGGATCTCTCGACGGATCTCGGCTCATGCTCACCCCCGGTCGATGATGGTCGAGATTCCCTGGCCCACGCCGATGCACATCGTGGCCAGGCCATAACGCGCGCCTCGGCGGCCGAGCTCGTGCACGAGCGTCGTCATCAAGCGCGCGCCCGAGCAACCGAGCGGATGGCCGATCGCGATCGCGCCCCCGTTGACGTTGACGATCGCCGGGTCGAGGCCGAGCTCGGTCATGCACGGGATCGATTGCGCCGCGAACGCTTCGTTGAGCTCGACGAGATCCAGCCTGGCCGCGCCGATGCCCGCCCGCTCCAGCGCCTTGCGCGTCGCCGGCACCGGTCCCATGCCCATGTAGCGTGGCTCGACGCCGGCGACCGCGTTGGCGGCGATGCGCGCCATCGGCGACCGGCCGCTGGCGTTGTTCAACTTGGCGAGACCGCTCTCCGACGCCAGCAGCAGCGCGGCGGCGCCGTCGTTGATCCCCGACGAGTTGCCGGCGGTCACCGTTCCGCGTTCCTTGCGGAACACCGGGCGCAGCGCGGCCAGCGCCTCGGCCGTCGTGTCGGGGCGCGGGTGCTCGTCGATTTCGAAGCGTCGAGGCGCACCGCCGCGCTTGCCGCCGCCGTCGAGCTCGATGGCGCAAAGCTCGGCGTCGAAGCGTCCGGCCGCGTGCGCCGCGCTCCATCGCCTCTGGCTCTCGAGCGCGAATGCGTCCTGCGCCTCGCGCGTGACATTGTATTTCTCGGCGACCAGCTCCGCGGTCTCGCCGAGCGCGTGCGTGCCGTAGAGCGCCTCCATTTTGGGGTTCACGAAGCGCCAGCCGAGCGTGCTGTCGGCCAGCGTGACGTCGCCGCGCGGAAACGCCGCGCTCGGCTTCGCCATGACCAGCGGTGCGCGCGACATCGACTCGACGCCGCCGGCGATCAACAGATCCGCGTCGCCGACGGCGATCGCGCGTGCGCCGTCTCCGACGGCCATGAGCCCCGAGCCGCACAAACGATTCACCGTGCCGCCCGGAACCGAGGGCGGCAGCCCGCCGAGCAGCGCGCTCATGCGCGCGACGTTGCGATTGTCCTCGCCGGCCTGGTTGGCGCAGCCGAGCAGCACGTCGTCGATCGCCGCCGGGTCGGCGCCGGTGCGGCGCACGATCTCGCGAATGACGATCGCGCCCAGATCATCCGGGCGCACGCCGGCCAGTGCCCCTGCGTAACGCCCGATCGGCGTGCGCACGGCATCGACGATGAAGACCGGCCGCAGGCTCGGCGCCATCCCGACAATGTACGGGACGGCGCCCGGAAGCGCTACAGGCCGAGGGCCTTCAGCCGCTCGACCGCCTCACGCAGGCGGGCCTTGTCGGCGCACACGGTCAGGCGTACGTAGCCCTCGCCGGCGGCGCCGAAGCCGGTCGCGGGCGTCGACACCACGCCCGCCTCGGTCAGCAAGCGCGCCGTGAAGTCGATCGACGAGACGCCGCGCGGATTCGCGATCAGCGTGTAGAAGCTGGCCTTGGGCGTGAGCACGTCGAAGCCAGCCGCGGCCAGACCGCCGCAGAGAACGTCACGTCGCTCGCGGTAGATCTCGCGCTGCTTGGCCACGCACGACTGATCGCCGGTCAGCGCCGCGATCGCCGCGCGCTGAACGGCGTCGAAGCACCCTGAATCGACGTTGGTCTTCACCTGGCCCAGGCCCGCGATCAGCGTCGGGTTGCCGCATGCCCAGCCGACGCGCCAGCCGGTCATGTTGTAAGTCTTCGACAGCGAGTGAAACTCGATGCCGACCTCCATCGCGCCCGGTGTCTGGAGAAACGACGGCGGCGGCGACTCGTAGTACATCTCGCTGTACGCGAGGTCGCTGGCGACGATCACGTCGTTCTTCTGCGCGAACGCGACGACCTTTTCATAGAACCCCGGCGCAGCGAGCGCGGCGGTGGGATTGTTCGGATAGTTGATCCACAGGATCTTCGCGCGCCGCGCGACGTCGGCGGGGATCGCGTCGAGGTCCGGCAGGAAGCCGTTGTCCCGGCGCAGCGGCAGGAAGTACGGCTCACCACCCGCGAACCGGGTGAGCGTCGCATAGACCGGGTAGCCCGGGTCGGGGCAGAGCACGACGTCGCCCGGGTTCACGAACGCGAATGGGAAGTGCGCGATCGCTTCCTTCGATCCGATCACGCAGATCACCTCGCGCGCGGGATCGAACGTCAGGCCGAAGCGCGTCTTCATGAAGCCGGCGGCGGCGCGGCGGAAGTCCTCCATGCCGATGTACGACGGGTACCGATGCGTCCCCGGGTCGCGCCCTGCGGTGGCCAGCGCCTCGACGATGTGGGGCGGCGTGGGCAGATCCGGATCGCCGATGCCCAGATCGATGAGGTCGCGGCCCTTTTTGCGCTCTTCGTTCTTGAGCGCGTCGATCTTCGCGAACAGGTAAGGGGGCAGCTCTCGGATGCGGTGGGCCAGCTCGATCTTCATGGTGCCGCGGTTTTTACCACAAGGCGCGTCGGGCTTGCCTTGACACCATTGGCCGACCGCCTATCCTCTGGCGCGAAATGGCCGAAAACAGCAAAGCGACCTCAAAAGCAGCCCCCGCCGCCAAGGCCGACGCCTCCGCGAAGAAAAAGGTCAGCGGCAAGGCGACGCCGCCCGTGACCGACGGGCCGAAGTGCCGCGAGGCGAAGTGCAAGCAGCCGGTGCGCGCCAAGGGCTATTGCCGCAAGCACTTCATCGCCTGGCGTCGCGGCGAGGTCGGCAACAAGCATCAGTACAAGGTTTGCTCCAAGGAGGGATGCCGCAAGCCGCGCGCTCATGGCGGGCTCTGTGAAGAGCACAGCGGCAAGGGCGCGCCGGCCGAGGGCGCCGCCGCTTAGCGCGGCCCCCGGCGCTGCCCGATCGTGCAGAAGATCGTCATCCGCGGCGGCGCTCGTTTACGAGGCGAGGTCCGCGTCTCGGGCGCCAAGAACGCGGCGCTCCCCATCCTGGCGTCGTCGCTGCTGGCGCAGGGGCGCTCGATTTACCGCAACGTCCCCGCGCTGGGCGACGTGCGCACCATGGGACGCCTGCTCGCCAAGCTGGGCGCCGAGATCACCGACAAGCCGGGCGGCACGATGGTGGTCGACACCGCGCGCATCACCGAGCTCGAGGCGCCGTACGAGCTGGTGAAGACCATGCGCGCGTCGGTGCTGGTGCTGGGCCCGCTGTGTGCGCGCTACGGCCGCGCGCGCGTCTCGCTACCCGGCGGCTGCGCCATCGGCGCGCGGCCGATCGACCAGCACTTGAAGGGCCTGGCCGCGATGGGCGCGCGCATCGAGCTCGAGCACGGTTACGTCAGCGCGCGAGCCAAGCGCTTGCGCGGCGCCACGATCGTCTTCGACCTGGTCACCGTCACCGGCACCGAGAACTTGATGATGGCGGCGGCGCTGGCCAAGGGGCGCACGACGCTGGAGAACGCGGCGCGCGAGCCCGAGGTCGAGGAGCTGGCGCGCGTGCTCAACAAGATGGGCGCGCGCATTCACGGCGCGGGCACGTCGCTCATCACCATCGAGGGCGTCGACGAGCTACAGCCGGTCGAGCACTCGATCATCCCGGATCGGATCGAGGCCGGCACGTTGCTGGTCGCGGCCGCGATCACGCGCGGTGACGTGCTGGTGCGCGACTGCCTGCCCGAGCACCTGGACGCGGTGCTGGCCAAGCTGCGCGCGTCGGGCGTCGAGGTCACCGCCGACGGCGACGGCATCCGCGTGCGCGGCAAGGCCGAGCTCAAGCCCGCCGACATCTCGACGCAGCCGTTTCCCGGTTTCCCGACCGACATGCAGGCGCAGTTCATGGTGTTGATGACGCGCGCGCGCGGCCAGTCGGTGCTGTCGGAGACGATCTTCGAGAACCGCTACATGCACGTGCCCGAGCTGCAGCGCATGGGCGCCGACATCGTGGTCGAGGGACGCACGGCGATCGTGCGCGGGCCGACCAAGCTGACCGGCGCGACGGTGATGGCGACCGACCTGCGCGCGTCGGCCTCGCTGGTGCTGGCCGGCTTGATCGCCGAGGGCACGACGGAGATCTTGCGCATCTACCACCTGGACCGCGGCTACGACCGCCTGGACAAGAAGCTGCGCGCGCTGGGCGCCGACGTGCGGCGGGCCAAAGGAACGCTGTGACGCATGCGTGAAGCGACCATGACCCGAAGCAAGAAGGCGATGGCGCCAGCGCCGCGTGCCGCGGGGGCTCTCTTGACGATCGCGCTGCCGCGGGGGCGGATCCTCGACGAGGCGCTGCCGCTGTTCAAGCGCGCGGGCCTGGATCTCGGCGCCGCCGAAAAGGCGCGCGCGGGACGCAAGCTCATCATTCCGATCGAGGAGCTGGGCCTTCGCGTCCTCATCGTGCGCGACACCGACGTGCCGGCCTACGTCGAGCACGGCGCGGCGGATCTGGGCATCGCGGGGCGCGACGTGCTCGAAGAGCAGGACCGCGATCTCTACGAGCCGCTGGATCTCGGCATCGGGCGCTGCCGCATGGTGGTCGCGGAGCCGGAAGGGCGGCCCGTCGACGAGTCGGCGCAGGTGCACCTGCGCTACGCGACGAAGTTCCCCGAGATCACGCGCCGCCACCTGCAGGCGCGCGGCACCGTCGCCGAGATCATCAAGCTCTATGGATCGATCGAGATCGCGCCGCTGGTCGGCTTGGCCGACCGGATCGTCGATCTCGTGTCATCGGGCGAGACGCTGCGCCAGCACCACCTGCGCGAGGTGGAGACGATCTTCCCGGTGTCGGCCCGCCTGTGCGTGGGGCGCGTCGCCGCCAAGCTGCGCGGCGATCGCATCGACGACGTCATCTCCCGGCTGCGCCGGGTGATCTGAATCCCCACCAATCGTGGTGAGCTCCGGTCCCCTCCCCCGTCGGACGGGGGCGAGGGGACTGGAATGGTTCTCGCTTACTTCTTGGGCGGCGTCGTGGCGGCAGGCGGCGGCGTCGCGGCGGCGGTCTTCGCGCCCGCGGCAGCGGCCGGCGCAGCGGCGGCCGGCGCCTCGGGCTTGTTCAGCAGCTCGAGGTCGACGTTGATGGTGACGTCGTCGCCGACGAGCACGCCGCCCGCGGCCTCGAGGGGCTTGTTCCAGGTCAGTCCCCAGTCCTTGCGGTTGATCTTGCCGGTGGCGCTGACGCCGCTGCTGATCGAACCGAACGGGTTCTTCATGCCCGGCGTCGGCCCCTCGATCGACAGCGTGACCGGCTTGGTCACTCCGTGCATGGTCAGATCGCCGGTGACCTTGAACTTGGCCTTGCCCGCCTTCTCGATCTTCGTCGACTTGAACGTGATCGTCGGGAACTTGGCGACGTCGA
>CAZNCQ010000311.1:0-8372 GCA_964571275.1 uncultured Myxococcales bacterium
GGGCGGATCGTCGAGAAGATCCATGGAGCTGACAACAATCATAGCGAGCCTGGCACACTCGCGCACGGATATACACACTACCCCGCCCGGATAGCGCTAGCGCCCGCCGACGAGAAATCACTGCAGCCGCGCGCTCCCATTCCGCATCTCGTTCGCTATACTCTGCCGCCTGAATGTCGGGTCGGAGGAAATTGGCGTCGAGGGGCATACCCGCGCGGGACGCAGTCGTGGACGGTGAACCCACCGTCGGTGACGAGCGCGCGCCCGAGGCTGAAGCCGACGTCGACGTCGACCTGGAGTCGTCGGGCGGGGGTGATGACGAGTTCGACGTGGTCAAGGTGCGGGCCTCGGTCGGCGGAGGAGATCGCGGGGCGGAGCCGCTCGCGGACGGCGAGACGCAGGGTGACGGCGACATCGTGGGCGACATGTCCCCGGTGGGGGTGACGCCCGAAGTGCTGGCGGCGCTGACAGCGGACGACGACGGCGAGCTCTCCGAAGACGACTTCGAGCTGTCGCCGCCGGTGATCGACGTCTCCGTCGTCGCGGCACCTCAAGCAGAATCGGCCGACGATGACGCGATCTTGAGCGCGACGTCGCCGGTGGGCCTGGCGGCGCTGGCGGGCGCCGTCTCGGGCGCGCGTTCCGGCGACGGACCGATGATCGGATTCTCGGCGCTGAGCGCCTACCTGCACGAGCTGCGTCGTCATTCATTGCTGAGCCGCGACGAGGAGCACGAGCTGGCGGTGCGGTTCTCGAAGACCGGCGACAGCGCGGCGGCGCGGCGACTCATCACGGCAAACCTGAGATTGGTCGTGAAAATTTCCCAGGAGTACCGGCGCGCACACAAGAACCTGCTCGACCTCATCCAGGAGGGCAACATCGGGCTCATTCAGGCGGTGCAGAAATACGACCCCTACCGGGGCGTCAAATTGTCTTCTTACGCCGCATGGTGGATCCGCGCCTACATCCTGAAGTTCATCCTGGCCAACTGGCGCATCGTCAAGATCGGGACGACGCAAGCGCAGCGCAAGCTGTTCTTCAACCTGCGCAAGGAGCGCGAGAAGCTGGAGAAGGCGGGGTTCGAGGTCGAGGCGCGGCACCTGGCGGCCGCGCTGGACGTCAGCGAGCAGGACGTGGTCGAGATGGAGCGCCGGCTCGGCTCGTCGGAGACATCGCTGGACTCGCCCGTGCGCGGCGACGAGAGCGGCGGCCGCACCCAGGGTGACTTCGTGCCGGCGGCGGCGAGCATGCGCCCCGACGTGCAGGTCGAGGTCGGCGAGTTTCAGGAGCTGTTGCGGCAGAAGCTCGAGGCGTTCGGCTCCACGCTGAAGGACCGCGAGCTGGACATTTTCCGCGACCGCCTGCTGAATGATTCGCCGGCAACGCTGCAGGAGATCGGCGAGAAGTACGGCGTGAGCCGCGAACGCGCGCGGCAAATCGAGGAGCGTTTGAAAAAGAAGCTGCGAAATTTCTTACAATCGCAGCTCGGTGATGCGGTTCAGGTCAACCAGAACTGAATCCTCTCGTCGGGCGCGTGGCTCTGGCGCCCCATATTCCCATTCCCGTCCGCGGGAGAGGGAGAGGGCGAGGGAGAAGGCAGGCCCAACGAGGTGCGCCGCGCGCCGCTCGCCGGTCCCCCTCACCCTAACCCTCTCCCCCGCGGGGGACCGCAGGGGAGAGGGGATACTTGTTCCAGGTCCTCTTCGCTGGGTCTGCTCTGCGGCGGAGCGCTGGGGAGAGCGGAAAGTCGTACCAGGTCCTCTTCTCCCCCTCTGCACTGTGGCGGAGCGGCGTGGAGAGGGGAAAGCTGTTCCAAGTCCTCTTCTCCCCCTCTGCACTGTGGCGGAGCGGCGTGGAGAGGGGAAAGTTGTTCCAGGTCCTCTTCTCCCCCTCTGCACTGCGGTCCGCCGCGGAGGAGAGGGTCGGGGTGAGGAGGTCCGGACCTCGCGGACGGGGCCGCCCCTTTGACCCATCGCCCGGGCACGCTCTTCGTGGTTGCGACCTCGCTCGGCAACGCCGGCGATCTCTCGCCGCGCGCGGTCGCGACCCTGCGCGACGCGGACGTGATCGCCGCCGAAGACACGCGCACCGCGCGCCGCCTGCTGGCAGACAACCGCGCCGCGCGCGACGATCGCCCGGTGATCTCCTGCTACGATGCCAACGAGGTGGCGCGTGCCGACGAGGTCGCGTCGCTGCTCGCCGCCGGCAAGAACGTCGCCCTCGTCTCCGAGGCCGGCACGCCGCTGCTGTCCGATCCCGGCTTTCGCGTCGTCGCCGCCGCGATCGCCGCCGGCGCTCCGGTCGTGCCGATCCCGGGGCCGTCCGCCGTGCTGGCGGCCCTGGTTGGCGCGGGGCTGCCGACGGATCGCTTCGTGTTTCTCGGCTTCCCGCCGCGCAAGAGCGGCGCGCGCCGCCGCCTGTTCCAGGGCGTGCGGGCCTTGCCGTTCACGCTGGTCCTTTATGAATCGCCGCTGCGCACGGGCGCGACGCTCGACGATCTGGCGGCGGTCCTCGGCGCCGATCGCCGGGCGTGCGTGGCGCGCGAGCTGACCAAACCCTACGAGGAGTTCGTGCGCGACAGCCTGGGCGCGCTCGCCGAGCGGTATCGCGAGACGCGCCCGCTCGGCGAGGTGACGCTGGTCGTCGCCGGCGCGCCCGACGGCGCCGCCGGCGAAGAGCCGCTCGACGACGAGGAGCTCACCGCCCGCGCCTCGGAGCTGCTCGCGAAGGGCGTCTCCGCGCGCGACGCAGCCGACCAGCTGGCAGCGCTGACCGGCCGCCCGCGCCGCGAGGTCTACCGACTGGTCGTCGCCGCTGGCTCGCGTGACGAAGCGCCCGACGAAGCGCCTGACGAAGCGCCCGACGAAGCGCCCGACGAAGCGTCCGACGAAGCGTCCGACGACGAGTAGCTACTGCCGCGTCCAGGTCACGCTGTCGGTCGCGGTCACGACGCCGCTCTGCGCCTGCGCGCCGACCTGGTTGTCGCCCGTCGCCAGCGGCACTGCCGGAAAGATGAAGATGTGGTCGGTCGAAGTCTGCGCGGGCCACGCGACCCCGCCCGCGGTGAGCGTGACGCTGTCGAGGTTGGAGTAGACCTTGACGTCGACGGTCTCGGTCGTGCGCGGATTGAAGCGCCGCCCGGTGATGTAGACGAACGGGTCGCTCGACCAGTTGGCCTTGTACCAGTAGAACGCGTCCTTCTTCGTGAGGCGGTCGTAGCTGACCATGCCCTTGTCGTTGCGGCCGGGCGTGTCGCCCTCGTTGCGATCGTCGACGGCGAAATCGAACATGTTCCAGATGAACTTGCCCCAGAGAAACGGCCGCGCCGCGATCTGCTTCCAGGTCGCCTCGTGCAACAGCGCCTGGTACTCCTCGGGATGGAACGGCCCAGCCGCGACCGGCTCGGTCGGGTTGTCCGCATGCTGCGTGAGCGCCGCGCCGGCGCCGTACTCGCTGACCGCGACCGGCTTGGTCGGGCGCGCGGCGTGCACGCCGTCGGCCCAGCCCCCGAACTGGTTGTAGTTGCCGGTGTACCAGCCGAAGTATTCGTTGTAGCCCACGACGTCGGTGTGCGAGGGCAGGCCGCCGGTGTCGCTGGTGCAGCAGTGCGCGTACGTCGACAGGCGGCTCGGATCTTCGGTCGCGACCAGCGTCGCCAGATCGCCGAGCAACGTGTTCGTCGGCGCGTCGTCGCTGCGCTGCTCGTTGCCGATGCTCCAGAAGACGATCGCCGGATGGTTGAAGCTCTGGCGGATGAGCTCGGTCATCTGCTGGTGCGCGTTGTCGCTGAACGCCTGGCTCGCCGTGATCGCGTTGACGAGCGGCATCTCCGCCCAGACGACGATGCCGTTGCGATCGCACAGATCGTAGAAGTGCTGCGCGTGCTGGTAGTGCGCGAGGCGAATCGCCGTCGCGCCCATCTCGACGATCAGCGCCATGTCCTGGTCGTGCTCGCGATCGGTGATCGCCCAGCCCATGTCCAGGCGGTCCTGGTGCCGGTTCACGCCGTGTAGATCATAGGGCTGCCCGTTGAGGGAAAACCCCGTGTCGGGATCGACCGCGAACGATCGGAAGCCGATGGGCTGGCTCACCACGTCGGTGACCGCGCCGTCGTGCCCGAGCTCGACGTACGCGGTGTAGAGGTAGGGATCGGCCCGGCCGTTCCACAGGTGCGGTGTCGCAATCAGGCCCGACAGCGTGACGTCGGCGGTCATGCCGGCTCCGACGCTGGTGGTCGCCGAAAAGCGCTGCACCAGCACGCCGCGCGCGTCGACCAGCGCCAGCGACACATCGGCGTCCGCGGCAGCCGCGCCCGCGTTCTTCACACGTACGCGCGCCGAGAGATCCGCGCCCGCGACGCCGACGTTCGCGGGCGTGATGTAGACGCCCGACGACGCGAAGTCCTCGACGTCGACGTGCAGCGGCGCGGCGGTCAGCAAGTGCGCGTCGCGGTAGAGGCCGCCGAAGAACGTGAAGTCGGCGCTGAGCGGCGGCACGTCGTCGACGAAAGTGTTGTCGACCTTGACGGCCAGCACGTTGTCGCCGGCGGTGAGCACGGACGTCACGTCGTAACGAAAGGCGGCGAAGCCGCCGCGGTGCTGGCCGAGGTGCGTGCCGTTGAGATAGACGTCGGTCACGATGTTGGCGCCGTCGAACTGCACGAACGCCTGGCGCCCGCCGCCGGCCACGAAGTCGGCGGGGGCCGTCAGGTGCCGACGGTACCAGCCGATGCCGCGGTGGTAGTTCGAGCCGCCGTCCTCACCGTCGAGCGCGTTCCAGGTGTGCGGCAGCGTGACGTCGCTCCAGGGCGCCGCCGAGTCGTCGAAGCTTGCCAGCTGCGCGCCCGCGGCGTCGGCACGCAGGAACCGCCACGCGCCGTCGAGCGACGTATCGATGCGGCCCGCGGCCGGCGGCAGATAGAGACCGCCGACTGGCGCGTCAGCGGCACCGTCGTTGCCTCCCGTCCCGTGCGCCGGCGTCGAGCTCTTGCAGGCGCCCGCTGTCACGCTCGCGAGCGCGAGTATTATCCACGGCGCCCTCCCGAGGCCCCCGCCAGGCAAGCGATCGCTCGTCATGTGATTCCCTTCGGCTCGTGCTAACTTCCGCGCGGCTCTCGTGGCGCGCCGGTCACCGCCACGCCTTTCCACTATCACCGGCCGAGGCAGGACTCCACGATGAAGATCGCGATCGGCGCCGATCACGCAGGCTATCGCTACAAAGAGATCTTGAAGCCGGCGCTGGCGAAGCGCGGGCATGAGGTCGTCGATTTCGGCACCAATTCCCCGGAAATGACCGATTACCCACCGATCATGCACGCCGTCGCCGAGGCCGTCGCGCGGCAGGAGTGTGATCGCGGCATCGTGCTCGGCGGCTCGGGCAACGGCGAGGCGATCGTCGCCAACCGCGTGCGCGGCATCCGCGCGACGGTGGCCTGGAGCGTCGACTCGACACGCGCCGGCCGCGCGCACAACGACTCGAACGTGCTCGCGCTCGGTGAGCGCTTCATCACCGAGGCCGACCTCTACGCGATCCTCGACACCTGGCTGGACACGCCGTTCGAGGGTGGCCGCCACAAGCGCCGCATCGACATGATCGACGCCGGCTGAGCGCGCGCGGCGGCCCTAGAACATCAGCGAGCCCTCGAACATCCCCGACCAGATCTGCGTCCCCTCGACGCGGAAGCGGCGGCCCGGGTTGTCGATGATCTCGCGGTAGGTCGGGTTCTTCTCGTTGGGGTTGGTCAGCTCGACGGAGCCGCTGCCATCCTTGTCGACGCCGGCGTTGGCGAAGGTGATGAAGTGGGGTGTGTCGATGGTGAGGCCGACCAGCCCGCGGAAACGGATGTAGCGCCCGACCTGGATGTTGAGGCCCGCGTTGCCGCCGAAGCTGGCGTAGGCCTCGGTCTCGGTGACACCGGGGTGTGGCGACGGTGTGCTGCCGTCGAAGTCGATGCCGTAGTTGGCGCCGGGCATGCTCGGATCGGCGCGGCACTTGGTCACGTCGGACGCGCACTGGGGCGATCCCGACAGCGCCTCCCAGAGCTCGCTGTGGCTGCGCCCGTAGAAGTGCTCTTGCATGTGCGCGCGGAACTCGACGGTGACACGCTGCTGGGCGCTGGGCTTTTCCCACGCGATCTGCTCGACGCCGATCTGCAGGCCCGCCTCTTGCTGCGGGTTGACCGCGCTCTGTCCGCCTGTCGGATACGCCTGGAACGGGCTGCCGCTGTCGCGCACGGGCAGCGTGTACCAGGCGCCGAAGTAGGGATCGAAGGAGCGGAACCGCCGCGACACGCTGGTCGACCAGATGAGCTGGTGATAGCCGAGGCCGACCCCGGTGTTGCCGCCGGGGTTCAGCGGGTCGAAGCGCATGTCCTTGCCGACGTCGAGGCGCGCGTCGAATCCGATCTTGAAGGTCGGCTTCGTGTCGTCGCGCGCCTGGTTGAAGATCGCCCAGTCGAGCCCCAGCCCCAGGTACTCGATCCCGCTGCGCGTCGGGCCGCTGAACACGGTCTGCGACGGCGCCTGGTATTGACGGTTGTGATTCGCGTCGAGGCCGTAGCTGCCCTGTCCGTATCCGTTCAGGATCCCGTCGCGCAGCAGCGTCGAGTTCTGCGCGTTCACGCAGCTCGGAACCGGCACCTGGCCCGGGTAGGTGCAGTCGCCTCCCAGGCTCTGGTCGAAGTCCAGCTCGCGGTCGTCGGTCAGCACGATGGGCGCCTCGACGTGAAAGCCGACGTCACGGAGCACGCCGAAGTCGGCGCGCAATCCCAGGATGTTCCGCGTCTGCTTGTACTGCAGGTCCCGGACCAGCTCGTTGCGCGTCACCGAGTCGCCGTTGGCGTTGGTCAGCGTGACTGTCGACTCCCGCTTGATGAAGGCGCTCTTCGCCTCGTGCAGGAACGACAGCGTCAGGTTGAAGTCGAAGCGGTTGTCATCGTCGAAGGCCGAGACCACGCGCGTGGCTTCGGCCGCGCCCGCGGTGCGCGCGGCGACGCCGCTCAGAATCCATACGACGCTCGACAGGACGGCGGCCGCCGCGAGCCGTGGCGCCCGGCTGGCGAACCACCTGCGCTCGCGAGACCCGAGCATCGGCTGTCGTCGCTTGCCGCTCAAAGGAGTGCCGCGACGATAACACAAACCGCCGCGCTCAGGTTTCCTGGTCGCCCGGCTTGGTGATCTCGCGGTCGCGCAGGCCGAATTCCTTCATCTTCGTCTGCAGGCTCTTGCGCGAGATCTTCAGCTTGCGCGCCGCCTGCGTGACGTTGCCGCCGGTCTCGTCGAGCGCGCGCTGGATCAGCTCGCGTTCGACGCGCTCGGTTTCGGCGCGCACGGCTTCCTTGAGCGAGCTCGCAGCGCTCGGCGGCGCTGCCGCGGGCGTCGAGCCGAGCGGCGAGGGTAGTGACATCGGCGTCGGCGAAGCCGGCCCCGCCGCTCCCGGCAACCCGGGCGCGGTCGCGCCGACCGCCGCCATTCCCGGGCCGGTGACGCGCCCGCTGTCCTCGGCCAGCGCCGTCGGACCGAGGTGCAAGAGCTCCGGTGGCAGGTTCTCGAGCCGGATCTCCGGCCCCTCGCAGAACAGGATCGTCCGCTCCATCACGTTCTCGAGCTCGCGGATGTTGCCGGGCCAGTTGTAGATCGCCAGGCGCTGCACCGCCTCGGGAGCGATGCCGGTGACCTGCTTTTTCAGGCGCTCGTTGAATTTCGCGATGAAGTGGCTGGCCAGGAACGGGATGTCCTCGCGCCGGTCGCGCAGCGGCGGCAGGTGCAGAGGGACGACGTTCAATCGGTAGTACAGGTCTTCGCGGAAGCCGCCGTTCGCCACCTCTTGCGCGAGGTCGCGGTTGGTCGCCGCGACCAGGCGCACGTCGACCTTGATGGTCTTGATGCCGCCCACGCGCTCGAACTCCGATTCTTGCAGAACGCGCAGCAGCTTCACCTGCATGTCGATCGGGATCTCGCCGATCTCGTCGAGGAACAGCGTCCCGCCGTGCGCCAGCTCGAAGCGCCCCGGCTTGGCGCCGACCGCGCCCGTGAACGCGCCCTTGTCGTAGCCGAACAGCTCCGACTCCATCAGCGTCTTCGGGATCGCCGCACAGTTGATCTTGATGAACGGCCCGGTGTGGCGCGACGAGTTCTCGTGCAGCGCGCGTGCGATCAGCTCCTTGCCGGTGCCCGACTCGCCGGTGATGAGCACGGTCGACGGCGTGTCGGCCACCTTCTCGACGGCGACGAAGATCTGCCGGATCGCCCCCGACTGTCCGATCAGCTTGAACCGCCCGCGTGACGTCGGCAGCTCCGGCGTGGCGTCGCGCCGCGCGAGCGCGTAGGTGTTCATCGCCTTGCTGACGATCTGGCGGATCTGCTCCTGCTCGA
>CAZNCQ010000312.1:0-8372 GCA_964571275.1 uncultured Myxococcales bacterium
TGATCACCAGCTTCTTGTAGACCTCGGCCAGCGTGTCGACGACGCTGATGACGTGGGCGCCGTGGGTGCTCGCGAACGCGTCACCGAAGCTGGCGACGTCGACGCCCATGAGCTTCAACTTCGTGCTCATGTCGTAGCCGGTGAAAGCCTCACCGCCATGACCCGCCAGCGCCGACGCGGCGACGCGCGCCATGTGATAGCCGGGCGCGACCAGGCCGTACACGCGATCGTTGTACGCCGCGCACTCACCAATGGCGTAGATCGAGGGATCGGACGTGCGGCAGCGGTCGTCGATCTCGATGCCGCCGCGCTCGCCGAGGTCGAGGCCCACCGCGCGCCCGAGCTCGTCGCGCGGGCGAATGCCGGCAGAGAAGACGACCATGTCGGCCGGCAGCTCGGTGCCGTCCTTGAGCGCCAGCGCCGCCACCGCGCCGTCCGCGTTGGTGACGATGCGCGTGGTCAGCGCGCCGAGGTGCACGGTCACGCCGAGCGCTTCGATGCGCCGGCGCAGCACCGCGCCGCCGATGTCGTCGACCTGCAGGCTCATCAGGCGCGGCGCCAGCTCGACGACATGCGTCTCCAGGCCCAGGTTCTGGAGCGCGTTCGCCGCCTCCAACCCCAGGAGACCGCCTCCGATGACGACGCCGATCTTCGCCTTCGCCGCGTACGCTTCCATGGCCTGCAGATCTTCGATGGTGCGGTAGACGAAGGCGCCGGGCGCGTTGCGCCCCTCGACGGGCGGCACGAACGGGTAAGAGCCCGTCGCCAGCACGAGCTGGTCGTAGCGGAGCACGTCGCCCGATGCGAGTGCCACGGTCTTGCCGGCGCGATCGATCGCGATGATGCGATCGCCGCGGCGCACTTCGATGCCGGCGCGCTCGTAGCTGCCGGGCTCGACCAGCGTCAGGTCGTCGGCGGTCTTGCCGGCGAAGTAAGACGACAGGCCGACGCGGTCGTAGGCCGGCCGCGTCTCCTCGCCGATCACGGTGACGCGAAAGTCGTTGGTTCTGCCCTCGGAGATCAGGAGCTCGACGAATCGGTGCCCGACCATCCCGTTCCCGACGACGATGAGCTCGCTGCGACCTGCCATCTCTGGCAACCAGACTACGGCTGCCGATGTTTCTGGTCGGTCAAGCGACCGTTAAATGCAATGCTGGTCAGATCGGGTCATCAGCTACTGGCACACGCCGGCGGCGCAGGCGGGCATTCCGGCGGGGCAGGGGATCGCCCCGACACCCAGGCAACTCCCGGCCTGGCTGCAAATGCCCGCGGCGGATCGGGCTTGCGGGGTCGCGCACGCGGCCGCGCAGGCGGCGCCGAACGCCTTTTGCGTACAGGTGCCGGTGTTGGTGCAGGTGCCGTCCGTGCAACCGTTGGGGCCCGCGTTGATGCACACGTGGTGCGGATCGATCGCCTTGTTCATGACCTGACGGCACTGTCCGGCCTGGCCGTTGTTGAAGTTGCACGTGGTGCACGCGCCGGTGCACGCGGATTCGCAGCAGACGCCGTCGACGCAGAACGTGCTCGCGCACTGCACGGCGCTCGTGCACGACGAACCGAGCGCGCCCGTGCCCGTCTTGCCTCCGGTCCCCGCGGCGCCGCCGACTCCGCTCGCGCCGCCCACGCCCGCGCCGCCCACGCCCGCGCCTCCGGTTCCACGGACGCCGCCTGCACCGCCGTCAACCGGTGCGTCGATGCGGCCCGCATCGCCAGGCGCGCCACCGCTGCCGGTGCGACCACCCGCGCCGCTCGCGCCGCCCGCGCTGGTCGCGCCGCCGGTTCCGCTCGCACCGCCCGCTCCGTTGTCGCCGCCGGTCCCGACGGAACCGCCGGTACCGCTGGCGCCGCCAGCGCCCGCGTTGCCTTCGCTGGCAGCGTCGCCGGGCGCGCTCGCGTCGTCGCTCGGCCCGCCCGTGATGTAGACGTCGACGTCGCGGATGTGGTGTGCCATCCCCTGGACGATGCCGTCACCGTGGCCGACCGGCACGCCTGCGACCAGCGCGGCCACGTCGCAGAGGATCTCGTGCCCGTCGACGTCGTCCTTCAGCAAGATCACGACGTCTTGATCGCGGCCACCCGACAGCCCCGCCTTGCGGCCCGCGCCTTCGGGATCGATCAGCAACAGCGGTACGCTGCTGTCGTCGCCCTCGCCGGCTTCGAGCACGCCGAACCGCAGCTCGTCGTACGAAAGGCTTCCGAGATGCACGTGCACGTGCACGCCGGTCGAATCTTGCTTACATCCGGCGAACAACCACGCTGTCACGGCAACGTAAGCCAGAGCGCGATGGCGACTCATAGCGTATCCAGCCTAACGCCGAGCCGGCGCCGTGTCGCGTGGTTCCTCATGCCCGGCGGCAGATGATTCAAGTCGGATGTCGGGCAAGGTATGAAGTCAGCTCAGATCCTTGATGTCGAGCAGCGGCTCGGGCCGCGTCGGTGCGTGCCCGAGCGCCTCGCAGAGCCGCCTCACCATGTCGACGAACGCCGCTTGCAGCGCCGCCGGCGAGGTCATGACCGTGAACAGCCGCGCGCCCGCCATGGTGCCGTGGCCGCCCGCCGCGCCGTCGGTGCCCACGATCTGACGCATCACCGAGCCCGCGCGCGCCTCGCTGGCCTCGGTGCGCAGCGAGAGATACGCGCTGCCCTCGTACTGGCCCATGCACAGCACGAAGCGCGCGCCCTCGTAGGAGAGCAACAGATCCGCGATCTCGGCGACCAGATCGGGGTAGCCGAGCGGGCCCAGGTTGATCGCGACGATGTCGCCGTGGATCTGCGCCGACCGCAGCGCGCGGTCCAGCGCCGCGAAGTGCGCGCGCGGCACCTTGGGGTGCGCCATGCGGTACAGCAGGTTGTGGTCGACGATCGGAACCAGGTCCAGGTAGGCGCGGCGCTCGGCCTCGGTCGCCTCGCGCCCGAGATCGCGCGTCTCGGTACGCAGCGCGAAGAAGAACGCCGTCGCCAGGCGCGCATCGATGGGGATCTGCCGCTCGCGCAGGTAATCGAACACGATCGTCGAGGTCGCGCCGCGCTCGGGGCGGATGTCGCACCAGGGCGCGCGCGCGCTCGCCGCGCGCGGCGGGTGATGATCGATCACGATGTCCAGTCGGTGAAGCGGCGGCAGCGAGTTGTTGCCGGTCTCCGGCTGGCTGTCGACGAGCCCGATGATGTCGAACTCGTCGGGCTCGACGCGCTCGACGGGCGTGAGCCCGATCTTCAGCGTCTCCACCATGGCGCGGTTCTGCGCGCGGCCCACGATCCCGCCCTGCGCCAGCGTCACCGCGGCGCCCAGCTCTCTCTCGAGCATGAAGGCCAGTCCCAGCGCCGCCGCCAGCGCATCGGGATCCGGGTTGTCGTGCGCGTAGATCAGCGCTGACGTGCGCCCCTGCAGGTGCCGCAGCGCCGCGTCCAGATCGAACGGCGCCCGTGGATCGTTCACGTTCAACGGTGCCCCGTGCTTCACTGGATCGGCCTGATCTTGAAATTGTCGAAGGTGACCTCGGCTTCCCAGTCGTCGACGGCCAGGTACTCGTGCCCCGTGCCCGCGAGCGGCTCCGGATCGGTCCAGTTGAGAAAGGGCTGCCCGTCGATGCGCCAGTCGATCGCCCCGTCCTTGCGCGTGACCGACCAGTGATAGCTGCGGCCGAGCTCCACCTTGGGCGCGGTACGCTCGGCCTTGCGCCCGTCGTCGTGCTCGTTATTCCGACAGATGACGCTCAACGAGTTCCTCCAACCGCCAAAAATGAGCACATACCCCGTCGAGACATAGCCCCCCTTGTCGGGGTCGAACGACTCGCCGTCGCCGTAGAGCTCGATCTTCAAATCGCCGGCCGTGCTCTTCGACATGGCGTCGAATTCGACCGAGGCATTGCGCGGCAGCTTCTTGCGCAGCCAGGCCGGATGATTGTACGCGTTCGACACCGTGAGGCGGCCATCGGCGATGTGATAGCTGGGCGCGGTCGCGTTCCAGTTCGGGCCGAGCTCGGCGCGCTCGAAGTCCTCGCTGAACGGCGCGCTGATCGAGTCGTCCTTGACGCGGCACCCGGTGCCCAGCGCGGCCGTGAGCGCGGTCGCCAGCAGCCCGAGCGGAAGAGAGCGGCGAGTGAGAATCGGGTACGTCGTCGGGCGCGTCATCAGGAACTCCGTGCAAAAATACCGTTGCGCTGCCCGGTCAGCAAGCCGACCCTCCGACGGAGGTGCGAGCCGCGGTCGCGCCCGTCGGCGATTCCTGAGTGCGCTCCGACGATAACTTGTCATGGCTGAGTGAGGTCGGTTACCATGCCGGCCCCACTAAACTCGGGAGGGTCGGATGAGTCGGATGATCATGCACGGTCGGAGCTGGGTTGTCTCTGTATTGGCGATGGGTGCGATGGCACTGGGCTGCGGTGGTAGCGATTCACCTCACACCGGGAAGCACGATATCTGGTTCATGGGCGCCGTGATCGACGGCGCGAGCGGAATGCCTCTCGCCAACTATCAGATCTCGCTGGTCTGGGGCACGAACACCGTGAAGGGCAAAGTCGACGCCACCGGTCGCTACACGATGGGGCCGATGCCGGCCTGGAACGACTACGGCGTGCTCATCACCGGCGACGGGTATCGCGCGTTCAGCTCGTACAACGCGGGCATTGCCCCGCCGGCACCGGGCAGCACGTCGCTGTCGGCCGACGTGTACACCGCCGACACGACGCAGACGTTCAACTTCGACGCCTCGCTGTTTCCGTCGATGCTGGCGCCGCCGGATCTGTCGATCGCCGTGCTCGAGAGCGGCCCGAACGCCAAGCCCGCCGCGGGCAAGATCCGCCTCCAGCCGACGAGCCAGTCTACGATTCAGTCGCAGCCGAGCGAGATCCAGGGCCAGGTCTGGGCCAACGACGCCGATCTCTACGCGGGCTCGCTCAGCGCCGACTTCACCGCCGGCACCTACAGCGTGCCGGGCTCGATGCTGACCTACGGAGTGACTTACGCCGTGACGGTCTACAACGTCGACGGCTATCAGCCGAGCATGGCGACGCCCGTGCAGGCCGGCGTGAGCACCGGCGCGTCGATCCTGTTGAGCCCGCTCTCGGTGCCGGCCCTCCAGCTGATCTCGAACACCGTCGCGATGTGCCGGGCGCCGGTGATGCTGACCGACACGCAGTCGGCGGTGGTGACACTGACGCTCAACGAGAAGGTCGAGGACGGCACGCAGACCTCGGGCGGCGCCGCCGAACAGCTCGACAACGGCCTGTCGATCACCGACACGCTGTTCACGTCGACGCTGGCGCTGAACGCATCGTCGACCGCGCAGGAGCGCGGCGTGATCATGACGATCGCCGACAATGTCGTCACCATCGCCTGGAACGCCAACGTCGGCCTGGCGACCAAGGGCACCGGCGACAGCATCCGGTCCGTGAACTATTCGAGCGCGGCCTTGCAGCAGGCGTTCCTGCAGCCCGTGATGCATCCGGAGCTGCGCACGTCGCTGGCGACGCTGCTGGGCAACGTCGCGTCGTTCAATGGGATCACCTGCTCGGCGCCGTAGCCGCCGAGGCTTCCGGGCGAGATAGTCGTCCTGTGATTCCCCGGCTGCCTACGAGTCGGGGGAGTTGCTGGGCTGGAACGACACCGGCGACAGGCGCACCGGCTTGCCGCCCAACTCGAGCGCCTTGTCGAGCGCCAGGCTCATCGCGATGTTGCACGCGACGTCGCGGCCCTTGACCAGGAAGTGGACGTGCAGATCGCGTTTCCCGCCGGCGCCGACGCCGACCTCCTCGGCGCGATCGTCCGAGGGATTCTCGCGTCCCGAGATGATGAGGCGCGATTTGTCGGGGTGGAACTTCAGCGCATCGCTGGCCGAATCGGTGACTCGCATCGTCAGCGACAGGTCCAGGTCGAAGGTGTCGGGCAGCATCGGATCCTGATCCAGCGCGCACTCTTCCTGGGTCAGCGCGACCGAGACCCCTTCGGCGGCGATCGGCGGATCGACGCGTACGAATGTCTTGCCCGCGCATCCCGTCAGGGCCGCGCAGAGAACGATGCTCGACCAAGCCATGGACCGTTGCCACATGAGTTCGCCTCCGTGAAGTTCGCGCGAAGTTCCGGGAAGTGTTGACGATTGGGGGGCGTTCCCGGCGCGCGTATCGGGCGCGGACACTACCATTGCACCCGGCGGACAGCGCGTAACTCGAGTCACGCTCTGGCAGCAAATTCCAGCGCATGCGACTTGCGCGTTTTCCAATTTGCCTTAACCTTGCGCGCATCAGATCGTCCTCGTCCTCTTCGTCCCCTCTGCCGCCGGCAGATCGCCCCCCGATCGTTTCGCTGCTTCTGCTCGTCGCTTCGGCCTTGGTTGCGGCGTGCTCGCACACGCAGATGGGGCCCTGCGGATCCGACAAGGACTGCAAGATGGACCGCATCTGCGAAGCCGGCCAGTGCGTCTGGGCGCAGGGCGCGGTGCCGCTGGGCGCGCCCGGTCCCCGGCCGGCGCCCGCCGTGCCCGCGCGGCCCGGCCTGCCTGCCGCGGCGCCGCTGCCGCTCCCTCGTTCGGCGATCGAGCCGGCGCAGGCGATGTTCCGCTTCGGTCCCGCGCACCGCGGGCGCTCGCCCTACGTGCTGCCGGCGGCGCGCCCGTCGGTCTGGTGGAGCGTCACCACCGGCGGGCCGGTGAGCTCGTCGCCCGCGATCGCCGAGGACGGCTCGCTGCTGTTCGGATCGCACGACGGCAAGCTCTACGCGGTCTCGCGCGACGGCTCGATCAAGTGGCAGTACGCGACCGGCGACATCATCTTCAGCTCACCGGCGATCACCCACGACGGTACGATCTACATCGGCTCCGACGACGATCACCTCTACGCGATCGGGCCCAGGAGCGACAAGCCCCGCTGGGTGTTCCAGGTCGGCTCGTGCCCGCAGCGCGTGGGCCTCGGTCCCGAAGCCAGCCGCTGCGACGTGGACGCCGGCCCGACCATCGGCCCCGACGGCGTGATCTACACCGGCGGCGACGGCATCTACGCCATCAACCCCGACGGCACGTTGCGCTGGCGCTTCCCCACCAACGGCCACGTCGCGTCGGCGCCGGCCCTGATGGCCGACGGCACCGTGGTCGCGGGATCGCAGGATGATGTGATCTACGCGATCGCGCCCGGCGGCTTCAAGCGCTGGGACTTCCGCACCGGCGGCGACATCGACTCGAGCCCGAGCATCGGCGACGACGGCACGATCTACGTCGGCAGCGACGATCGCAAGCTCTACGCGCTCAACCCCGACGGCACGCTGCGCTGGGCGTTCAACACCAGCGGCGATCTGCGATCGTCGCCGGCGCTGGGCAACGGCGTCGTCTACATCGGATCGTTCGACGCTCAGCTATACGCCATCCGTACCGACGGCACGCTGTACTGGACGTTCCGCACCGGCGACCGCATCGTGTCGTCGCCGCTGGTCGATGCCAAGGGCGCGATCGCCTTTGGCTCGCAGGACGATCGCCTCTACGCGCTCGAACCCGACGGGCGCATGCGCTGGTCGGTCGAGCTCGGCGGCGACGTCGACAGCTCGCCGATCCTCTCGGGCGATGGCACGCTCTTCGTCGGCAGCGACGATCGAAAGATGTACGCGCTACGCGCCGGTCTGTCGGCCAGCCGCTAGCCGCGCCCGGTATCTCCCCGTCGCGCGACTTTTCGGTTCTTTCCGTTGTCTCTGTAATCCGTTCTCTCTGTAAGATGCACCATTCACCAAAGGAAATTGTTTGACACTAGATGAGCCCATTCGCCGCGTTGGCGGCTCGACCCGTACCCTGACAGGTCGGATCAAGATTCACCCCGTCGGCTACGGCTTCGTCGTGCCCGACGACAAGTCGGAAGACGTGCACATCTCGGCGCGCAGCCGCGGCGCCGCCATGGACGCCGACACCGTCGAGATCGAAGCCTGGCCCGCCGTGCGCGGCACCGAGGGCCGCGTGCTGCGCGTGATCGCGCGCGGCCGCGCCAAGATCACCGGCCAGCTCGATCGCGCCGGCAAGCAGATGGTCCTGCAACCCGACGACCCGCGCATCACGGGACCGGTCTCGTTGCGCGGCCACGTCGCCGCCACGCTGGCCGGCCAGTCGGTGGTCGCGGAGATCACCCGCTACCCCGACGTCGCGGGCGGCCCGATCGAAGCCGAGGTCCTCAAGGTGCTCGGCGACCCGGACGATCCGCGCACCGAGGTCGAGAAGGTGCTGGCCTGCGCCGACGTCACCGATGAGTTCCCCGAAGACGTCGCGCGCTACGCCGACGGCTTGCCACAAGAAGTGCGCGACGTCGATCGCGTCGACCGCGCCGACCTGCGCGAGGTGCCGTTCCTCACCATCGACCCCGAGACCGCGCGCGACTTCGACGACGCGGTCGCGATCGAGCGGC
>CAZNCQ010000313.1:0-8346 GCA_964571275.1 uncultured Myxococcales bacterium
AGGCCATCGCCGCCCAGCGCGACGCCAACGGGAACCTGCCCGCGGTCCAGTGAGGACGCCTGACGGTCATCGGCGATGCCGGCGGGCAGCGCGACGCGCGCGAAGTTCCCAGGAGAGATACCGCGGCTCGTCCGTTCGATCGCAGTGAGCTCCCGGACGCGCAGTCAGGGATCCATCGCGAGAAGATAGACATGGCGATAGAGATCCGCTCTGAGCGATTGCACGCCAGGCCCCCGATCCGCCCACACTCAATCGTGCCCATCCACGCCCCCGTCAGTCGGAACACACGCGCTACAAAACTCCGACGGTTGCGATGGCCGCGTGCCGGGCCGGCACGGCGAACACGCTCGCGAACCGCATGCGCTCATGCCCATCACGCAGAAAAGGACCACCACTAGCCACCTCACCCGACAACCGTAACACGCACACGTCGCTGTTGTCGGCATCGCCGCCGTGAAGACGGGTCAGAGCGAGGCGTTACTATGCGCCGGCCAGCAGACGCGGCGACCCTTGCGCCTCATAACGTCGACGGAGTCCGTCGATCTCGCGACCGAGGCGGGTGCTGGCGTCCTCGATCAGCGCGGCAAGACGCCGCGCAACATCCTCTTGATTGTCCGATAGCTCAAGCTCCGGCGGGGCGCCTCGGACCAAGTTTTCGATCCGAGTCCAGCAATGAGTGCCTGGGAAGTCGCGGTCGGGGTGCCGGGGCGGCATGCCGTCGAAGAGAATACCGACATTTACATAGAAGCGCCAAGGACCTCTCCCATCGTTCCATGCGCTGCCCTGGAGCTGGATGCGCTCGGTGAAGTCGGCTCGCTTCCGGCTGAACGTATGCCCTTTCTTCTTGTATCCAGCCGCCTTCAAATGAGTCGCATGCAACCGAGACAGAAACTGTTCGACTAACTCCGCCATCGCGCCTCGACCCTAATCGCGGTGGGACCTCTCGTGCGGGGTTCGATGTTGCAGCGAAGCCAGTATCTCCCTGGCCTGCGATTCCCCAACCTCGTCTTTTCGGTCACTATTATAGGTCGCCAGAGCGAACCAATTCTTAGTTGCGACGATCCTCACGATCCAATGGCACCCTGCCTGATCTGTAAACGATGCTTCCGCGCCCCCGCCTCGTGTCTGTGTCGCAATCTTTGGACTGGCGCCCTTCTGCGTGACGAATAACTCGCACTGTCTCAGAGCATCGACCTGAAAGTTACGATCGCTGTGTCGGTAGGTCGAAATCGTGATTGCAGCGGGCACACCCTCTCGGACGAGAGTCAGGTCCTCCTCGCCGGCATCCTCGCGCCAGTCAGGGGGATACGTGATCGCAAAACTTTCACCCAAGAACTTCCTCATTACTTGTATGTCTCGACTTTTCCAGTCCACTTTTTGCCCGGATGAACCTTCTGTAGTTCCTTCGCGTAGCCTTCGACCTGGCGCTGACCTCTACGAATCGCTCGTGGATTGTCAGGCTTCAATTCCTTCACAACACCGGTGTCGAAGTTCACAGCGTCCGCTTTCTTTCCACTCGGCAGTCTAACCTCCTTTTTGAAGCCGGGACCGGGATCATAGTCCTTGTGAGCCTGCCGACCGCGTGCCGCAGCTTCAGTCTCTCCCGAAGCTCGATTCTTCGCCATCTGTAGAGTTACCGTCGATGCCACGACGTTCCCGGCGCCATTCGCCGCAATCGCCACGCCCGCAACCGCCACCGGAACGGCGACGGCCGTCGCGGTCCCCACAGAGGCCACCTCGCCGACGCCTCCCGCGCCCGCGATGGTACCGCCCGCGAACATCTCAGCCGATCCTGTTGCGAACTCACCGGCCGCCATCCCGAACAGCACGTCGCTGTCCTGATGCACACCACCTGGCTTGTTGACCAGAAATCCTCCCGGGATGACCGCTTCAAGAGTTCCGTAGGCCACACCCTCGGCGAATTTCACGCCGCGCACGTACCAGGGATCCCCAACCGCCAGACCATTCGGGTCGGGCAAAACGACAGGGTTGTTCCAGGCGTACGTGTAGAGTGCGAGATTTCTCGGATGGAGGACGCCGCCGTTCGGTGCTCCGTCCAGATAACTGCCGAGGATAGGATCCGGGCTCAGCCACATCTGGCTCCGCGGGTCGTAGTACCGGGCGCCGAAGTAGTAGAAACCGGATGCGTCCAGCTCCTTGGCGGAGAAGGTCACGGCGTGCGAGATCGCAGCCGACGCCGCCGGGATGTTGTTGTCTTCGCGCCAGATCTCGCCGCTCGGGAAATACTCCAGGTGCTGCACGGCTGACTGACCGGTGGTGGTCACGAACTCCGTGCTCTGGAGATTGTCGGAGTGGTACCAGTACGTGGCGGCTTGGGTTGCGCTGAGATCGATCTTGCTCGCGACGCGTGTATCGCCGATGTAGACGTGCTTGGTTGGCAGAGTGCCGCTCTTGCCAACGGTCAGGAACTGGTTGACGTACAACGTCTCGGTGGAGCTACTGCCCTGCACGACCATGTTGTGCGTGCGTACCCCGTCGGCGTTGTATCGTGCCTGGAATGTGCAGCTCTGCGGCGACGTGCCGGCGGTGCAGATGCTTCGCAGGCGATCCGCGTCCGTCCAGTTGAGCGTCTGTCCAATACCGTTGTACAGAATGCCGCTGACGTTTCCGTCGTGATCATATTGCATGGTCCTCGTCTGCGAGAACTGCAGCGTCGGGTACGATTCGTTGATTGTGCTGGGCGCGTGGCGAGATGCCGTATTGAAGGTTTGTCCGTTGTAGCTCGGCGTGAAGGTGAACGGAGTCGAGGAGGGAAGCCGGCCGGTCTGAGCCCCCGTGTTCGGGTCGAACGTATTGTGGTTGCTGGTCTGGCTCTTGCTCGTGATGTTGCCTATCTGATCGTAGGCGAACCAATCCTGGGCATCATATTCGTCGGTAGTCTTCGGCTGGCTGGATAGGAAGCCGGTGAGCAACTGGTTGAGGGGATCATAGGTGTATTGCCGGGTGCTGGTACCCGCGACCGGGACCACGGCGCTCGTCACAGAGTCGTAGGGCAAGCTCTGCGTGCGGCTCCCGAGGTTGCCGACGAGGTCATAAGAGTAGCCGACCTGCTGCGCCAGACGAGCGGGCTGGCCCGCGATGTCCTGGATCGTCGTCTTGGCGCTCGTCAATCGCCGCGTGTCGGCAGCATAGCCATACTGATTGAACGCCCCGTTGCCGTACACGATCCGGTCCATCTGGCCGAACTCGTTGTAGCCGACGTGGGTGACGTACGGGGAGGCGGCCGCGGTTCCCACCTTTCCGTAAGCGCTGGTGACGGCGCCGCCGACGTCATACCCGTAGCGTATGGTTTCGGCCTGGGTGTTGACTCCGGCTGTCCCCGGGATTGTGACGTCGATGAGCCGGCCGAAGCTATCCCACGAGTATTGAGTCGTATACGATGGATAGGTCTTCCCGGCGATCTGGCTCGTGTAGGCCGCCGCTTCGCTGGCGACGTTACCGAGCGCGTCGTAGGCGTAGTCGAACGTGCCGGCTTCATCCACGCGGTGCGTGACTCTTCCCGCCTTGTAGCCGTTCGTGGCACCGGTCAGGTTGGCGGCGCCGTAGGTATACGTTACCGAGGGAGTCGGCGTCGTCGTCGATGGATACGCGATCGAATTCAGGCGATCGCCCGTATATGAGTACTGGATGACCGAGCTCGCGCCCTGGGCCAACGCGTTCGGCGATTGCTCGGCGCACAGGAATCCGCCCACGCAGTAACGCCACTCCCGAATGCCGGAGTCGGGGCTGTTGACCTGCACCAGGTTGCCGACCGTGTCGTATTGCGCGGTGGTCACGTTCCCCTTCGCGTCGGTGACCTGGGTGACTCGACTGAGCGGATCGTACGCGTACGAGGTGTAAAGCGGAGTCACGACGTTGTTGATGAGGTTCGGCTCCATATGCAACTTCAGCTCGTCGCGAACGGTCAGGTATTCATTGCGGTAGTGCCAGCTGGTGTTGCCGTTATAGAGCGGATCGGTCGTGATCTTGAGGCGGTACGTATTGCCGTCGATTGGAGACACGCCGAACTGGTAAGAGATGTTCGTGACGGCCTGAAGGCCCAGGTCCGGGTGTTGCTCCTGGCGCAACCGGCCGAGCACGTCATAGGCGTACTGGGTCGCGAAGCCCATCGAGATCTGGTCAAACGTCGTGGGCGTGCTGATCCCGAAGTCGACAGTGGGCTGGCCCTGCTGATAGATACGGCCGCGAGCGTCGAAGGTCACCGCACCGCTCACGCTCAAGGCGGGAAAGGTACTGCTGGTCCCGTCGTCCCAGGTGATGTCCTTCTTCGTCTGAAGGCTGCGGTCGAGGCCATCGACGAAGTTGACCGTGCGCATCGCCCTCGACGTGAGCGCGCCACCGGGAACGGCCCCCTCTGCGGGCGCGTTGGTGTTGTGGGTCGCCATTGACCACGCGGGAAGCGATTCGGCCGCCCCCGCGGTGTGGGCCATCTCGCTATACGTGACGCCGATCGTCGGGACCGTGGTGTTCTTGGTGCCGTTCGTGGCGAAGGTGGTCGGCGCCCACACGGCCGTGACGCGACCGTAGTTGTCGTAGTCGATCCCTTGCCTCGCCCCCGTCTCGTCTGTGAATAGGGTCGGCCGCCCCCATCGAAGGTCGTAGGTGGCGGACGAGGCGTATTGGAGTGTCGTATTGGAGGGATCGAGGAGTTGGGTGGTGGACGTCGGGTAGGTTTGCGTTAGCGTCTCATACGCATACTTGAGTTGGCGACCCGCTGGCGGGGCACCGGACGGCGAGGTGGCGGTCAGCACGTTGCCGTATTTGTCGTACGTGAACGCCCAGGTCGCGTTGGCCGGCGCCGCTTCCGTCCGCGCTGTCCCGTTTGGGTTCTTCCCATTCGCGATCACGTCCGTGACCGAGTCGGGCTTTGGCAGATGCGACGTGTACGCGGCCGTTCGCTTTGCCAGCAGGGGGCCCGCGTTCATGGTGAATCCGCTGCGCGTGGTGACGGCCGACGGGACCGTGATGATCGGGCTCGCGGTCACGGGGTGCTGATAGTCGACGTGGTGGTTCAAGGAGCTGGTCGGGCTGATGAAGGCCACGTCGCCGTAGTCGATGACATCGGTCAGGTTTCCGCTCGCGTCGTAAAAGCGGTCCTGCTCCTCGGTCTTGGGCGAGGACTGCATCTCGAAGTAGTACGTCAGGATCCGACTCGGCAGGGGCGCGAACGTTCCCGTCCGGGGAGTCACCGGTATGCTGTTGCCCGAAGGGTCTTTGTAGGTAATCGAGGATCCCCGTTGCTTCACCCCGGCCGAATCGTTCTGGTCCCAGAAGTCCCCGGACACGAGACCGTGCTGGTAGTAGTCCAGGTGGTAGTAGTCCTGCTCGAATGACGTCCCTCCGACGTCCTCGTACGGGAAGATGGTCTTGGCCTGTGCAAAACCGTAGTTCTCGCGCTCGGTGGGATCGAAGTAGCTGGACTGGATGCCCGTAGTCGGATCCGTATAGTCGAAGTTCTCCGTGATTGTGGCGTCCCAGAACTTGCCCGGGTCGCTGTCGATGACGACGCTGTTCATCACCCACTGGTTGGTCGGCATGTTGATGGGGGTGTTGCCGGTCAAGTCGACGTTGTTGCCGGCGCGCGTGTACGTGATCGTGAACCGGCCGCCGAGGGGCCGATCAACGGCCGAGAGCAGGTTGGTCTGACCGATGTTGTTCTTCTTCCAGTAGATGCTCGGGTCGCCGGGCACCTTCAGGACCTGATCGACCATTCCATCCCCATCGATGTCCTCGAAATCCGCGGAGGGTCCCCCCCTCGAGTCCGACGTGAAGCCGCTCATTCCAAAGCACACGAAGAAGCAGAACTGGAAGTGCAGGTTCGCGCCCCAGCCGTCCGTCGAGGAAAACCCCAGCCCGTCCGGTGTCCCCAGGAACGAGTAGTCGGAGGAGATCGGGGTATTCCAGGCGGGGAGCGTCCAGGACTGCTCGGCGGCAAAGGAGTCGCCCTTGTTCAGCCGGACGCGAAGGGACGTGTCCCCCGGCACCTTGAGCACCTGGTCGGGCAACCCGTCCCCGTTGACGTCGATGAGATCGGACCATTTCCGGGTGACGGTGAAGGTCGGGCCGCCACCGCCGCCGACGATGTTCCCAACGCCCCCGCCAACGTTGAGCGCCATCGTACCCGTGTCTTGCAGGCGGACGACATCGGTGCTCGCCGGTGAGCCAGGCACAAGATTCAAGACGGTACCGACTGGGTCCGCGGGACCCCCGACCGCTTTAAACGCCGGCCAACTCGAGGTGATCACCGGACCCGCGGTTCCGGCACTCCAGTTCGCGGGAAAGTTCCAGGCGATCACGTTGGAGAACCCGTACCCGAGGTTCAGCCTGACGCTCAACGTGCCGTCGCCGGGATTCTCCTGGACATGGTCCGGTAGCCCGTCGCCGTTTACGTCTACGAAGTCGATCCGCGTGGAGTTCACGCCATAGTCCACCGTGCCGCCTATCGACTGGGTCGCGCTCAGCTTCTTTGTGGCTCCGAGCGTATCCGCTTCATTGATCTCCTGCCCCCCGGCACCGACGGAGACGCCGGCCTGCAGCGAAGCATTCAAGGTGCGCCGCAAGTCGCCGAAACCCATGTCGAAGGTATTGCGCGTTGTGAACGCTCCAACGCCGTCGTTGTAGGCGACGCCTTGGTTGGTGACCGAGTCGGGATAGCGATCTCCGTTGACGTCGAAGAAGTCGACCTGCGTCGTCGAGTCTCCTCCGCCCCCCGCGGCGGTGACGGCCGATACGCTGGCCTGTACATCGAGGTTCCAGGTATCGCCGACGCGGATGGCCGCCGTTCCCGCCGCGCTCCCTTCCATCGAGATGGGATTCGAGACACGGCCGGTCTGCACGAGCCCTTGCCAGATTTGGGATCCCCCGCGCGCACTCCAGAACTTACCGGTGCCGATGTCGATGTCACTGTCTCTGGGAGCCGCGGCCATCACCGCACCGGTGTTGGTGGGAGCGAGCGCTGTTCGGACGACGAGGTTGTCGTTGAACGCAATGCTGTCGTTCCAATCACCGTAGAACCAGCGATGGAACCCGCCCGACATCGGATCGTGCGTGGTGCCGCTGACTGGGCCGTTGTTGTCGAATGTGGGGTCGAGAATCGAGTTGTTGATCGAGGCCGCGGGAACGACTTGTGTACTATGGAAAATGACGGTCGGGGTCCAGGACACGTTACCGCCGATGACCGTTGGCGAGTAGACCGTGAAGTAGAGCGGCTCACCCGTCGTGGTGACCAGCGCGGGTGAGGTCACCGCGATCGTCGTGTTGGCGGGAGTGCCCTTCGGGATCTTCTGCTTCACGAGTAACTTGTTGACGCCTTGGACCGCCACGACCACGTCCTCACTGAGCGTCGCGGTGGTCGTGACCGACCCACCGATGGCGACTGCGGTGCTCGGAGCCGCGACGCTGACCATCGGCTGCGGGGTCGTCGTCGTCCCGTTGTTGAACGTGCGCAGAACGTACGTCTGATAGTACGCAGGCAACATCTCGCCAGTATCGAAGGTGTCGTTCGGCGAGATGAAGTCGTGGGGGATGGGAAAGTTCGGCCACGGATCGCCCGGGATGGTGTAGCCGGAACCCGACTGTTGTGGGACTCCGCAGATCTCGCCCGATCGGGCGGGGCGGCAATAACGCGTGTAGCTAAACGATGAACCGCTCTGCAGGCTGATCGCGTCCGGGTTGATCGGGGTGTCGGACGTGACTTCAAAACCCACGGACTGGTCCGCGCTGACGCCGGTGACGATCGACAGGCTCGCACCCGATGGCGCGGGGGGCAGGAGGTTATTGGCGTCGTCGAAGCAGAGGGTTCCGGAGCTGGCGGCAGGTGCCACCTTGTTCCAGCGCCTGGCTTCGCTTCCGTTCGGATTACGGATCACGAGGGAGACCGTCGCGTCATCGGCCGCAGGGGATTTGACGAAGCAACGCGAGACGGCGATGTCACCGTCGCCGGTGAGGTGCCAGGGAACGCGCGCCAGCCCCGCAGCTCTGAAGTCCGTTCCTTGGGCGAAGCTGTAGATGGGAAATCCAGTGGGGTCGAGCGCGGCAGTGACACCCGTGTACGTGATCGACGGCGTGAGATTGACCTCGGGCGCCAGGGAGGTGCCGCCAAGGTCCACTACACGAACGTAAATCCGGTCGCCCGCTTTGATGCTGACCGTGGACGCCAGTGTGTGGGGGCCGACGTCGGTGGCCGCGAGTGTTGCGGATTGCAGGAGGGTGGTCGTCGAACCCGTCGCGTAGTAGAGGTCGACGCGGGCGCCATCCTCATTGCTTCCAGTTCTCGCCGCGCCCACGCTCACGTTCACGCTGCCGCCGAACGGCGCCACCCAGCGA
>CAZNCQ010000314.1:0-8310 GCA_964571275.1 uncultured Myxococcales bacterium
TCCCGCTGTGGACCGGCAGCAACCTGGTGCAGGTCTTCGCGCGCGAGTCGAACGACGTGCAGTCGTTGCAGACCGTGGTGGTGCTCAAGCGCGCCCCCAACGAGCTGGTGGCTCAACCCTTCGAAGCTCAGCCCGGCAAGAACAGCCCGGGCAAGTCGTTCCCGGCGGACAAGACGAAGAAGGAATAGCGGCTCGCGGGCGTCCGCGAGGGCGCCGCTCACGACCGTTCGCCGCGAGCCTCCGGCCTCTCGCGCCGAACATGGTAGTTTCCCCGCATCCATGTCGAGGCGCTTTCCGTCGGCCACCGGACCCATCGTCGGCGCGCTCGGCGGCGTCCTGGTGGGGATCGTCGACGGGGTGCGCGCGGGGTGGCTCGTCGGCGCGAGTAGCCGGGGTTTGCTGGCGAGCGCCATCCTCGCGGGCGCCGCCGACGCGTTGCTGGGCGCGACGGCCGGGCTGCTGCTCGAGCTCGCGGCGCGCCTCACCGCCTGGGGCTGGCGCGCCGAACCGCCGACGGCGACGCGCATCGTCGCGTGGGTCGTGGCCGGCGCCGGCACCGCAGCGGCAGGCGCGACCAGCGTGGTGCAGCTCGGCTTCCGCAACAATCGCTTTCTCGCGGCCGGGCTCACCGGACTGACCGTGGTTGCGGCCGGCCTTTTCGGCGCGGCCCTGGCGCCGGCGCTGGCGCGCGCGCTGGCGGCGGGTCGCGGGCGCGGTCCGCGCGGGCCGGCTCACGACATCCCGCCGTCGGCGCTGGTGACGATCCCGGCGGCGCTGGCCGTGGTCTTCGCGGTCTCGTTCCTGCTGCTCTGGAAGACGCGCGCGCCGCTGCGCGCGCACGTGCTGGCGGTCTGCCTGGCGCGCACGGTGGCGGCCGGCGCAATGGCGCCCTGGTTCATCGCCTCGGCGGCGACGGCACGCCTGCGCCTGCGCTGGCCCGCGGCGGTGGCGATCGCGGCGCTGCTGTTCGTCGCTCCGGCGATCGTCGCGGTGGCGCTCACCTGGTCCGACAACCTGCGCTTCGCGCCCTGGATCGACATCGACGTCGGCGCCGCGATCGTCGCGCTGGCCGCGGTCTGGGCGTGGCTGCTGCGCGACCGCTGGCCCCGGCGGGCGCTCGCGCGCGTCGGGCTTGCCGCCGCCGCGTTCGCGCTCGCCGTCGCCGTGCTGCTGCCGATCAGCGCGTCGGAGGCCGCGCGCAAGGCCGGCGCCGCCCGCACTGGCCTGGTGGCGCCGCTGCTGGCGATCGGCCGCCAGGCGCTGGACTTCGATCACGACGGCTACGCGCGGCTGCTGGGTGGCGGCGACTGCGACGACGACGATCCCGCGATCCATCCGGGCGCGATCGATCTGCCGGGCGATGGCATCGACCAGGACTGCGACGGGCACGACGCGACGCTCGCCGCGCTCCGGCCGGCGACGTTCGCGCCCGTGCCCGACGCCGTGCCGCGCGACCTCAACGTGCTGTTCCTGACCATCGATACGCTGCGCGCCGACCACCTCGGCTGCTACGGCTACGCGCGTCCGACGTCGCCAAACCTGGACGCGCTCGCCGCGCGCAGCACGCTGTTCGAGAACGGCTGGGCGCACGCGCCGTCGACGCGCTACTCGATGCCGGCGCTGGCGACCGGGCGCTGGCCGTCGGCGATCGACTGGGACGAATCGATCTGGTGGCCGCGCATGCGCAACCCGCACACGCTCGCCGAATCGTTGCACGCGCTCGGCTACTACACCGGCGGCCTCTTCAGCTTCAGCTACTTCGCGCTGTCGGACCACCGCGGATTCGAGCGCGGCATGGACTACTACAACGCCGACCGCGCGGCGCTGCACGTCGCGATCAACGGCCCGATGGAGTCGCACGGATCGTCGTCGCGCGAGATGGGGGACGACGCGATCGCGTTCCTCGACGCGCACAAGGAGCAAAAGTTCTTCCTGTGGCTGCACTTCTACGATCCGCACCTCAGCTACGAGCCGCACACGGAAGTGCCGAGCTTCGGGACAAGCCGCGCCGACCTCTACGACGGCGAGATCCGCTTCACCGACCTGCACGTCGGCCGCGTGCTCGAGCACCTGCGCGCGCTGGGGATCGACGGCCGGACGATGATCGTGGTCACCGGCGATCACGGCGAGGGGCTGGGCGAGCACGGCATCACCGAGCACGGCTTCGACCTCTATGCGCCGCAGACCAAGGTGCCGTTCATCATTCACGTGCCCGGCCTGTCCGCGCAGCGGCGCACGACGCCGGCCGGCCACGTCGACCTGGCGCCCACGATCCTGAACCTGGCTCGCGGCAACCCCGAGCCGACCTTCCTCGGGCGATCGCTCGTGCCGATCCTGGCCGGCGCGCCCGACAGCGCTGCCGCGGGCGGCGCACCCGGGTCGGCGGAGGGCCCGGTGGTCTTTCAGGAGGTCTCGTCGGAGCGCGGCAAGAAGCGCGCGCTGGTCAGCGCGACTCACCACCTGCTCTGGAACTGGCTCCCCGACAACACGACCGAGTGCTATGACCGGCGCACCGACCCGGCCGAGGCGCACGACCTGTGGGGCCGGAGCGGCGGCGAAGGCGAATGCGTGCGGCTCAAGCACGAGCTCGAGACCATGGTCGCGACGCTGGCGATGCCCCCCGGCTACGCCGAGAAGATGGCGCGCGGGCTGATCCCCGCCGGCGCGCCAGATCCGGTTCCCGCGATCGCGCTCGATGCCGACATCGGCGATCGACTGCACGTCATCGGCGCCGACATCGCGCCCGCCTCCGTGGCGCGCGGCGGCGAGGTCACCGTGACGGTGTACTTCGCGTCGAAGAAGCGGATGGCCGATCGGTGGCGGCTGTTCTTCCACCTCGACGGCCCGGGCGGCTTCCGCAACCTGGACCACATCCCCGTCGACGGCCTGCTCCCCGTCGACCGCTGGCGCCCCGGCCAGCGCATCCGCGACGTGCAGCAGATCTTTATCCCCCCGTCGACGCCGCCCGGGACGTATGCGTTTTCGGTCGGCGCGTTCAGAGGGGTGGAGCGGCTGAAAATTACGCCCGCGAGGCTCGATGACGGCAAGCAGCGGCTGAAGGTCGGCACGTTCGTCGTGAAGTAGGGCTGCCGGAGCGGGCGGCGCGAGCGATATGCTAGTCTGCCCGGCTCGTGGAAACGGTCCCGGACGGTTCCGCGGCGCCTCCTCGAGCGGAGGTCAGCCGCGCGCGGCTGCCGCTGCCCCTGCTGGCGGCGGGAGCGGTCGTGGTGTTGGCGATCGTCGAGACGCTGAGCGCGCTCACCGCGCCGCTGCGCGCGCCAAAGCCCAAGGACTGGACCGCCGCCGAGCGCGACGTGCGCGACGGCTTCCACGCCGGTGACCTGATCGTCGCCGCGCCCGCCTGGGCCGATCCGGTCATGCGCATGCACCTCGGCGACCTGATCCCGATCCCGACCGCGGGACGCATGGACGCGGCCCGCTTCTCGCGCATCTGGGAGATCGACCAGCGTGGGGCGCGCGCCCCCGAGGCGCGCGGCGGCCGCGTCGTGCTCGAGCGGCACCACGGCGCGCTCACCGTGCGCCAGATCGAGCGCGCCGCCGCCAACGTCAGCTACGACTTCCTCGCGCGCTGGAACGACGCGCAAGTGAGCCGCGTCGACGCCAGCGGCACCGCCCTGCCCTGTCCGTACCAGGGCGATCGGTTCCAGTGCCCGCAGATCGGCTTCAACTACGTGCGCCGCCAGCTGGTCGAGGTCGACACCGCGCTGCGCTGGGCGCTGCTCGCGCAGCCGGTCGAGCGCGCGCGCGTCGTCATCGAGTTTCCCGCGGTCGTGCTCGGCCGAGAGATCGCCATCGCGACCGGCCTGTCCAATGTCTGGATGCGCAAGGCCGGAAAGGGCCCCGTCGACCTCACGGTCGCCATCGATGGGAAGCCGGCGCTGCACGTGACCACGCTGAACGAGAGCGGCTGGCTGATCTCGCACGTCGACACCGCCGCGCGCGCCGGGCAGACCGCCGCCGTGCGCTTCGAAGTGAGCTCGCCCGCGCCCTACGCGCGCCACTTTGCCTTCGCCGCCGAGGCGCGCAGTTGAGCTGGCCCGCGTCACCGGTGAAGCGCGATCGCCTCATCGCGCTGGTCCTGGGCATCGCCACCGTTGGCTGGCTGCTGGTCGCGGAAAAGAGCGAGGGCTTCGGCCGCGACGAAGGCCAGTACATGCGCGCTGGCGAGCGCTACTGGGGCTGGTTCGAAGAGCTCGCCGACAACATCAAGCACCGGGCGGCTGCCCGCTCGTTCAGCCAGGCCGGCATCGACCGCTACTGGGGCGACAACGCGCCCGACCATCCGGTGATCATGAAGACGCTCTACGGCCTGTCGTGGCGCGCCTTTCACCGGTGCACCTGCATGGGCCCGGCGCGCGGGCTGCATCCGATTCCCGTGCGCGGACGGCACATCACGCTGCCGCTTTTTGCGCGCGATTCGACCGCGTTTCGCTTCCCCGCGATGCTGTTCTCGGGGCTGCTCATCGCCATGGTGTACCTGCTGGCGCGTCGCTTCGTGCCGCGGCCGGCGGCGGCGGCCGGAGCGGTGCTGGCGCTCGCGCAACCGCACTACTTCTTCCACGCACCGATCGCCTGCTTCGATGCGCCGATCACGACCATGGCGTTCGCCGTCGGCTTCGCCTACTGGAAATCGCTGCGCAGCGCCGCGTGGGGCATCGGCTGCGGCGCGGTCTGGGGCATCGCGCTCGGCACCAAGCACAACGCCTGGTTCATGCCGGTCTTTCTCGCCGCGCACTACGTCTGGATGCGACGCGACGACATCCTGCGCCGCCACCGCCCGCCGCGCATCCCGCTGGCGTTCGTGTCGATGGCGGCGCTGGGCCCGCTGATCTTCTTCGCGCACTGGCCCTGGCTGTGGCCGGCGCCCATGGCGCGCGTGCACATGTACTTCAATCGCCACCTGCAGCACGAGCACTACAACTTCGAATACCTGGGCATCAACTGGAACAACCCGCCGACGGATCTCGCGCACAAGCTGATCCGGACGACGTTCCCGTTCGTGTCGACCAGCCTCACGGTGCCGGTGACCACGCTCGCGCTCGCGATCTGGGGCGCCGTCGTGCTGCTGCGCCGCCGCCGCGGCGCCGCCGTGGTCGAAGGTGGCGCGCCCGAAGCGGCGCCCGACGGAGCGCGCCCGAGCTGGCTCCGTCCAGGCGCCGACGTCGACCGCGCGCCAGGCGCGTTTCTCGCGACGCAGATCTTCGGCCCGCTTTGTTTGCTGGCGGTGCCGTCGACGCCGATCTTCGGCGGCGTGAAGCACTTCATGCCGGCGATGCCGTTCCTGGCCGTCGCCGCCGCGATCGGCGTCGCCGCGCTGACGCGCGTGGTGGCGGCCCAGGTACGCGACCTGTCGCGCCCGCGCGTGCTGCGCGCGCTGCCGGCGGCGCTGGCCTTGCTGGTGTGCCTGCCGGCGGTGGCAGAGACCGAGCGCTCGCAGCCCGACGGCCTCAGCCACTACAACCTGCTCGCGGGCGGATTCGCGGGCGGCGCGTCGCTGGGAATGAACCGCCAGTTCTGGGCATACTGCGTGGCGCCCATGCTGGGTTGGATCAACGACGATCACACCGACAACCGGCGCATGTACTGGCACGACGTGCTCGGCGACGCGCTGCACATGTACAAGCGCGAGGGACGGCTCGACATGGCCGTCGGCGACACCGGCGCCGCCGAGGCGGGTATCCAGGCATCCGCGATGGGCCTGCTGACGTGGGAGAAGCACTGGGCGATCTATGAAGGGTGGTTCTGGGAGAGCTACGGGACCGTGAAACCGGCCTTCGTGCGCGACCGTGAAGGAGTTCCTTTGGTGATCGGCTACAAGCGGAACGTGCGATGAGCGGAGAGCAAACAGCGGCGGCGGAGATGCCCGTCACGCCGGCAACGACGGCGGCCCCCGAAGACGCCGTTGCGCCCGCGGCCGCGAGCGTCGCCCCGCAGACCGAGCGGCCCGCATCGCCGTCGCGCCTCGCGCGCTTCTTGCGGAGCAAGCCCGGTCTGATCGCGGTTTATGTCGTGTTCGCCGGTGCCTATCTCGGCGCCTCGGGTGCGCGGCTGCGCCGGCATTCGCAATACAACCATTACGTCTATCTCGCTGATTGCTGGCTTCACGGGCGGCTCGCGATGGCCGGGCCTCCGCCCAACGAGAACGACTGGGCCAAGATCGACGTCTTCAAGCTCAAGGACGGCCGCGAGCTGCGCGGCACCTATGGCAGCCGGACCGGCGGCCCCGTCGATCGCTTCTATCCGCTGCGCGGCGCGCCCGAGACCGTCACCGATAGCCAGATCGCGTCGCGCTCGACGATCCGCTACGTGTCGTTCCCGCCCTTCCCCGCGGTGTTGATGTTGCCGCTGGTCGCGATCTACGGCCTCAACTTCAACGACATCTTGTTCACCGCGCTGTGGGCGGCGCTGAACCCGGTGTTGCTCTTGCTGCTGCTGCGCGATCTGCGGCGCCGCGGCCTGTCCAGGCGCACCGACGTCGAGGACCTGTGGCTGGTCGCCATGTTCGGCGTCGGATCGGTTTACTACTACTGTTCCGTCGTCGGCGAGGTCTGGTTCACGGCGCTCGTGGTCTGCGTGACACTGGGCATCGGCTACGCGTGGGCGTCGCTGGACGCCAAGCGGCCGGTGCTGGCGGGAATTTGCATGGGGCTCGGCTACGCCACGCGGCCGCCGTGGCTGGTTTTCCCGCTGTTTTTGCTGGAAGCGGTCCGCGTGTCGGGCGGCTGGCCGGCGCTGCGCGCGCGCGACGGCTGGCGTCAGCTGATGCCGCGCCTGCTCCGCTTCGGCGTGCCCTTCGCCGCGATCATCGTGGCGCTGCTGTGGCACAACTACGCCCGCTTCGAACGCCCGTTCGAGTTCGGCCACAAATTCCTCAACATCCAGTGGCAGGAGCGCATCCAGCGCTACGGCCTGTTCAACTACCATTTTCTGTCGCGCAATCTGACCTGCGCGTTGTTGTTGCTGCCGCGCATCCTGAACAAGTGGCCGTACGTGCGCATCAGCGACCACGGCATGAGCCTGCTGGTGACGTCGCCCAACCTGGCCTACGTCGTCGCTCCGAAAGAGCGCAGCTACCTCACGCGGTCCCTGTGGATCACCGTCGCATTCGCGGCAATCCCGTCGCTGCTGTACCAGAGCTCCGGCTACATCCAGTTCGGCTACCGCTACAGCCTGGATTACATGGTCTTCTTGATGATGTTGCTCGCTGTCGGCAACCGCCCGCTGTCACGCTTGTTCAAGAGCCTGGTCGTCGTCGCCTTCGCCATCAACCTGTTCCTGGCGATCATCTTCGACCGCTACATGGAGTTCTCGTACGACGACTCGTTCTTCCCGCACGGGAACGGATAGCGTCTGGGGACTGCCCCTCTCGACTACGGTGTTTGCTGCTACAAGAGCAGCCCATGCTCGGTCGATCGTCTCCTGCACCAGCGGGACCAAGACCGCAGGAGACTGGCACAGCGACCTCTACGCCCGCGCCGCGGGCCCAAGCGGGCAGGTCGCCCACTACGTCGGATCGAACGGCGAGTTCGCGCGCACGTTCTATTTCGACCGGGGCCTGGCGAGCCGGGCCATTGGAGCCGGACCCAACGCCCTGTTCTCGGGATATTTCGCCGCGCGAATGGAGCGGCGTGCGCGTCGGTTCCCGCGCGCGCTGCTCGCGCCCGCCCCACCCCATGGCAGCTCGCACGCGCCATGGCGTACTCGACCACCGCCCACACGCACAATGTCGCCGATGCGCTCGATTGCCTTTACGCCACCGAACGCGTTCGGCACTTCATCGGCAGCGGGCTCGCACTCTACGCTCGACACGGCGCACCCCGCTCGCCGTTCCTTGATGCGCGATGGATTGGCGCCGTCGCGCGCCTACCGCGCGCCGAACGTCTGGGCAGCAACCACCACCGCCGAGCCATCGCGGCGCTCTGGCCGAACTTGCTGGGCTTTCCTGTGGGCTCGGACGGCCCGATGGAACGTCGAGCCCCGCCGCTTTACCACCTCCGAGGCCGCAAGCCGATCGGGTACAGCCCGATCCGTGAGCTGCTCGACGACCCCCGTACCCGCGAGATCGTCGTCGAGTCGAACGACTTGGACGAAATCCTGCCGCGCGCCGACCGTGCGGCAGCGATCGAGAACCGGAGCCCCGCGGTGGAGCTTTTGCTCAGCCTGGCCTTCGCGGGCGAGCTTGGGCGCGAAGCTGCCCAAGCGTGAGGCGACCCCGAGCCCCGGGCGCCGCTCGTGCGCTAGTCTCCTGTCCCTGAAGAAAGCGGAAGAAATCGCCAGGCCGCCCGTTCT
>CAZNCQ010000315.1:0-8246 GCA_964571275.1 uncultured Myxococcales bacterium
GCTACGTCGGGCGCGACGTCGATTCGATGGTGCGCGATCTCGCCGAGACCGCGGTCTCGATGCTGCGCGACGAGGAGCGCGAGCGCCTGCGCCCGCGCGCGCGAGAGAACGCCGAGGAGCGGCTGCTCGACGTGCTCTTGCCGCCACCGCCCCGGCAGCGGCCGCCGGCGGGCGCCGGCGGTCCGCCGTCCACCACGTCGACGACGCTGCCGCCCATCAACCACGGGAACCAGGGCGCGCCGTCCGGCGACGGCTCGGCGCCCGCCGCGCCCGACAACGCCACGCGCGAGAGCCTGCGCAAGCTGCTGCGCGAAGGGAAGCTCAACGATCGCATGGTCGAGATCGACACCGCCGATGCGCCGCAGTCGTTCATCGACGTGTTCTCCGGCACCGGCATGGAAGAGATGGTGCTGAACCTGCGCGACATGATGCCCCAGGGGGCGAAGCGCACGAAGCGCCGCCGATTGCCCGTCAGCGAGGCGTTCGATGCGCTGACCGAGGAAGAGGCCGCCAAGCTCATCGACATGGAACGGCTGACCAAGGACGCGATCCGCCGTGCCGAGCAGGCGGGCATCATCTTCATCGACGAGATCGACAAGGTCGCGGGACGCGAGGGCGGCGGCGGCCACGGTCCGGACGTGTCACGCGAGGGCGTGCAGCGCGACTTGCTGCCGATCGTCGAGGGCTCGACGGTGTCGACGAAGTACGGGCCGCTCAAGACCGATCACGTGCTGTTCATCGCCGCGGGTGCGTTCCACGTTTCGAAGCCCAAGGACCTGATCCCCGAGCTGCAGGGTCGGTTCCCGATCCGCGTCGAGCTCGAATCGCTGAGCGACGAGGACTTCGTCCGCATCCTCACCGAACCGGAGAACGCGCTCACGAAGCAGTACACGGCGCTGCTCGCCACCGAGAAGGTGACGCTGGAGATCCGTCCCGACGCCGTCGCCGAGATCGCGCGCATCGCCACGCTGGTGAACTCGCGCATGGAGAACATCGGCGCGCGCCGCCTGCACACGATCATGGAGCGCGTGCTCGACGACCTGGCATTCGAGGCGCCCGAGCTCGGCGAGACCACCATCCCGATCACCGCCGCTTACGTGCGCGAGCGGCTCGACGGCGTCCTCAAGGACGAGGATCTGTCGCAGTACATCCTCTGAGCGCGCCGTTTAGGGGCAATGCCCGCCAAATGGCGAAACCGCCAAGGCGCCAGGCACGCCAAGATCCGACTGAAGATCCGACTGAAGATCCGACTGAAGATCCGACTGAAGATCCGGACTCAAGATCCGGACGATCAACGGTCCGGACTTGGCGTCTGCCGGCGTCTTCGCGGTTCCCTGTTCGGTATTGCCTCTGAGCCGCGTCCGATGAAGCGCGCCCCTACTTGACCTTCCCTCGGCGCGGGGCGCTCGAGGGCGACTGCACCGGCGCGGGCGCGGGGCGGCCCGGGCCAGGGGCCGCGGTTCCGGGGGCCTGGCCGCCGCCCATGCGTCCCGCGGCGCCGCCGCCCGGGGGTGGCGTCGGCGAGCCGTTGCCCATGCGCCCGGCCGCGCCTCCACCCGGCGGTGGCGTCGATCCGTAGGGCGAACCGCCGCCCATGCGTCCCGCGGCGCCACCACTGGTGGGAGCGCCGCCGTAGGGCGATCCGGAGGGCGGTGTCCCGCCATAGGTCGGTCCGCCCGCCGGCGCGCCACCCGGCGTCGCGCCACCGCGCCACCCGGGAGGCGCTCCCGGCGCGTAGGGACCGGGCGACGACGTCGGTGCGACACCCGGGCTCGCCGGGCTGGGCGCGCCGCCGCGCCACCCCGGCGCCGGTCCCGGCGAATTGGGCGTGCCACCCGGTGCCGACCCAACGGGCCCCGTCGAGCCGCCGCGCCATCCGGGCGCCGGTCCTGGCGGCGAATTGGGGGCGCTGCCCGGCGCCGATCCAACCGGTCCCGCGCCGCCGCGCCACCCGGGCGCCGGTCCCGCGGGAGCTCCCATCGGTCCGCCGCCTCCGGGGGGCGGTGCGCCGCGCCAGCCGGTCGGCGGCGGTGACGTCGAAGGCGGCGGTGCCCCACCCCCGCGCCAGCCGGGCCCACCCGAAGCGGTCGGCTGCGGCGGGGCGCCTCGCCAGGTCGAGGGAGCCGTCTGCCCCGGTGCCGCGCGCACGCCCGGAGGCGCTGCCCGCCAGCCACCGGGCGGCGGTGTACCGCGCATGTTCGCGTTGTAGTAGTAGTCGCGCCGGCCGTAGTTGTCGTTCCAGTAGCCGCGATAGAGGACGTAGCGTCCGCCCTCGAAGACGTACCGAGGCGCGACGTACACGTAGCCGGGCCGCGCCGGCGACCAGAAGCCGGCGTTCCACGACCAGTCATAGCCAGTCCAATCCCAGTTGCCGTCGACCCAGTAGTAGCCGTATCCGGGAGGCGGCGGACGATACTCGGCCATTGGCGCCGGCGGCGGCACCGTCGGATAGGCGGTGGAGTCATCGACCTGGGCGCTGACGGCGACCGGCTCCGGGCTCGCGCGAACCACGCAACCGGACACGAAAAGCGCGAACAGCGGTGCAGCCAGCCACAGGGTGCGATTCATCCGCGATCTCCTTTGACCCTAGGACGTCCCAAGGTACTCGTGAATTCTAGAGCCATCAACATTGCGCGCTCGGGCGCGCCCGAAATCGATCTTGATGTAAAACAACGAGAACATGGAGACCGTCTTTTCGGGCATCCAGCCATCGGGCGCGCTGCACCTGGGTAACTACCTCGGCGCCGTACGCACCTGGGTTGAGCTGCAGCAGAGCTATCGCTGCTTCTATTGCATCGTCGACTACCACGCGATCACCCAGCCTTACGAACCGGCGGAGATGTCGCGACGTGTGCGCGAGATGGCCATCGACCTGCTGGCATGCGGCATCGACCCCGAGCGCGCGACGCTGTTCGTGCAGTCGGCGGTGCCCGAGCACACGGAGCTCGCCTGGGCGCTGTCGTCCGTCGCGCCCTACGGCGAGCTCGGCCGGATGACGCAGTTCAAGGACAAGGCCGAGCATCAACCCGACAACATCAACGCCGGCATCTTCACCTACCCGATTCTGCAGACCGCCGACATCGTGCTCTACGGCGCGACCCGCGTTCCCGTCGGCGAGGACCAGCGCCAGCACCTGGAGCTCGCGCGCGAGATCGTGCGGCGCTGGAACGCGCGCTTCGGCGACACCTTCGTCGAACCGCAGCCGCTGTTCTCGACCACGCCCAAGCTGCTGGGGCTCGACGGGCAGGCGAAGATGTCCAAGAGCCGCGGCAACACCATCAGCCTGCGCGAGCCCGAGAAGGCAATCTGGGACAAGCTGCGCACGGCGGCGACCGACCCGGCGCGCGTGCGGCGCACCGACCCGGGCAACCCCGACATCTGCAACATCTTCACGCTGCACAAGTTCTTCTCCAGCACCGAGCGCCAGGAAGAGGTCCGCGTCGGCTGCACGACCGCCGGTATCGGCTGCATCGATTGCAAGAAGATGCTGCTCGAGGGGCTCAAGGTCGACCTCGGGCGGATCGCGGCGCGCGCCGCCGAGCTGAGCGCGACTCCCGACCGGGTCGACGAGATCCTGGCCGCGGGCGCGGCGCGCGCGCGCGCCGTGGCGCACGCAACGATGGCGCGCGTGCGCGAGCGGCTGGGCCTGACCGCGACGCCCGCGCCGATCGCGCCATGACCCTGCGAACCGCCGTCCTCATCGCGTGCGCGGTCGCGGTGACCGCCGGCGGTGGCTGCTCGACGCGCGACGACGGCTCGTCGCCCGAGTCGGCGGTGCAGCTGCTGCTCGCGTCGGTGCGCGCCGGCGATCGCGAGGCGGTCTTCAACCGCTTCGGCCCGCGCACGCGGGCGCACATCGAGGAGCTGCTCGCGTCGGCGCACAAGACCGGCGGCACGCGCATGCTGCGGCCGCAGGATCTCGTGACCGTGGGGTGGGTGCCGCCGGCGTGGGAACCGGCCGGCCTCCGTACCCTCAGCCGCAACGGCGACGACGCCGAGGTCGAGGTCTACTCCGTCGCCGGCGATCGCCAGACCGTGCACCTGGTGCGCGAGGGCAAGACCTGGAAGGTCGAGCTGCCGCTGCGGTAGGGGGCCGGAAGCCTCCCGCAGGGACGTGGACGTCCACGAGCTATCTGTCGCCGGTCGCCTTCCCCCGCACGGTCGTCTGCTCGACGATCTCGATGTCGTCGTCGAGGAGCTCGATGATCACGTCGTCGAGCTCATCGGGCGCCAGATGGGCACCCTGGTCGGCCGCCGCGCCGTCGCCCTCGCGCGGTGGCCCGCGTCGCTCGCCCACGCGGCGCTCGCGCGGGAAGATGCGGCGGTCGAGGCCGTTGTCGCGCCGATCACCGTCGCGCCGCTCGCGCCGCAACGCCTGGCGCACGCCGTCGATGGTTTCGGGGATGTTCTCCAGGCGCAGGATGCGCGCGCCGCAGCCGTGGCAGATCGGCACCGAGCGCGTGTGGAGCTCCATGATCTTCAGCTGTGCGCGCCGCTTCTCGAAGCAGATCAGGCAGGCGGCGCCGCGGCCCACCGGCCGCGCGTCGACCCAGCGGGTGTAGCAGCCCCAGCACCGCCCGCGTCGCAGCTCGCTGACCTGGGCGCCGCAGACATTGCACGGAACGGTCGCTCGCTCGACTTCTACGCTCATGGACCGAGTCAAACTCAAGATCGGAGCCGGAGCAAAAAATCGCTCCGAGGCCGAAAATCCCCGTCGAGGGGCCGTGCTATGGTGGCGACCGTCCGGCTCTTCATGCGTCGCGTGCTGGTAGTGAACGAGGACGACGGCGCCCGCCAGGCGCTGCAGGTCCAGCTTCGGAGCGAAGGCTACGAGACCGTCGGGGTCGCGTCGGTCGACGGCGCACGCCGCGCGCTGGCCGCTGAGCCCGGCTCCGGCCAACCCCCGGTGATCGCCGTGCTGGCTGCGGGCGCCGACAGCGCCGCCGGCCTGGCGGTGATCGCCGCCGGCGCCTACGACTTTGTCGTCGCCGGCGACGACCTCTCCGCCGTCACCGCGCTGGCGTTCGAGAAAATCGAAGCGCGCGCCGGGACACCCGAGCGGCAGCGGCGCGCCGTCGCCTCGGCCGCGCCCGTGATGATCGGCCAGAGCGCACCGATCCGGGCGCTGGCGGCGTCGGTCCGCAAGGTGGCGCCGTACAAAGCGACGGTCCTGGTGCAGGGCGAGTCGGGCACCGGCAAGGAGCTGATCGCGCGCGCCGTGCACGACCAGTCGCCGCGCGCGGGTGGTCCGTTCGTCGCCGTGAACTGCGGCGCGATCCCGGCCGGCCTGATGGAGTCGGAGATCTTCGGCCACGCCAAGGGCGCGTTCACCGACGCGCTCCGCGACCGCGTGGGGCTGCTCGAGCAATCGTCGGGCGGCACGCTGTTCCTCGACGAGATTGGCGAGTTGCCGGCCGGGCTCCAGGTCAAGCTGCTGCGCGCGCTGCAGGAAGAGCACGTGCGCCGTCTGGGCGACAGCGACGACCGTCCGATCGACCTGCGCCTGGTCGCGGCGACCGCGCGCGATCTCGAGGCAGAGGTCGCTGCCGGCCGGTTCCGCGAAGACCTCTTCCACCGCATCAACGTGGTGGCCCTGCGGGTGCCCCCGCTGCGCGACCGCGCCGGGGACGTCCCCCTTCTGGCCGCGTACTTCGTGACCCGCATCAACCAGCGGCTGAGGTTGGTGATCGACGGGATCGCCGACGACGCCATGCACCTGCTGGTCGGCTACGGCTGGCCCGGCAACGTCCGCGAGCTGGAAAACACCATCGAGCGCGCCGCGGTCATGTGCGAGGGCCGCCAGATCGACGTCGCTAGCCTGCCGGACCGGATCCTCAATGGCCGCAATGGGTTCGGGCCCTCGGCCGCGTCGCCCGCACCCGCCTCGGGCACTCCGGCCGAGGCGGGAGGCGACCTGTCGGGCGCCCTGTCCATCAAGCGCGCGGCTCGCCGGGTCGAGGAGGAGCTGATCCGCCAGGCGCTGGCCCGGACCGGGGGCAATCGGACCCGGGCGGCCGAGCTCCTGGAAATCAGCCACCGGGCTCTGCTCTATAAAATTAAGGAATATGGGGTGTCTCTGCCGATGACTCCTGGTGGACCTCCGGGACCACCCAAAAATGGCAAAGACCAACCCCCAAAATGACGGACTTCTGACGCGCGCCGACCTGTCCCCACCTGGTGCGGGTTTCCCGTCCCGGCGGGTGAGGTAGGCCCATGGCGAGCAACTGCGTCGGCCTCGACATCGGATCGAGCTCGATCAAGATGCTCCAGGTCAAGGTGACGGCGAAGTCGATCCAGCTGCTGGACTTCGGCATCGAGCCGCTGCCGCCGCAGACGATCGTCGACGGATCGATCATGGACCAGGCGGCCGTGGTCGATGCCATCCGCCGGCTGCGCGCGACGCTGGGCATCCGCAACAAGCAGGTGGCGACAGCGATCTCCGGCCACTCGGTGATCATCAAGAAGATCCAGGTGCCGCAGATGCCGCTCGAGGAGCTGAGCTCGCAGCTGCAGATCGAGGCCGAGCAGCACATCCCGTTCCGCGCCGACGAGGTCGAGATGGATCACCAGCTGGTCAACCCGCGCAACGCTCAGGGGATGATGGAGCTCCTGCTGGTCGCGGCGAAGAAGGAAGTCATCGCCGACTACACCCAGGTCATTCGCGACGCGAAGCTGCAGCCGGCGGTGATGGACGTGGCGGCGTTCACCGTGCAGAACGCGTTCGAAGTCAGCTATGAGGCGACGGCCGGCGAGTCGGTGGCCTTGATCAACATCGGCGCCGCGATCTCGAACATCAACATCATCACCGACGGCACCAGCATCTTCACCCGCGACGTCACCGTCGGCGGCGGCGCCTTCACAGAGGAGATCCAGAAGCGCATTCACGTCACCCAGGAGGAGGCCGAGCACTTCAAGATCGCGCTCAGCGCCGGCGTCACCGACGGGATCCCCGACGGCGTCGAGGAGATCATGAACGAGGTCGCCGAGAGCATGGCGGGCAAGCTGCAGCGCACGCTCGACTTCTTCCTGGCCTCGAGCTCCGACCTGACCCTGTCGCGCATGTACCTGTGCGGCGGCTCGGCCAAGGTGCCCGCGCTGCAGCGGATCCTCGCCGAGCGCTCGCGCGTCCCCGTCGAGATCATCGACCCGTTCCGGCGCCTGATCATCGACGAGACGCGGTTCGACATGGACTTCATCCGCGCGCATGCGGCCGAGGCAACGGTGGGGTTGGGCCTGGCCCTGCGCCGGCAGGGGGACCGGGCGTGATTCGCATAAATCTCATCGCCGCGCGCAAGATCAAGCGGCGCGACCCGGGCCAGAAGCAGCTGGCCTTCATGGGCCTGTCGGTGCTGGGTGCGATCGTGGCCATGGTGTTTGCCTACCTCACGAGCCAGAGCCGCCTCGACGAGGTCACGCGTGAAAACGACGCCGTGCGCGCGGATATCGACCGCATGAAGGCCGAGCTCGGCGACTACGACAAGATCAAGGACCAGCGCCAGGACTTGCTGAAGCAGCAGAAGACCATCCAGGCGCTGCAGGCCGGGCGCACCGGGCCGCTCTACCTGATGCGCGAGATGTCCGAGATCCTGACGGCGGGCAAGGGGCCGACCTTCGACCGCGCCAGCTACGAGGACCGACTGCGGCGCGACCCCAACATCGGCTTCAACACCAGCTGGGACACGCGCCGGATCTGGCTGGACAGCTTCGAGGAGGCGCAGGGCAAGGTGCGCATCCGCGGCTCGGCGAAAACCAACGAGGATGTCGCCGAATTCTTGAAGCGGCTCCAGCTCTCAATCTTTTTCTCCGATGTGACTCCGGAGTCCACCACACAAGTCAGCGAAACGACGCTGGGCAACAACCTGTCCGTAAAGCACGTCACGTTCAACCTCACGGCCAAAGTCATCTACTGACATGAAAGAGCTGATCGCCAAGCTGCTCCAGCTGAAGATGCCGGCCAAGATCGGCGTCACCGCCGGCGTGATCGGCGTGCTGGTCCTGCTCTTTTACCAGGTGATCTACTCCGACGTGCGCGACGACATCGGGCGCGCCGAGGCGCAGCGGACCGATCTCGAGACCGAGAAGGCGTCGTACGCGACGCGCAAGCGCGAGTACCTGGCCTATCGCAGCGAGCTGCGCCTCTTGCTGGAGGAGCAGCGCGAGCTGCTGCGCGCGCTGCCCAAGAAGGCGGAGATCCCGTCGTTCATCTCCAACGTGCAGGAGCAGGCGGAGCTGTCGGGGCTCGAGGT
>CAZNCQ010000316.1:0-8222 GCA_964571275.1 uncultured Myxococcales bacterium
CGGTGCGGATGCCCATGCCCTCGAGCATGTAGACCACGTCCTCGGTGGCGACGTTGCCGGACGCGCCGGGCGCGTACGGGCAGCCGCCGAGGCCACCCAGCGCCGAATCGACGGTGGTGATGCCCATCTCGACGGCAACCAGGATGTTGGCCAACGCGGTTCCGCGCGTATCGTGGAAGTGGACCGCGACCTCGGCGGGCGGAATCTCGGCCAGCACGCGCGACAGCACGTCGCGCACCTGGCGCGGCGTCGCGACACCGATGGTGTCGCCCAGCGACACCTGGTAGCAGCCGAGCGCGCGCAGCTCGCGGCAGAGCTCGACCGCCTTGCCGGGGTCGACGGCGCCTTCATAGGGACACCCGTAGACCGTCGAGACGTAGGCGCGCACGCGCAGCCCGGCCGCGAGCGCCGGTGGCACCGTGTCGTGAAACGCCGCGAGCGTGGCCGCGATGGTCTTGTTGACGTTCTTCTTGTTGTGCGTCTCCGACGCCGACATGAAGACCGCGACCTCGCGCATGCCGGCGGCGATCGCCGCGTCCAGCCCCTGGCGGTTGGGCACCAGCGCCGAGTAGACGATGCCCGGGCGGCGCGTGATCCGGCGCGAGACCTCTGCGCCATCAGCCAGCTGGGGGATCCACCGCGGGTTGACGAAGCTCGTGATCTCGATGGCCGGCAGGCCGGTCGCGGACAGCGCGTCGATGAACGCGATCTTGTCCTCGGTCGGGATCATCCGCGCCTCGTTCTGCAGGCCATCCCGAGGACCAACCTCGTAGATGGTGACGCTGGCTGGTAGTTGCTCGAACACGAACCTCGATCTTACCATGGCGGTCCAGGCCGTCCCGCCGCCGGGCGCCATGTGCGCGGATGTAGCGCGCGCGACGCGCGCCTACGCCACCAGCCTCGCGCAAAGCTCGTCGGTGACGTCGTCGAGCGTGTCCACCACGACGTCGGCCGGCGTGAGGTCGTAGCCGGCGAAGTTGCCGGCGCGCACGCCGATGACGCGCGCGCCCGCCGCCCGCGCCGAGAGGATGCCGGGCGTCGCGTCCTCGATGGCCACGCAGGCCGACGCCCTCACGCCCAGGCGCTCGATCGCCAGCGCGAATGAATCGGGCGCCGGCTTGCCGCGCGCGTAGTCCTCGGCGCCCAACCATAGTCGCATGGCGGCGATGACGCCGATGCTGGTCAGCGCGTCCTCGACCTCGGCGCGGCTCGCACCCGAGACCACCGCCAGCACCGACCGAGCGCCCAGGCGCCGCACGGCCGCGTGCACGCCGGGGAGCGCACGGTAGCCGGTCTCCGCCATCAGCCCGCGCTTCTCGTCGACCGCCGAAATGATGAGATCGGTCATCGACACCGCGAGGCCGTGGTTGCCGGCGATGAGCGCGTGGATCTCGTTCCAGGAGTGCCCGATGACGAACGCCCGCTCCTCGGCCGAGAGCTCCGCGCCCAGGCGGCGCACCGCCAGCACGACCGATTCGACGTTCTCGCGCTCGGAATCGACCAGGGTTCCGTCCAGGTCGAAAAGGATGGCCTCGGGGGTCACCGGCGCATTCTTACCGTAGGCCCTGCGGCGGCACCAGCGGCGCAGGATATGGGCTCAATTTCCAGGATTCATGGCGACCGAAGGCGCGGAAATTGCTGGCGCGGCGGGGTGACGATTTCGACTTCAGCTGCCGGCTCCTCCTGCCGTAGAAGGACTCCGAAGGGATGGCCGATCCGGTGGGGACCCAGAGAATCGCTGGTCATCGGTCACCCGTGAACGTCCGCGGGGACAGCAAGATAGAAGCTGACGGCGTGTCGTTCGATGCGCTGCTGGGGCGCGTCGGCGCCGGCCCGCGCGAGATGGTGGCGGCCGCGACCCAGGCGGTGATCAAGCGCTTCGGCGAACGGGGCTCGTGCATCCTGGTCGGGCAGGGCGCGCGCGTCGTCTTCTCGACCGAGAATCCCGAGCTCGCCGACCTGCCGATCGAGCTGTCGCGCTACCCGGAGATCGCCGCCGCCGTGCGGACGCGCGAGGTGGTGGTGGTCGAGGACGTGCGGGCGTCGGTGCTGCTCGAGCCGGTCGCGTCGCAGCTGCCGTCGCACCTGGGCGCGGTCGCGGTCGTGCCGCTGATCGCGGGCGAGAACTGCCTGGGCGTGATCCTGGTGCAGTCGCGCGAGCGCCGCTCGATGACCCCGGACGACGTGCGCGCCGCCGGGCTCGAAGGGCGTCTGGCCGGCACGCTCCTGCAACTGCAGTTCGGCAGCTCGCTCGGCAGCGACCTGCGGCGCCAGGTGGCTCCGATGTCGATGCCGATCTCGGTGCCGGCGGATGTGTCGGACGTGACGCCGATGCGCGACGCCGGCGCGGCGATGATGGTGGCGCCGACCGAGTTCCGGCGCACACATCCGTCGCGCGGCCGCGTGCTGATCGGCGAGGACGATCGCGAGCAGGCCCTGGCTCTGCGCAGCATCCTCGTCGACGAGGACTACGACGTCGCGCTCGCCACCGACGGCGCGCAGGTGGTGCGCCTGGCGCAGAAGCTGTGCCCCGACCTGATCCTGCTCGACGTGCACATGCCGGTGCTCGACGGGTTCGACGCCCTGGAAGAGCTGGTCGGCGATGCGCGCACGCGCAACGTGCCGATCCTGATCGTGTCGGGCGCCGACGATCTGTTGCCGCGCGTCCGCGAGCTCAAGCTCGACACCGTCGATTTCCTGCGCAAGCCGTTCTCGCTGCTCGAGCTGCTGGCGCGCGTCGACCGCTCGCTGAACCAGGCCGCGGCGCGCCAGCACCTGCGCAACGAGGCCAGCATCGACGACCTGACCGGCCTCGGAAACCCGCGCTACCTGCGCGAGCGCCTGGGCCTGGAGCAGTCCCGCATCGCCCGCTACGGCACGCAATCGGCGATCGTGATGGTCGACGTCGACAAGCTCAAGCAGATCAACGATCGCCACGGCCACGTCGTCGGCAGCCGGATCTTGCGTGAGATCGGGCAGACCTTGCGCCGCGAGATCCGCGACACCGACCTGGCCGCTCGTTACGGCGGCGACGAGTTCGTGGTGCTGCTGCCGCACACCACGGCGCCCGAGGCGTGCACTTTCGCCGAGCGCGTGCTCGCCTATCTCGGGCGCCTGCGCCCCGAGGGCGTCGATGTCTCGCTGAGCATGGGCGTCGCCGCGCTGGAGGGGTCGGGCGGGCAATCGATCGACCTCGTGTTCGCGCAGGCCGACGCCGCCGCGTACCGCGCCAAGCGCTCCGGCGGCAGCCGGGTGTGCGTCTACGACCCGACGGTCGACATGGTCATGCCGACGCGCTCCGACCAGACGGCCGAAAAGGTCGACCCCCAGTCGCGCCGCCGCGGGCCTCAGGATTGGGACAGAGACCACTGAGGTGAGTTTTTTGGCAAACCGCCGAGGCGACTCTAGTCTCGAAGGTCCGTGTATCGCATCCGCATCGGCTGCCACCTCAGCTATCTGACCCCCGCGTCGACGCCCGCGGTCTTCGTGGTGCAACCGACCCCGAGCCCGCTGCAGACGCTGGAGCGAGAGCGCATGCACCTGTCGGGTGCGGTGGCCAGCGACGCGTACGTCGACAGCTTCGGCAACCGCTGCCAGCGGCTGACGCTGGCGCCGGGCGAGAGCCAGCTGCGCTACGACGCGGTGGCGGAGGTGCCGTCGACGGCCGATGTGGTACGTCCCGACGCGCGCGCGGTGCCGCTCGAGCGATTGCCGGCGGCGCTGCTGCGCTTCACGCTGCCCAGCCGCTACGCCGAGACCGACAAGCTGCTCGGCTTCGCCTGGGAGCACTTCGCGCAGGTGCCGGCCGGCTGGGAGCGGGCGCGCGCCATCTGCGAATGGGTCCACCGCAACATCCAGTACAAGCGCGGCAGCAGCCAGCCGCACTGGTCGGCGGCGGACGCGATCGCGTGGCGCCAGGGCGTGTGCCGCGATCGCGCGCACGTCGTGGTCGCGCTGTGCCGCGCGTTCAACATGCCGGCACGCTACGCGGTCGCGTATCTACCCGACATCGACGTTCCCGACGACGGCATCGCCATGGACTTTCACGCCTACGCCGAGGTCTGGCTCGACGGCGGGTGGCAGGTCTTCGATCCGCACGATCTCGCGCCACGCAAGGGGCGCGTCTTCATCGCGAGCGGACTCGACGCGGCCGACGCGGCGTTCGCGACGCTGTACGGCGGCGCGCGGCTCACACGCTTCGAGGTCTGGGCCGATCGCCTGGCCGAGGTCGCGCCGACGGTCGAGGTGCCGCGCGCCGCGGCGGTCACGTTCGAGCCCGCGCCCGCGCCCGCAGCAGCCTGATATGATTCGGCCAATGCCGATGTCGACGACGACGGCCCGTCGAATCGCCTGCGCCGGAACATTTTTCGTGCTGGCATCGATCGTGGCGGCGCCGGCGCTTCCCTTCGGCGAGCGGGCGGCGCGCGCCGCGTCCGCCGAGGAGAACGCCGCGGTCGGTAAGATCACGCTGCTGAACCGCGAGGCTATCGAGGAGTACCGCAAGCTCAACTTCGACGAGGCTCAGCGCCTGCTCGACCAGGCGCTGGACCTCGCGGCCGGCGCCGGGCTGACTCAGCACCCGATCCGCGCGCGCACGTATGTGACGTTGGGCGTGGTCACCGCCGGTGGCCTCAAGCGGCGCGACGTGGCGGTCCGGCTGTTTCGCAAGGCGCTGCAGATCCAGCCCGAGATCCAGCTGTCGCCCGAGCTGGCGACGCCCGAGGTCCAGGTGGCGTTCGACGAGGCCGTGCGCGGGCTCGCCAACGAGCCCAAGGTCGAGCGGCTGCCGAGCGAGCTCCTGGTGCACGAGCCGGTGACCGCGGGTACGCGTGGCGATCCGATCACGATCGCGGTGACGCCCGACGAGGAGCTGCACGCGGAACGCGTGATGCTGGCGTATCGCGCAGCCGGAGCGTCGGCGTTCTCGAAGATCAAGATGCAGAAGCAGAGCGACGGCGTCTTCGAGGCGATCATCCCCGCGCCCGCGACCGCGGGCAACGACGTCGCGTACTACATCGAGGCCCGCGATCTGGACGACAAGCTGGTGGCGGCGCGCGGCTCGCCGATCGCGCCGATGGTGATCGCGCTCGCGCCGCGCCCGCCCGGCGCGAGCCCCGCGCCGTCCGAGGCCGCGCCTGCGCCCGCTGACGCGGCCGCGGCGTCGGCGCCGATCGTGGCCGTGTCACGCGCGTCCGAGCCGAGCGCGCCGGGGCGCGCGCGGCAGCGCTGGCTGGTCGCGTTGCTCGCCGGCTCAGGCGGCGGCTGGTCGAGCGGCACCGCCGAGACGAGCGGCTATCCGCTGGGCGGCACCAAGCTCGGCTGGTCGACGCTGGGGCAAGTCGTGCCGCAGGTCGGGTTCCTCGTGTCGCCGCGCTTCATGGTGTCGGCGTGGGGACGCTTTCAGCTCGTGCGCGGCGCCAGTGACTACCGCACGCCGAACGGATCGTCGCAGTGTGGCGGCGACGGGACATGCACCGCCGCGCGCGGCGCCTTCGCCGGCTTCGTGAGCGCGACCTGGTTCGCGGCCGCGGACGACGACGTGTTTCGTCCCTTCCTGTCGCTGTCGGTGGGCGGCGGGCAGATCCGCCAGGTCGTTCACGTCACCAGCGGCAACGGCGACTGCGGCGCCGATCGGCAACAGGCGACGTGCGCCGATACCGCGGCGCTGGGACCGATCCTGGGCGGGCCCGGCATCGGATTTCACGTGCGCGTCGCGCGCGCCGCGCGTCTGGTCTTCGCGGTGCAGTCGCTCTTCGGTGCGCCCCGTTTCACCGCCGACGTCGACGCCAACGTGGGCGTCGCGATTCTCTTCTAAGGCGCTGCGATCTCGTACTGCAGCACGTAGCAGAACGGCACCGCGCGCCCGTCGACGACCAGCGGGCGGTAGCGCCACTTGCCGAGCACCGCGGGGATCTGCGCGTCGATCGCCGGGTCGGCCGACTTCAGCAGCTTGACCTCGGCGACCTTGCCCTCGGCGGAGACGCACATCTTCACCACCGCCGACAGCTTCATGTCGGCGCGCGCGAGCGACGGCGGCAGCTTCACCCGGTACTCGTCGGCGTTGGCGTCGATCACCAGCTGCGCCTTGGCGAGCCGCCCCGAGATCGTGCGCGCGCCGGCGACTTCGGCGGGCGGCGCGCCGCTCTTCTCGAACGGCGCGGCCTTCGCCGGCGCAGCGGGTGCCGCCGCGTTCGCGGGCACGGCGGTCGCCGGCGCCTCGGCCTTGGCGGCGCTGCCCGCGGCCGGTAGCGGCGGCGCGGCTTCGGCGACCGGCGTCGTCGGGGTCACCCCCGGTACGGGCGGGTTCGCGCTGTCGTCCTGCGTGGCGCTGGCCAGTGCCATCGCGCGCGCCGTGGCGCGCGCCGTGGACGCGGCATCGAGGCGCCCGATCGATCGCTCTGTCGACGCGCGCACCATCGACGCGCGCGGCGCGCCCGGTGACGGGGCTAAAGCGTGGCGCGCGCCCGCCGCACGCGCCCCACCGATCGGTTCGGGCATGAGCGCGACCGGCTTGGCGGCCGCGACAGGCGCGAGCGCGATCGAAAGGACGACGTCCTGGCCCGCGTGCAGGTCGACGGTTCGATCGTCGCGTTCGAAGCCGTCGCGCGTGACCGAGACGGTATAGCGCCCGGGCGGCTTTTCGAACGCGACCGGCGCGTGGTGAGCGGCCGAATCGCCCCCGAGCATGACCAGCGCGCCCGCCGGTGTCGTCGAGATCTCGATACGTCCCGCGCGCGCCGCCCACCACTGTTTCCAGCCGATGCCGGCGCCCGCGATCACGACCAGAGCCAGCACGGCATAGAGCGCGACCCGCGAGCGCCCGCCGGGCGAACGGGTCGTCCAGGCATCGGGCTTGGGCTCGAAGAGCGGGCCCGAGCTGGGCGTCAGCGGCACCAGGTCCACGAACGGGAGAGCAGAGCCTCCCGCGGGCGTCGGCGGCCGGCGTTCGATCGGCGCCAGCGGCGGGAACGGCAGCGTCGGAACCGGCGGAACCGGCGCACCGGGAGCCACCTGCGTTTCCGAGCTCGGCGTGGCAACGGGCACGCCCGCCGTGCGCGCGGGCGAAACTTTCGGACGGATGAACGGAAGCGCGCCGCTGCCGAGCGCGGGCAAGCCGGCCGGCGGCGTCGGCCCGAGGATCTCCGGCCTGGCCGGCGCCGAGGAGGGCGCCAGGCTCGAGGCGAGCGGCCGCGCGATCGGAGGCGGCGCCAGCGGCTTGCCCATGGACGCGGGCTTCGCCGTCGCACTGCTCGTCGACGCGACGGCCGCCATGGTCGTCGCTGCCTTCGCAACGACCGCTCGCGCGTCAGTCGTTCGCGGCGCGATCGGGTGCGGCGCAGGAGCAGGCGCAGGCGGCTTGGCGGTCAGCGGCGATTTTGCGCCGGGCGGAGCGGTCGATTGAGCGGCGGGGGCCGCGGGTCTGGACACCGGCTTCGGCGACGCGACGACCGGCGGCGGCGTTGGGGAGCCGTCATCCTCGGCGTGGCCGGGCCGGACCGTCTCCTTCCTGGCCGGCATCACCTTGCTCTCACGCAGGAGCCCGGGCGACGGCGCCTTCACCGCCGTCACGTCCTCGGTGTCGTTCACAAGGCTGATGCGGTCGTTCGTCGTCGGCATCTTGTCGTGCCCGGTCCCGTATCGCGAGCGACGTCTGCCCGCAGCGTCCCCCACCTACCCACCCGAAAAGCTCCCCGAGAATACCATCTCTCGCCATCCGCCAATCCCAGATTCGTGGAGGCGACGCGGCGAGCGCAGTCCGGTTCTTGGCGGTTTCAGACCCGGCCGTGCATGCAGAGCGCCGCGGTCGTTGACGCCGGTCGCCTGCGCGAGCGATAAGCGTCACGACGTGTTTCGAGGCGGGGGCGCTTTTCGCTTGGTTCTGATCGCAGTTTCGATCGTCGCGTGCGCGGGCTGTGGGTCGCACGACTCCGTGCTTCGTTCGGACCATTTCAGCCTGACGGTTCCGCGACGCTGGGTGGTCGTGCGTGCTCCCGGCCCGGCCACGGGTCCGGCGATCGTTCGCGTCCCGCGCGGCGCCGGCGAGGACGCGCACCAAGGCGCGCACAACGATGCCTCGCTCGAGCTCTACGTCTATCCCTGGCTCGCGCGCGCCGCGATCGAGCAACCGACCCAGGAAGCGCTCCGTCGCCTGATCTCCGACGGGGTGCTCGATCCCAAGATCGCAGCCCCCGTCGACGAAGCTCGGTGCCCTGACATCGCCG
>CAZNCQ010000317.1:0-8193 GCA_964571275.1 uncultured Myxococcales bacterium
AATGGCGTTCAGGGGACAGTCGTCGAAGAACGGCGCGACGTGCACGCGGTAGTTCGTCTCGTTGAGCGCGTGCGAGCGAAGCGGCATGGAGGCGGTTCGTCATGCTGGCCGAGCCCGACGGTCGCTCGGTCGTCCTCGCCGAGATGCGACCGCTCGGCGGCGTCACCCATTGGACGACTACCGCTCGCTCAATCGCGCGCGGCCACTCGCTGGGACTTTGTCGTCAGGAACACCCGCGGCAAACCGCACGGCATCCGAACGAAGTGCGGGAATTCCGGTGGAGGAGAGGCCGAGGACGCGCCCACTGCGACGGGGCACGCGGGTGAAAGATCGATGGTGTCGATGACGAAGTCGTCGGGATGCTTCGCGTCGATGTTGTACGGCTGCAGGCGGGCGGCCGGGAAGTCGTCGAGGTTGAACGTCACGATCGCCTGTGCGCCCGCCCTGATCGCCGCCGCGAGAACGTGGCGATCGTCGGGGTCCGGGAGAACGAGGCCATCAATGAGCTGCTCGAAGCCAGTCACGAGGCAGTCGGGAACAGCGCGGGCCATCAGGTCGCGCGTGCGCTGGAGAGCCTCGGGTTTCAAGTCCGGCCGGTTCACTAAGATGTGGCGAAAACACTCGTCCAGGATAGCAGTCGACCAACGCGCGCGAACGACACCGGTATTCGCCAGGCGAACGAACAGATCGCGCAGCGGTGCGGGATAAGGAACGCAGGCGTCGTATAGGACGACGAACGCCATCGCGAGCTAGTACCCGAGGCCGTGCTTCTTCGCTTCCGCGGTCAACTCATCGAGAACCTTCTTGCGTTCGGCCTCGTCGCGTTGCTGGTACGCGATGAGGTCGGCAGCCTTCACCCGACGATGGGCTCCGACCATCCGGAACGGGATCTTCCCTTCGTCGAGCAGTCCAACAAGGTGAGGTCGAGACACGTTCAATAGGTCCGCCGCCTGCTGCGTGGTCAGCTCGGCGTGTACGGGAACGATGGTGACCGCGTTGCCGTTAGCCATCTGGCCAAGGATCTCGAGGAATAGCTGGAAAGCTTCGCGTGGGACAGTGACCGAAGTGGATCGGCCCCCGTCGGGCCGAACCTGGACGGTGCGCGACCGCGCCCGACCCGGCTGCATTGCCGAGAGTGCCCGCAGCGCCGTTTTGGCTTCCTCGGCCGTTTCCTTCGATGGAATTTTCAGGGCTACCGACTGCATGAAATACATCTAGCAATTAATCGAAACAAACGCAATAAGCGAAATAGTCGAACGACTTTCGGGGGCGTCGTGGTTTCGGTCAAGCCCGTGGCGCGCTATGCTTTCGCGTCGCCGAAGCGTTGCTGCAGCACCTTCTCCCACTCGCTCGCGATTGGTATCTCGCGGTCAAACCACACCTGAAGGCCGATGGCGCTCAGACTGTTTCTCAGAATCCCGATGATTTGCTCGACAACGGCCAGATCTTCACGGGGGCGCCGAGGGCTGACTGACTTCGGGCAGCGACGGCTCTCGTTAATTAACCGGACGACTTCACGCGAGCCGCGACCGGCCTCGATCAAGCGCCGGAGAAGGTCCCTTCAGGTCTAGTTATAGCGTCACAATCTTGGCCGTGTGGGCGGCGCCGGCGGCAACCGTGGGGGGGGCGAGACCTCGGTGGTGAGTGGTCTCTCCTACCCAGTGGCAACTTCATCGCATGACAACCAACTTGAACGACATCGTGCCGCCCTCCGACCCGAACGATCGCGCCACTTTCAGCAGCCTTCGAGACGCCCGCCGCCTACCACGTCCGGCTCGTCACCGGATTCAGCACCGAGCCGCGCCGCCACGCCGACATCATGGCCAAGGTCAACGCCGATCACCCGCCAGCCGACGACCGGGGAACTGCTGTATTCACTCTCTAACGAAGCGGCCTCTCAAACACGAAGAAGTGAACATCTGGACTTGTAGCGGTGTATCCGATCACCCGCCAGCCCTTCTTGCCCATATCATCGAGGTTTGGGACTACCTCTTTTATGTTGTTCCAATAGCCGAAATTGTACTGCATGGCGCCTGCCGTGGCGGCATTGACTGTGCCTGGACGAAAAATGGTCGTGACGATGTTGACAGCCAGAAGCGTCGCGATGACCGAGAGAAGAACGTTGGTATTCTTTGAGGTGTTCATGTGTCTCCATTGAGCCATTGAGGAAAGAACACTAGACCCGGTTTATCCAGGTGGCATAGTCGGAATTCAGCATGAGGAGGCTGGTGACCTTGGCCCGAACCGCCGGGTCAGCTTCGGCCAGGCAGCGGCGGCGACCATCATACGCCGAAGCCGTCCCACGCCAGCGCCGCACCGGGCGTGGCCAAGCAGACGAGGAGGGCCGCCGAAGCGGCCGTCCGTCGCAGGATTCTAGTCGTCACAGAGTCACACCCACGGGCAAGAGCACAGCGCCCGGGGTCCGCTTCGCGCGCGTCGCGACCTCGACGAGGTAGCCGACGGGATCAATGCCCGCGACCTTGGCGGACTCGACGAGGCTGTACATCTGCGCGGCGACGACGGTCCCGCGGGCAGACTCGGACCCAAAGTGATTTCGGCGCCCGACGACTGGGCCGTGAGGCGGTCCCAGTTCTTAAGCGTGTAGCGAATGGCGCTCCCCACGCTGGTCGTCGCCAGCACCCGCTGCTCGTGCATCCAGGTTCGCATCTTGTCGAGCACGAAGGGCATTAAGAACCGGCGGCCTATACGTGCAGCAGACGAGCCCGCGGGTGCGCCTGGTCCATCGATTGCATTTGCTCCGGTCCCATGAGTCCAGGACGATGTTGCTTGCCAGTAGTGGCGCTGGCCGCCGGGGTGTTCTTACTCGCCGCGATAGGCTGCACCAGCGTCGGGGCCGCGGGCGACCGTGGAGTCGACGGGGGCGGCTTGGACAGCATCGGCTCGGGTTATCCCTGCACGGCCGGTCAATTCTCCTCGAGCTGCACCGTGGGCAGCTCTTATTGCAGCGTGAACATGGGCGGCGCAGCCGGTCAGGGCGGCGGCGGGCCGATGCCCTACGAAACGGCCGAGTGCGCGCAGTACCCGGCGGGCTCGGCCTGCGCCTCGGTCCCCACATGTGCCTGTCTGTGTCCAGAGCTCGGCCTTTGCCAAACCTGCACCTGCGCTGACGTCGATGGACGCGTGACGATCGTGTGCCGGAGGGCCTGACCGCGATCCGAATGCCGCACTCGCGTCGTCGCGTCGCCCAAGATGGCCCGCGATTCCGACCCGTGATCGCTTAACCGTCTCACCGACGACGTCGTGACGGCAGCCCGGCTCGGTTGTTCACACAGGTAACGTGAGGCGCGACCCGCGCAGAGCGGGGACAAATACAGCAAGGTCGTTTCCGCGGTCCCAAGGAATTCGATGGCAGAAGTCCGGAAGAAGGTGTTTGGGCTATCGTGAACCGTAAGTTCAATCGAGGTCGCCGGCCGATCCCCCACTTGATCCCTCACTCGTGCGTGACGGAGCCTGACAACGCTCCCTGACCCCGTGTGTTGGCAAGTCCCCGTCACGACACGAATGAGGCGATCGCTTTCACGTTCTCGTCGAGCTTAGGATCTGGTTTCGAAAGAAGTGGGGGTTCGAGTCCCCCTCCTCGCACTGACTTACGATTTCACGGGCTCGCCGAAGTCTTGGCGCGATACCTAGCGGCAAACGTCGACGATGACCGGATTGAAGTACCACGTCGCCGTTCCGCAACTCGTTCCCGCGGCGCACGTCCCCGCGTCGAGCTGGCATGTGACCGCGCACGTCCCATCGGCGGTGCAGGTCTGATCCGACGGACACGAGACGGAGTCGTTGCAATGGCCGCCCGCATCGAAGTCAGCCGGCGTGCAGGCTCGGAACCAGTGACATATCTCGCCGATGCACTGGCCGCAGTGCCATTGCGCGGCCCCGGCGCAACAGGCTCTGCCAGGCGATGGACAGCTTGCAGAGGTGGCGATGTCCGACGGGCAAACATCGAGTCCACCGCCGGCCTGGGTGCAGGCCGAGCACCCCCCTTCAGCGCCGCCGGCATCGGCACCGCTGTCGGGGGCATGGCCCGACGTGGAGCTACAACCGATCGCGGAACTCGCCATCAAGATCGCCGCCCCCAGCGTCGCGATTGATCGCATGCCAACAAAGAAAGCAACTCCAGCGCCAGCGCCAGCGCCGCGGCCACTCGGCATTGGCCTGTCGCCTCGCCCCTGATCTCGGGAAGGGTCCGGCCCCAAACTCCCTCAGCTCCCACGGAATCTCACCGACTTTCCGACATCGATGTCGCGACCCGGTCATCACAAGTAGGCGCTGCCCCCTGACGGAGTGACGAGCCACCTGGTCTGGTCTGAACTCGGGCGTTCGCCGGCGCAATTAAAGGAAACCGACCCCGCACCGAGCCAGGGAAGTCGACCCATGATCGGGTCGACAGGACAACGCCGCAGCGCGCGGGTCATGGACGACGCCCAAAAGCTCGATGCGGGACTGGATGTGGGAGCGAGGCATCCCGCGCAGCTCGCGCGCGGCTCGACGGTGGGGCGCTATCTGGTCACGGGGCTCATCGGAAAAGGTGGGATGGGCGAGGTCTATGCCGCCTATGACCCCGAGCTGGACCGCAAAGTTGCGCTCAAGCTTCTGCGCACGCAGCCCGAGGTCGCGGCCGATCCCCGTGAGGGACAGGCGCGGTTGCTGCGTGAAGCGCAGTCCATCGCGCGCCTCTCTGATCCCAACGTCGTGGTGATTTACGACGTCGGGATGTACGCCGAGCGCGTCTTCCTGGCGATGGAGTTCATCGACGGGTACACGCTGGGGCACTGGCTGCTCGTCAAGCGGCGCACCTGGCGCGAGGTCGTGACGGCCTTCGTGGCCGGGGGCTCCGGTCTGGCGTGCGCGCACCGGTCGGGCATCATCCACCGCGATTTCAAGCTCGACAACGTGATGATCACGCACGACGGCAAGGTCCGGGTCATGGACTTCGGTCTCGCGCGCCCGATCGACCAGCAGGAGGCCGAGCGCGATCCGTCCTCGACCGCGCCGCCTCTCGTGCCGGAGCCGATGGTGTCACAAGCCGCGACCTGGGCGGACAACGAGGATCAGCTCGTGACGCGCAATCTGACGCGGCCTTCCGCGCAACGGCCCGCGCGTGTGCCCACGCTCCTCGATTCGCCGCTGACCGAGAGCGGCGAGCTCGTCGGCACGCCGGCCTACATGGCGCCGGAGCAGCACAAGGGCGAGATGATCGATGTTCGAACGGATCAGTTCAGCTTTTGCGTCGCACTCCACGAGGCGCTCTATGGCGAGCGCCCGTTCGAGGGAAGATCCGTCCTCGAGCTGACCACCAATGTCATCGCCGGTCGCGTACGAGCCGCCCCCGCCAACGCCAAGGTTCCGGGGTGGTTGCGTCGCGTGGTGCTACGCGGGTTGCGCGCGGACCGTGCAGCGCGCTACCCCTCGATGGACGCTCTGCTCCAGGCGTTACGGAAAGATCGATCGCGCAAGTTTCGGACCGCGATGGCGATGACCCTGCCGGCCATCGCGCTGACGCTCTCGGTGGGGATCGCAGCTCGCGGCGAGCTCCGGCATCGAAATCTATGTCTGGGCGGCGTCGCGCAGCTCGCCGGCGTATGGGAGCCGCCCGGCTCGCCCTCTGATTCCGGGCGCAGGGACGAGATCCGGCGCGCCTTCCTGGCCACCGGCCGGCCTTACGCTGCCGACTCGTTCACCGCCGTCGCCGCCGAGCTCGACCGCTACGTCTCGCGGTGGCGCGACATGCATCGCGAAGCTTGCGAGGCGACCAACCTTCGCGGTGAGCAATCGGCCGAGGTCCTCGATCTCCGTATGGCCTGTCTCGATCAATGCCTCGCCGAGGCGCAGGACCTGACGACGGTCTTCGTTCATCCAGATGCCGACGTGGTCCTGAGATCGGTGGAGGCGGTGCAAGCATTGAAGCCGATCGAGCCGTGCGCCGACATCGCCACACTGCGCGCCGTCGTTCGCATGCCGCGGAATCCCGCGGAGCGCCTCAAGCTGGCCGATCTGCGCACGCGATTGGTGTCGGTCAAGGCGACGGTCATCGCCGGGAGATACCAGGCCGCCGCCGCCAGCGTCTCCCGGCTGGTGGAGGAGGCGGCGCAAACCAACTACGCGCCCGTCATGGCGGAGACGCTGCTGCAGCAGGGCGAGATCGAGGAGTTGAACGGCAAGTCCGAGCTGGCGGAGAAGAGCTACGAGCAGGCGATCTGGCTGGCCGAGGGTTCGCGACACGACGAGGCGGTGCTGGAGGCAGCGGGTCAGCTGATCGCCGTCACCGGCTTTTCACTGAGGCGCCACCGCGACGGCGAGCGCTGGGCCAGCTTCACCGAGGCCGTCCTGAACCGCGTCGGCGCGGGACACGATCTGATGGAGGCGTGGCGTGCAAACAATCTTGCCACCGTCTACCTGGACGAGGAACGGCTCGAGGACGCGCTGCGGATGTTCGGAGACGCCGTGGCGATGAAGGTCCGCGCCCTCGGCAGCAAGCACTTCGACGTCGCGATATCACTCGGCAACGAGGCCGAAGTCCTGTTCCTGCTCGGCCGCACCGTGGAGGCCGTGCAAAAGAATCAACAGGTCATCGACATGTTTCGCGACACCCTCGGGCCGGAGCATCCCAGGACCGCCGGCGCGTGGGCGAGCCAGGCCGAGTACCTGGACGCGCGCGGCGACTACAGCCAAGCCGGCGCCGCCGCGGAACGTGCGCTCGCGATCCTCGACGATGAGCCGGCCGCCAACCCGGCGCAGGTCGCAACCGCGCTGGTCGCGCTCGGCGTGAGCTGGTACGAGCGCCACGTCCCGGCGCAGGCGGTTGCGCCGCTGGAACGCGGATTGCGCATCGGGGTCAACGGCCTCCTCGACGCCGCCCGGCACGGGATTGCAAGGTTTGCGCTGGCGCGCGCGCTCGACGAGGCTTTCGGGCCGTCAGCGCGCTCGCTGGCCCTGGCGACAATGGCCCGCGAGGACTTCGACGAGAACCCGCGCCTCGAAGGCTGGAAGAGACGTGTCGAGCAATGGCTCGAGACGCGCGGTGCAATGTCAGCAGCGGGTTCGCCGCGGCTCCCTCTCCGACGGGTGAAGTCGGCGCCTGCTTCCTCCCGGGAACGTAGACGATCACCCTGACTCGCCCCGGTGACGTGCATCCGCGGCGACCGATGAGCGCGCGCGTGCCGATCACACGAGCGCCTCGTCGACTGTCGTGATGGACGGTGATAAGCAATGCCAGAGCGACGAGGAAACCCACTATGAGCCTTCTGGTTGAGGAAGTTCCCGGGCAGATCTGGGTGCAGGAGCGACGTCTGTGGTTCGGTGGGGTGCGCCTCCGGAGCCGCACGACCATCGTGCGGCTCAGTGACGGAAGGCTCTGGGTACATAGCCCAGCTGAGCCGACGCCTGAGGCGTGCGGCGAGCTGGACAGGCTGGGCGAGGTTGCCTGGATCGTGGTGCCAAACCGATTCCATCACTTGAACGCGGCGGCGATGAAGAACCGGTATCCCGGTGCGCAGGTCGTTGCTCCCCTTTCGGCCAAGTCGAGAAACGACGCCGTTGTGTTGGACCACGATATCTCGAGTCCCACGCTCGACGCGCTCTTTCCGGACCTCCGCAGCGCGCCGCTCCGGGGGGTGCCATTCCTCGAGGAGACGACGTTTTTCCACCAGCCGAGTCGGACGTTGATCGGGGCCGATCTGATGATGACGGGCTCGGCCAAGGATCATTGGACCTGGCGGTGGGTCGCGAGGGTCCTCGGTCAATACGGTACCTTCAAGGCGCCCCCCGACGTCCGCATGCACACCAAACCAGGACCGGACTTGCGCGAGTCCTTGGCGGCTTTGATGTCGCTCCCGATGGAGCGGGTCCTGGTTGCCCATTCCGACGCAATCCGTGAACGGCCCGTCGAGCAGCTGGCCGCGGCCTGGCAATTTGCCTTGGCGAAGTGATCCGGCCTCACGTCTCGTGCGTGCCTTGCAGCGAGGTGGTGCAGGAGCACAGCAGCAGCAGCAGGGGAGCTCGCCAGGACCGACGTCTCGCTCCTGACCCAGGTCACCTGACGTACCTTTTCAAGATCTCGACGACCTCCGCCCACGACGCCCTCCCGCCCACGACGCCCTTCCCAGGTTGATTTCGTAGCCGTCCCCACGACGCCGATCCCTAGCCACGGCGCCCTTCCCCTAGCCACGGCGC
>CAZNCQ010000318.1:0-8084 GCA_964571275.1 uncultured Myxococcales bacterium
TCCTCTCGCGCCAGCACGAGGTGCTGAAGGTGCGCGAGAAGATCAACAGCCAGGTTCAGGAAGAGATGGGGCGCAACCAGCGCGAGTACGTGCTGCGCCAGCAGCTGAAGGCCATCAAGGAAGAGCTGGGTGAGATCGACGACTCCGGCGGCGACCTCGACGACTTCCGCGAGAAGGTCGTGAACGCCAAGATGCCGCCCGAGACCGAGAAGGTCGCGATGAAGCAGCTCGAGCGGCTCAAGGTGATGCAGCCGTCGTCGGCGGAGTACACGGTGACGCGGACCTACCTCGAGTGGCTCGTCGAGCTGCCGTGGTCGATCGCAACCGATGACAAGCTCGACATTCAGGGCGCGCGCGACATCCTCAACGCCGACCACTACGATCTCGAGAAGGTCAAGAAGCGCATCCTCGAGTACCTGGCGGTGCGCAAGCTCAAGGCTGACAAGCGCGGGCCGATCCTCTGTCTGGTGGGTCCGCCCGGCGTCGGCAAGACGTCGCTGGGTCGATCGATCGCACGCTCGCTCGGGCGCAAGTTCATCCGCATCTCGCTGGGTGGCGTGCGCGACGAGGCGGAGATCCGCGGCCACCGGCGCACCTACGTCGGCTCGCTGCCGGGTCGCCTGGTCCAGGGCATGAAGAAGGCGGGCTCGAACAACCCGGTCTTCATGCTCGACGAGATTGACAAGCTCGGGCACGACTTCCGCGGCGATCCCGCAGCGGCGCTGCTCGAGGTGCTCGACCCCGAGCAGAATCACACGTTCTCGGACCACTACCTGGAGGTGCCGTTCGATCTCTCCAAGGTCATGTTCGTGGCGACCGCGAACATCATGGACCCGATTCCGCCGGCGTTGCGGGATCGCCTCGAGGTGCTGGAGCTGCCGGGCTACACGCGGGAAGAGAAGCTCAACATCTCGAAGCAGTTCCTGATCCCGAAGCAACTCGGCGAGCACGGCCTCGACACCAAGGCCGAGGGCGAGGGCTCGGGGCAGCGCGTGGTGTTCGACGACTCGGCCGTGGCCGAGGTCATCGACAGCTACACGCGCGAGGCGGGCGTGCGCAACCTGGAACGCGAGATCGCCAACGTCATCCGCGCGGTCGCCGTGCTGGTCGCCGAGGGAAAGGCGCAGCAGACGGAGGTCGTCACCGTCGACCGCATCCCGGAGTTCCTGGGGCCCCAAAAGCACATCTCCGAGGTCGCGGAGCGCACCGCGGAGCCGGGCGTGGCCACGGGGCTGGCCTGGACACCGGTGGGCGGCGACATCCTGTTCATCGAGGCGACGAAGATGAACGGAAAGGGGCAGCTGGTGCTGACCGGCCAGCTCGGCGAGGTCATGAAGGAGTCGGCTCAGGCCGCGCTGTCGTTCATCCGCGCGCGCGCAAGGTGGCTGGGCCTGGAGGAGAACTTCCTCGAGAAGACGGACATCCACGTGCACATCCCCGCGGGCGCCATTCCCAAGGACGGGCCGTCGGCGGGCGTGACCATGTTCGTGGCGATGGCGTCGCTGCTGACCGGCAAGCCGATCCGCAACGACGTCGCCATGACTGGCGAGATCACGCTCCGCGGGCTGGTGCTGCCGGTAGGCGGGATCAAGGAGAAGTTCCTGGCCGCGCACCGCGCCGGCATCAAGCGCGTGATCATGCCGGAGCGCAACCGCAAGGACGTGATCGACATCCCCGAGCAGCCACGCAAGGAGATCGAGATCCTGTTCGTGAAGCGGATGGACGAGCTCTTGCCGCTGGTCTTGACCGAGATGCCGAAGCTCGGTTTGCTGTCGGCGCCGTCTCCGACCCCCGCGCCGCCGCCCGCCGCTCCGGCGGCCTGATCCGCGACGAAGCGCCGCTGTCCCGATCCCTCAAAAGATCGGGATGGCGGTGACGAAGTAGTACTGGCTCGTCCCGCCGGTCGAGAGCCCCTTGGCGTAGCCGAACTGGACCTGCGTGCCGAGGTAATAGGCCAGACTCAACTCGAGGCGTACCTCGGCGCCGACGCCGACCTTCAGGTCCGACGCGTGAAACGTGCCCTGATAGGCGTTGCCCACGTCGCTGAAGACCGCGCCGCTCAATCGGCGCAGATAGAGCGGAAAGGTCTGGTATCCCTTTTCGATCCAGAGCAGCGGCAGCCGGTATTCCGTCGACAAAAGGTGATAATGGTCGCCGAAGATGCTGGCCGCCGGGTAGCCGCGCAGGAAGAAGCAGCACTGCTGGCGGCTGAGGAACAGCGAGCGCACCACGTCCTGATCGACGAACCCACCCAGCGCGAAGAAGGACCGCTTGTCGCCGATGCCGGCGCCGCCGCTGTAGAGCAGCGCCAGCGCGTGCAGCTTGGCCCAGGGCGGCGTGAAGTACTCCACCCAGAGTGCGCTGACCTCGCCGGTGTGGAACTTGCCGCCCAGGCTGGGGTCGGAGACCTGCAGCGACAGCTGTAGGCGGCGGCCGGCCTGGCCGCTGATCGAATAAGGCCAGGACTTCGCGTTCGAGTAGTTGAACGTCAGGAAGATGCCGGCGTTGGGGCCGGTCTCGGGGGCGACGACGATGCCGCGGGTGGGATCGGCGACCGGCAGCGGATCCGCGGGCGCGTATTCCTCGTAGAGATACGACAGCGAGACGCTGGCGGACGCGTCGGGCTTGACCAGCACCGGCAGCGACACCGAGCCGCTGGCGCTCATGCGATCCTGCGTGTAGCCGCGCCCGCTGCCGTCGACGACCAGATCATTGGCCTGCAGCGCCGTGCGCGTCAGCGTCAGTGACAGCGACGGCCAGAGGCCATTGTAGGTGTACCCGACCTGCACCGAGGCGTCACCGCTGGTCGGCAGCAACAGATTTACGCCGATCGAGTGATTGAACACCGGGTCGCCGAACGCGGTCTGCACGCCCAGGCTGGCGCCCAGCCCCAGGGGGTCTGACGGCACCGTGAGCAGCCAGCTGCGCGGGTAGAAGTAGCGCCACGGGTGGTACTCGGTGATCTCCTCGACCAGCGGCTCGTCGGGCTTCTCGCCGGGCGGGTGGGCGCTCGCCAGGGTCACGGGAAGTGCGTCGGGACGCGAATTGGCGAACGGCTCGGCCAGCGTCCAGATCGTCGGGTCGAACGCCGCCGAGAAGATGTCGAAGCCCAGCGACGTGAAGCCGGTGAAGACCACGCGCTTGCCGTCGGGGGACACCGTTGGTTGAAAGGCGCCGCTGAGCAAGTTTGTCACTTGATAGAGGCGCGCGCTCGCGAGCTCGTACGCGTACAGGTTGAAGATGCCGGTGCGGTCCGACGACAAGACGACGAACCGCCCGTCGGGCGACCAGCTCGGGTCCATGTCCATGGCGCGGTCGACCCAGAGCGCGCGGTCGCGCCCCGTCGACAGGTCGTAGATGTGGATGTCGCGGAAGCCGCCCGGCTTGTAGCGCGAGTAGGCGATCTGGCGACCGTCGGGCGACCACGACGGTCCGTAGGCAAGCCCGGGAAGAGCCCCGGCCAGCACCTTGGGCGCGCCGCCGGTGATCGGCACGATCGCCAGGTCGCGCCGCCCGGTGGTGCCGACCGTGCACGCGATCTGCGTGCCGTCGGGCGAGACGTCGGGCTCGTGCACGCGGTGGGCGCGGGTCAGCTCGCGCACTTCGCCCGACCGGAGGTCGATTCGAAACAGGTCGTCCCAGCTGACGTCCGAGGCGCCCGACACGCGGTGGCGTAGCGGCTGGAAGTTCGTGCGCTGGAAGACCAGCGCGCGCCCGTCGGGCGTGGGGGCCGCGACGCCGCCGCTGTAGACCTCCATGAGCTCGCGCGACGTTCCACTCACCGGATCCATCAGCACGTACGCCGGGTGGTCGGTGGTCGTCGCCTTCTGGTACACGAAGCCGCGCCCGTCGTGGAAGTAGTGTGGGTTCGGCCCCTCGCGCGGACCCTGCCCGTCGAAGGTCAGCCGCGTCGTCGGCGTGAGCCCGCGGCGTGTCGCTTCCTCGACCTCGAGCGAATAGCGGCGTCCCTGCGACTCTTTCCAGTCCTGCCACAGCTGATCGTAGCCGCGGCCGGTCGCCTCGCGCGACACGCGGGAGAGGCCCCCCGGGATGAGGCGGCTGGCGTAGCGGTGCGAGATCTCGCGGATCTTGTCGGGGCCGTAGCGGTCCTCGACGTACTTGAGCAGGCTCGAGCCGTAAAGATAGATCGCGCTGCCCTGCGGGAAAGCCAGCGGGCCGTTCGACACCGCGTCGAGGCCCAGCATCTTTCCCTCGAGGAACGGCACGCGCAGCTCCATGTCGAAGAAGCTGCTGCGCACGCGGCCCCCCGTGGTCTGGCGCGACTCCATCAGCACTGCCAACCCTTCGACGAACCAGGTCGGCTGCGACAGGTTGGGTGCGTAGAGCTTGCCGCGCAGGAAATTGATGTAGCGCGCGGGCCCCAGGATCGTGTCGAGGTGAACCACGTGCGTGAGCTCGTGGGTGATGAGCAGGTTGAAGAAGTCGTCGAAGTCGTTGAGCTCGTCGAGTGATGCCGGCGGCGCGCCGTACGCGAAGAGATAGTTCTGTGGCACCGAGCTCGCGAACCCGTTTGCGTCGTCGGTGTGGTCGTTGATGGTGATGTCGATGCGCCCGCTCGGCAGCCAGTTGAGGTAGTGGGTCAGCCGGTAGTGCGCGCGCTCGGCGATCATCGCCGCGCGGTCGGCGAGCGACCGGTCCTCGTCGTAGAAGTGAATCCGGAAGTGGCGCGTGAACATCGTGCGCCAGTGAACTTCCGGCAGGGTGCCGGCGAACTCGGCCGCCGGGTTGACGCCGTTCTCGCTCTCGGTGAGCCAGACCTCGGCGCCCTGGTCGTCGTCGTTGCCGGCCGCCCGCGCATTCCACGTCGCCAGCGACGACAGTGACAGCGACGTCAACAACGACAGCGTGCGCGCGGCGACGAGCCGGTCGGCTCTCCCCATCGCCCGCGATACTATCGCGGGCGAAGCGTTTAGACGCCGCGATTCAGACGCCGCGAACCGGCCGAGCGCTAGTTGAGGAAGACCGGCCGGCAGTAGCGGTCGGCGATCTCGAGCAGGCTATCGATCTCGACCGGCTTGCGCAGGTAGTCGGCCGCGCCCAGCGCCAGCGCCGCCTCGCGGATGTCCTGGCGAGCCGACAGGATCACGACCGGGATCGACGCCAGCGCGGGCATCTTTTGCTGCTCGAGCCGGAAACGCCAGCCATCCATGTCGGGCATGGTCATGTCGAGCAGGATCAGGCTCGGCGGCTTTTGCGCGCGCAGGTAGGCGAGGGCGTCCCGCCCGTTCTGGGCGCCGCTCACGCGGTAACCCTCGTCGGACAGGATCTCGGACAGGCTCTCGCGAATGTCGGGATCGTCGTCGACGACCAGGATGGAATGGCAGGAGAGCTCGGGGAGGTTCATGGGCCGCTCGTCAAACCTAAGCTCGCCGGTGCGGGTCGTCACTCGGGCGTATCGTCCAGGAACCGGCTAACGGACCAGCTCGCGGTATGCGCGCAGGTGCCGGATTGCGGCGGTGTACTTGCCGATCTTCTCGTAGAGGCGGGCCGCGTTGTAGTGCGCGTCCGCGTTTCTGCCGTCGAGCGTGATCGCGCGCTCGTACTGCTCGAGCGCTTCCTCGTCGCGGCCCTGGTCCTCGATCGCGACCGCCAGGTTGAACGCCGCGGTGGCGTCGTCAGGCCGCAGCCCGAGCGTGGCGCGGTAGTGGCGCTCGGCCTCGGCCAGCTCGCCGGCCTCGTGCAGCAGGCGCCCCAGGTTCACGTGCGCGTCGGCGTGACCGGGATCGAGGGCCAGCGCCTGCCGGTAGGTGTGCACGGCGTGGACCGGGTCGGTCTCCTCGAGCGTGCCCGCGATGCGGTAGAGGTCGTCGGCGGAGACCTCGCCCACCGCCTCCGCACCGGCGCGGTCGGGCGCGGCGCTGGCGACGGCCGCGCGGCGCGCGCAGAGCACGATGGGCGCGTCGGCGGCGGCGGGGCGCGCGCCGGGGAAGGCGAGCAACAGCTGGCCGGACTCCGGTTGCCAGCGCGCAGCCCCTTCGTGGGCGACGATGCGATCCCCGTCGGTGGAGAGCGGCACGCCGGTGAGCGGGCGCGGCAGGTCGCCGCCGCCAAGGGCGGCATCGCCGGCGGGGTCGCTGCGTTCTCGGTCGAGGTGCGCGCGCAGCATCTTGAGCGCGCGCACCACCCGGCGCGGGGGAATGCGCTCGGCGACCAGGCCCTCGGCGGTGCGCAGTAGCAGCAGATCCTGAAACGAGAAGCGGCGGCGGCCATGCTCGGCCTGTTCCTGGGACAGCAGCCCGGCGCGTACGTAGGCACGCAAGCGTGCCGGGGGAAGCCCCAGCATCGCGGCCACCTCCTGCGCGCTATAACCCGCCATTACCGCGCCATCATAGCGGTGGATCAGCGCTTGGCTGCTTTCTTTTTCGGTTCCGCCTTCGCCTCTTCGGAACGGCGTGCCGGCTTGCGATCGGCGGCCTCGGGCGCGGCCGCCGGCGCCGCGCTCGATGACGTGTCCGCGCCCTTGCTCTTGCCGAGGCTCGCCTTCAGCGCCTCCATCAGGTCGATGATGCGCGCCGGCTCGGGCTCGGGAGCGGTGACCGCGATCTCTTGCCCCTCGACCTTGCGCTTGATGTCCTCTTCGATGCGCTTCTTCACGTCGTCTTCGTACTTGGTCGGTTCGAAGGTCTCGACGGCAATCTGATCGATCAGCTGCTTGGCCAGCCGCAGCTCCGGCTCCTTGACCTCGACGTCGTCGGGCATCGGTACGTCGGAGAAGGGGCGGACCTCGTCGGCGTAGAGCAGCTGCTGCATGACCAGGCCGCCGTCGATGCTCGGCCGCAGCAGCACCAGGTACTGCTTGCCGCGCGCCGCGTAGCGCGCCAGGCCCGCGCGTCCGGTCTCGCGCATCGCCTCGGACAGCAGGCGGTAAGCTTTCTCGCCACCCTTCTCGGGGCCGAGGTAGTACGCCTTGTCGAAGTAGACCGGATCGATCCGATCGAGCGGAACGAACTCGGCGATGTCGATCGTCTGTGTCGCCTTCTCCTCCAGCGCCTTCAGCTCTTCGGTGGTGAAGGTGACGTATTGATCCTTGGCGAACTCGTAGCCCTTGGTCATCTGGTCGCGCCCGACGATCTCGTTGTCGCGTGGACAGACGTATTGTTGCTTGAGCCGCGAGCCGCATTTGGCGTGTAGCAGATTGAATGAAACTCCCGCCGACGCTTGCGTCGCCGAATAGAGCTTCACCGGGATGGAGACCAAACCAAATGAGATCGTTCCGCCTGCAATCGCTCGCGCCATGTAGGTGATTGTACCCGGGCGTGGGTTCGCTGCCAAAAAACTCGACGGCAGACCTGATTCGGCGGGAGGCACCTGGGGGCCTCCGGGTTCAGATGTCAGATGTCAGCCGCTACCCAATGCGGCAATCAGCTGGGCGGCGAGCTTCGGGCCCTTGCCCTCGTCCTCGTGCTTGAAGAAGACATACGCCTCGTTCCAGCCCTGGCCGCGGATCTTTTGCGCCCAGGCCGCGACCGCCGTGTCGTCGTAGTCCTGCCGCCGCAAGCGCAAGTAACCCCAGGGCGCGGTCGCCTCGAGCGGCGTCGCCAGATCCTCCGACTCGGCGATGCACAGCGCGGCTGCCCGCTTGCGGAGCACGTCGTAGACGTCGGGCGCAAACCAGGATTCGTGGCGAAACTCCAACGCGGGACGCGCGCCCGGGGGCAACTCCGCGAGAAACGCGTCCAATATGGCGACGCTCGCGACGTCCTTCTTCGCGTTGGGCGGCAGCTGAAACAGCACGGGCCCGAGCTTGTCGCCGAGCTCCGCGGCCGATTTGAACAGCCACCCGATGGCCTCGCCCGCGCCGACGAGCCTCTTCTCGTGTGTGATCCGGCGTGGGCTCTTCAGCGCAAATCGGAACGTTGTGGGCGTCTCCTCGGCCCATTTGCGCAGCATCTCGGGGGCGGGCAATCGGTAGAACGTGTTGTTGATCTCCACGGTCGGCAGCTTCTCGGCGTAGTACGACAACATGCGCGCGGCGGGGAGCTTCTCCGGGTAAAAGCTCCCCTTCCAGGGTGCGTAGCTGTAGCCGCTGGTTCCGACAAGAGTTTGCAAGGGATCGCCGCCGG
>CAZNCQ010000319.1:0-8059 GCA_964571275.1 uncultured Myxococcales bacterium
TCATGAAGTACCGGCTCCCGTTCTTGAACATGCAGGAGCCCTCGAGATAGTTGGTCAGTCCGCTCGTCACCTCCTTGAACTTGTGGATCGTCCCGTCTGTCATCCTCGGATCGGAGTTGTCGATCGAAGTCAGGAACGTCGACGCGAACGCGAGCTTCGCAATGCCCGCGCGGTGGCTGCCGCCGAACGTCAGGTAAACCGTGTTATCCGTGTCGACGAAGAACTGCGCGTCAATCCAGTCATTGGTCCCCCACATGTCGTTTGCCTTGTAAAGAGGCGCGGTCGCCGACGTGGTCCCCGCCGTGGCGTTCGACCAGGGTCCCAGTGGCGACGTGGACATCGCGACATACGTACCCGAAGTGCCGGTACCAACGGTATACGCGAGATAATAGTGGCCATTGGTCGGGTGTTTCGCGATTGAAGGTGCGCGCAGTTGCTGTGTCGGCCAAGTCGACGGCAGGGAAATGGGCTGGGACTTCCAGCGCACGAAATCGGTCGAATACCAGACCGTGGGTTCGGCTGCGAAGGTGATCCAGGCGCCATCGGTCTGCGCGAAGATGTAGAACGTGCCGGTCGACGGGTCGTAAAAGATCGAAGGGTTGGCAAAATATCCGGGGATGATGGGGTTGCCATTGTCTGGGCTGTTCCAAGGTGCCGACGCACTGATGGAACCCGCCGCGCCACCAGCGGTTCCACTTTGACCGGCCGTCCCAGTGATTCCGGCCGCCCCCGTATCGCCGCCGATTCCGACCGCGCCCGCACCTCCCGCCCCACCGGCGCCGGTCACGCGAGCGCCGCCTGTCCCGCCACTCCCTCCCGTGGCGCCGCCGCCACCGGAGAGGAGGCCGCCGGCGCCGGACCCAGCGACACCGCCATCTCCGCCACCGGTTCCGCTCGAGGATGACTGACCCGATCCTGGTCCGCACGAGGCCAGCAATACCGCCATCGGAAGACAACACCGGATAGACATCCAGGAGCTCACGGGATCAGAGAATAGGAGCGACTTCCCGCGGAGCACCCTTACGCCGTAGGCGTGCGTTGGATCGGCGCAAGCGTCGTTAGGGTGGCAGCGAAAGGCGCAATGGTAAGTAAAGAGTCTCTTGAAGCCTCAATGAACCTCGGGTTGAAGATCCCCCCACGTGGCGCCCTCGATTTCGTGAGCCTGGGCTCCCTGGTCCACCGACTGGATACGGGGGTCATCCCGTTCCGCAAGGCCACTCACTGCGACATTCACGTGAGCGGCGGCGAGTTCAACGTCGCGGCCAACCTGGCCGACTGCTTCCGCATGAACACCGGCATCGTGAGCGCGATGGTCGACTACCCGATCGGCGACCTCATCAACGAGCGCGTGCGCGCCATGGGCGTGAAGCCGTTCTACAAGACCTTCGCGCACAACGGCGTCAGCGGTCCCAACATGGCAACGGTCTACAGCGACCGCGGGCACGGCGTGCGCGCGCCCGTCGTGTTCTACAACCGCTCGAACGAGGCGGGCGCGCTGCTCAAGCCGGGCGACTTCGACTGGGGCAAGATCTTCGCGGGCGGCGTGCGCTGGTTCCACAGCGGCGGCATCTTCGCGTCGCTTTCGGCGACCACCGGCGAGCTCATCATCGAGGGCATGAAGGCGGCCAAGGCGGCCGGCGCGATCACTAGCTTCGACCTCAACTTCCGCCAGAAGCTGTGGAACATCTGGGGCGGCGAGCAGAAGGCCGTCGAGGTCATCGGCCGGATAGTCGAAAATGTGGACGTGCTGGTCGGCAACGAAGAGGATCTGCAAAAGGGCCTGGGCATCCCGGGTCCCGAAGTCACCGGCCCCAAGAAGTCGGGGCTGGATCCCAAGACCTTCTTCGACATGATCGACAAGGTCGTCGCCAAGCACCCCAAGGTTCAAGCGGTGGCAACGACGCTGCGCGAGGTGCACAGCACCAACCGGCACAGCTGGAGCGCGGTGGCCTGGATGAAAACGACGTCGAACACCACGTCTGGCGGCACGACGTACGCGGCGCCGGTCGCCGTGCTCGACGTCCTCGACCGCGTCGGCGGCGGCGACGGCTTCGCGGCCGGCCTCATCTACGGCTTGCTCTCGGGTGAGGCGCCCGAGGACGCCGTCAAGCTCGGCTGGGCGCACGGGGCGTTGGTCACGACGTTCCCCGGCGACACAACCATGGCCACTATCGCGGACGTGCGAGCCTTCGCCAAGGGCGGCTCCGCTCGCATCCAGCGATGACACGTTCCAAGAGAGCCTTTCGGCTCGCACACTAACGCGACGCAAAAGGTAGCCACTTCGCGTGAGACCTATTCCGTCGCCGACGCTTGGGTCGATCGAGCTGACTAGCCAGAGGGTCGCGACGACTCGTGCGGCGCCTCACCACTGGGGGGCGACTCTCGATGATCTCGCGCAATCTGACGAAGCTGGGCAGCCAGGGCCGGGTACCGGCCAGCGGTGCGGTTGGCGATGTCATCGAGCCGCGCAGCGTAGGCGTCGGCGTCGTTATTCCGGATATTTTGCTCGTGCATCGTTGATATATGGGGCCCGACTTACTACAAACGGGTCACCAGGATCGAGGGAATTGCAGAATAGAATCATCGCCTCGATAGGTTTCATCAAATAATCGACGGCGACCAGTCGGTTTTTGGCAATCGGGCAATTCCGGCCACGCGCCAGTCTCACCACCCTTGGTACGGCCCGCTCTCCCTTCCGATAGCTCTTCGTCGAATCCACCAAGCCCGACCTAGGTGGCGTCGCTGCTATCCAAACCGTCGACGATCTCGATCGGGTCGAAGCGCGGGGCCAGCAGGTGGTTCACCGCGAAGGCGATCAGGTAGGCCGAGCCGCAGATCGCGAACAGGATCGCGTAGCCGGCGGAGGCGTTGTGCTTGGCCTCGAACGCGTCGAGCAGCTTGCCGGTGTAGATCGGGAACATGATGCCGCCCAGCGAACCGGCCATGCCGCCGAGGCCGACCACCGAGGCCAGCGCGCGCTTGGGGAACATGTCCGACGCGCTGGTGAACAGGTTCGCCGACCAGGCCTGGTGGGCTGCGCCGGCGAAGCCGATCAGGAAGACCGCGCCCCAGTCGCTGACCCTGGTGACGAAGACGATCGGAATCACGCACACCGCGAACGTGAGCATGGCGAGCTTGCGCGCGCGGCTGATGGGCATCCCACGCCGCGTGAGGTAGCCCGGGACCCATCCGCCCATGATGCTGAGAACGGAGATGATCCCGTAGATCGTCGCGATGAGGAACCAGCTGTGCTTGATGTCCAGGTGTCGCGTCTTCTTGAAGAAGTCCGGCAGCCAGATGAGGAAGAACCACCAGACCGGGTCGGTCAGGAACTTGCCCATGATGAACGACCAGGTCTGCGGACAGCGCAGTAGCGTGCTCCAGCGCGTCCTGCCGGCGGGCCCCAGGTCGGGCGGGTCGCTGCGGATATGGTCGAGCTCGGCGCGCGTGAGACTCTGGATCTTCTCCGGCACGTTGTAAAACGGGATCCAGAAAACCAGCCAGATCATGCCGGCGATGCCGGCGGCCACGAAGGCCGAGCGCCAGCCCCAGGTGGAGGCAAGCCAAGGAACGATCGCCGGCGCGATGATCGCGCCCACGTTGGTGCCCGAGTTGAAGATGGCGGTCGCGAAGGCACGCTCCCTCTTCGGGAACCAAAGCGCAACCGCCTTGATCGCCGAAGGAAAGTTGCCGCCCTCACCCAGACCCAGCGCGCTGCGCGCCACGAAAAACCCGCCGATGTTGCCGACCAGCGCATGACCGGCGGCTGCGAGACTCCAGGCAGCGATCGAGGTCGCATAGCCTATCTTGGTGCCGAAGCGGTCGATGAACGGCCCGAACAGCAGAAGGCCGATCGCATACGAGCCCTGGAACACCGCGTTCACCTGCCCGAACTTCTCGTTGGTCCAGTGGAGCTCCTGATCCAGAGTCTCCTTGAGCAGCGACAGGATCTGCCGGTCGATGTAATTGACCGTCGTCGCGAAGAAAAGCAGCGCGCAGATCACCCAGCGGTAATGACCGACTGCGCCTTCACGCGTTTCGTCGTTCATGGGATTGCCTCAGAGAATAGGAGGATCTCGCCGGGCAACACCCTTACTCCGTTGGCGTACGTCGGATCGGCGCAATCGCTGGTGCGATATGAGCGCGACCAGAGCGCGCTATTTCAATCGTGGCTAGTGATGCTGAACGAATCGAAGTCGGCGTAGTTGTCGCCGGTCGCCCCGTTCTTGACCGCGAAGAGGCCAATCGCCGCGCCTGTCCACGCTTGCAACCGCCAGCTGAGATCGACGTCGCCGTTCAGCGCCACGCTGACGGGCACCTCCATGTCCTGCCAGGTGCAGCCGTCGGCGCTGAACGAGAACGTGGCGTTCTCCATCCCGTCGAAGCTGACCTTGAGATGGACTGACACGCCATCGAAGGGGACTGTGGCCAGAGTGTTGCGCCCCGCGTCCGGCCCGTCGATGCGGCTCGCGCCGGTGTACGACGCCAGCTCGATGACCTTGGTGCCGTCACCGGCGCGGGTCAGCGAGAACATGACGTTGAACGCCACGGTCGAGTGCAGGACGATCCCCGCGGCCTCCGCGCCGTCCTCGGGATCGAACGAGACCGATGTCTCGGCGTCGAACTGCTTCAGATCGATGCGCTGCATGGGCATGCCCTGGTAAGCAGCCGCGCCATTGACGTCACCGGCTCGAGTCTTGATGCGCAAGAAGCCCGGATGATCCGTGAGTGACCAGCTTCCGCCCGACCAGTCCGGCGCGGTGTGGAAGAACCACTGCGGCCCCAGCGTCGCCGACGAGAAATCGTCGCTGCGCTGAGGTTCGTACGGCGTGAACGGCAGGTTCGGTCCGTCATTGGTCAGGCTGGGCTTCTTGCCATTCTTCGGGCGCCACCAGCCGTCGTCGGTCCAGACGACCGGCTCCATGCACATCTCGCGCGCCAGCGTCCCGTAGTTCCATTCCCACGTGTGAAACGTGACGAACCATTCGCCGTTCTGGGTTTGAATCAGCTCCGAGTGCTGGGGACCTTCGAAGGGGTGGGCAGGGTCGGTTCCACGGTTCAGGTTCTGCAGCACCGGATTGGTCGGATCCGGCTGCCACGGCCCCGCCAGGCTCATCGAGCGCGCGGAATTGATGATCCCGTCGGCGCCGCGCTCGGTCCCGTTGCTGGACCAGGTCACGTAATAGTACGGCGCGCGCTTGAACAGCTCGGGCCCTTCGTTCCATCCCGCATAAGACGACACGCTGGGATTGACGACCGACTTCCCGTCCGCGCTCAGCTCGACGATCTTGCCGGTGCTGCTAACCATATACACGCGCTCGTCATCGTCGATGAACACACCGGGATCATAACCACCACCGTTGTTGAGCCCCCGGGAACGCTGGTGTACGGGCCTCCCGGCGTCGCGGACTCGAAGACCTGCAACGGCATCCCGTTATACGTGGCGTAAATCATGAACATGCTGGTGTTGGAGTTGAAGATCATCTCCGAGCCCCAGATGCCGTTCGCGACCTCGCCCGTCGCGATCGAGGGAAACGACGAGAAGCCGTTCCCGATGTACTCCCAGTGAACGAGATCCTTGGAGTGCGCGACGGCCAATCCTGGCTGCCAGCCGAACGTCGAGCGAACCGAGTAGTAGTCCTCGCCCACCCGCACCACCGCCGGATCGCTCCAGTCGCCTTTGATCACAGGGTTCGTGTATTGCCAGACGCCGCCGGCTCCGCCGGCTCCGCCGGCTCCGCTGGCGCCCGAGGCTCCGCCAGCCGCGCACGCCATTATGGTTCCGTCCGCGGCAGCGTCTGGCGGTCCCCCGGTCGCGGCAGAGTGCCGGCCGCAACCTGTTGCGAGTAGCACGCCGATGGCCAACACCAGAGCCGTGCGTCGCCGCGTTACGAACGCGGCTGGCCCGAAGGAGGCAGAATTTCGTGCGCTATGGGCCTGAAAAAGCCTGCACCCTTCAGGGGGATCCATCATGGTCTACAGGCAGTAGCGACTACGAACGCAAAGAGACCAAAAAAGACTCTTCTGACCGACGATGTCGAGAACCTTGCCGCTCCAGACATTGGTCGCGGATCGGTGCGTCGTCCAAAGCTACTCCACCCACGTCAACAACCTTGCCGCTTTGATTGTTGATGAGTTCGTAGGCCGTCGTACCGTCACGGTACGATATTGTCGATGCACTGGAGGGTGGTTTCGATGTGGAACGTGGAACCGGTGACGTGGCGCTCGGCCTGGAAAATATCGATGCGGTACGTTTTGCCCGGGACGATGCCCAGGTTGGCGGCCTGGGCGTCCAGGTCCACGGAGCCCGCCTCGGCGGGATGCACGCCCCCCAGGTTGACCGCGAGATGGCCGTTCACGAACAGGAACAAATCGTCGTCGCCGCGAAAGTTGAACACTTCGCCACCGCGGTACGGGAAGTTGAAGTGGATCTCGGTCGTGAAATCGTAGTTGTGCGCTTGGTACTGGTCGCCCCAGCCCATGTCGTCGATCGGAAAGAAGAGGTCGCTGTCGTACACGAACACGCTCGGCCGCGCGGGGTCGGCGGTCAACGGAATGCTGACGTCGAAACGGATGTTGACGCCGCCGACGTCGCGGTACCACTGGTCGAATAGCTCCTGGCTGTGCGTGGTGGGAGTACCGCTCGCGCCGCCCGCATATACAGGCTTCGAATCCACGCCGAGCCCGGACATCACGATCCCGTGGTCGTCCTCGACTGCGTACTCGAAGTCAGGATGCTTGAGCAGCGTGCCGGACGTGGTCTGTAGGTCGAAACCGCGGAAATCGCGCACGACCGCGCGCAGCTCGTCGTCGCAGTTGCCGGCGTCTTGCGACGACGACGCGTCTCGGCCACCGGCCGGCAGCGCGGAGCCACCCCGCCCGCTTGCCCCGCCGCCTTGCCCGCCTCGCCCCCCGTCCGTGCCATTCACGCCGAAGTCGTCGCGCACACCCGCGCATGCCGCGCCGACGACGGCGACGATGATGGCGACAATGCGCGCCGGCGAGTGGGCAGCAGCCAACATCACACTTTTGGTCGAGGAAGGGCTCTCGGCAAGACAAGCTCTCACACGGTTGATGAGTGAGGAACTTGTTCGTTTGGGTCTCTTTACATGCCTCAAGAATGTCAGTCACATCGCGGTGCGTCCGAGCGCTACTGACGGCTCCGTGGTTCCGGCGTCCCTATAAGGCGTTTCCCACTCCGTCACGAGCGGCAAAAGCGAAAGGCCCGGTCGGCGAATGCCGACCGGGCCCTTTGCGGAACCGAAACGTTTTAGATCGCTCGCTTGAAGATCCTCCTCGATCAGAGGGGAGTGATCTGCCATTTCTGCGCGTCCGCCGAGCTGTACGTGATGGCCCAGATCGGCGTGCCGTCCGCCAAGTTGTTCCATTCGCACATGATGGACGTGGTCAGCTTGCTCGCGGGACCGACCTGGTAGTTTCCGGCCTGGCTGGGCAGCGACTGGAACGCCCACAGCTGTGAGGCCGCGCCTGTGTAGGTCGACTGAATCAGGAGGCTGTAGTCCGCCGTGCTCCCGCCGGTCAGGTCCAGCGCCTTGCCGCTGTTGACGTTGAGGACCTTGTACTTGCCGGGCGAGATCTGCGTGATTGTCCACTTCTGGTTCGCTGTCCCGGCGTAAGTGCGGTGCTGGATCGCGGCGCCCGCGGCGGTGCTGCTGCCCGCAACCTCGAGGCACTTGCCGGTCCCCGTGCTGCAGATCTTGTACTGCGTGTTGACGTCGAAGTTGCGCCACACGGTCACCACGTGGGTGTACGCACCGCACGCGCTGTAGCCATCGGCCACGTTGTTCGTCTTCGAGGACGAGGCCGTGCAGCTGTTCGCGCATGGGCCGGGGTTGCCGTACGGATCGCTATAGGGCGCGTTCGCCTGACCGACGCCGAGGCGGCCGGGAACGGTCCCGGAGTCGAAGTCTCTGCCGTTGCAGAAATAGCCCTGCGGCGGGTTGACGAACACGTTGCCGAAGAACGATCCCTCCTGATAGGGGAAGCTGGTGTTCTGGCCCCAGCCGATCGCGCCCTCGCTGTCGAGCCAGATCGGAAT
>CAZNCQ010000320.1:0-8024 GCA_964571275.1 uncultured Myxococcales bacterium
CGAGCGTGGCCGCGTCGCCTATGCCGCAACTCCACGCCACGATCGGACGAATGACCTGAATCTGTGACCAGGACGTAGGAGTGGCTTGATGCGGTACCTGAGGCTCTGGGCCATCGCAATGTTTCTCATGGGCTGCCCCACGCGCGCGAGGGTTGCGAGCCACGATGGCGGGGACGGCGGTATCAACAGCGACGGCTCCGACGGCTCTACGACCCTTGACGACGGTTCGATTGACGAAGGGGGTAGCCCTTCGATCGCCATTGTCGCGCCAGCATCAATGACCTTTACGAACGCTAAGGTGACGATCGAGGTCCAGATTTCCGGGGGCACCGCGACCCAAGTGCAGCTCCTTCGGAACGACGTGGCGTGGCAGGACATCTCCGGCCCGCCGTTTCAGTTCATCTGGGACACCACGCCAGCGCCAGATGGCGACTACGTCCTCACTGCCTCCGCGACGATCGGTGGAAAGGCGATCACGTCGGAGCCAGTCACCGTCTCCGTCGACCACACGCCGCCCAAGGTGACAGAAGTGACGCCAGCCCGAGGTAGCGCCTCGGTTGATGTCGCCGCGCCGATCAAGGTGACCTTCTCCGAGCCGGTTCTCGCATCAACCGTCAGCGATTCGTCGGTCAATCTCACAGCTGGGGCCGCGACCGTGCCGAGCACGGTAACACTGACGTCCGACCAGACCTCGCTGATGGTGACGATTAGTGATCCCAAATCGCTCGTCTTGCCGGCGAACTTCGCGGCGACCGTCGCCTCAACAATCACTGATCGCGCCGGGAACGCGCTCGCGCCTCTAGACCCAGCCTGGACGTGGACCGTCCCGGCGTGGATCAAGCTTCCCCCGCTGGCGACGCAGATGCCGCCACGACTGGCAGTCGACGCCTCCGGGCGGCCAGTGATCATCTACGTGACATCAGATACGGTGAACGGGAACGGCGTCTTCAACGTCCAGGTCGCCCGCTTCGATAGCGAGGCGTGGGACCTCTCGATGGGCGCGCCGACGGCGAACGTCGACACGGCTCGATATGGGTATTCCATCGCCCTCGATTCGAAGGGACAGCCCGTGATCGCGTGGACGGCATCCGTGCCCGCATTCAGCGGCCCTCTCAAGGTCTATGTGGGCGCCTGGACGGGCTCCGGCTGGAACGCACAATTCCCGCCGCTCGATGCGATCAACGGCGCTTCGACGGATCCAACACTTCCGTCAGTGCGTGTGGATCCGTCCGATCGACCCGTGGTCGCCTGGCGAGAACAAACCGGGAGCTTCCCGACCTACGACGTTTTCGCAGCGCGCTGGGACGGGACCATGTGGAATCGCCTGAACGGGAGCACGGGCTTCATGGGAGGCGCGGGCTTCTCGCAACTTCTCGACGGACCTCAGCTCGTGCTCGACGCTCAAGGCAATCCTCTCTTCGGCTGGTCGGAGGGAAACGGTGTCGGGACCGGCGTGTCCTTCTGGACCGGAACGGATTGGGTCCGGAGTCAGACGCTGCTCCCAGGCTACACGCCCTACCCCGCGGTCGACGCGGCGGGAGCACCCTGGGTCGCGGTCAAAAGCACCGACCTTCACGTCGTCAGATGGGACCGCAACATGTTGAACTGGCCGGAGGCGACATCGGCCCTCACGACGAGCTCAGCTTGGAGCGCTCCCCGGATCGCGCTTTCGCCCGACGGCGCGCCAGTGGTGGCATGGCTCGACACAAGCACCGGCGTGCGGATCGGCGTGGCGCGGTGGACGGGGACGGCTTGGGACACGAGGTTCGGCCTCTTCAACGCCGGTCAAAACCCGCTGAACAACATCGTTCCCGAGCTCGTCGTAGATGCGAACGGGAAGATCTGGGTCGCCTGGAAAGAAGGGACTGCCGCACAGGTCTGGTTGTCGAATTATTGACCTGGCACGGCGTGAACGAGAGGCACGAACCGTGAGCTTGCGCATTCGTCGACAATCTTCGACCACAAGAACTCCGCGTCCACGGCCTTCGCGTCGTGACGACCGATGACGGCGAAGACCAGGAGGCAGTCCGCGGCGCAGCTGAGGTCCGGCTTCTTGAACTTGCCCGTGACTGGGTCGATGAAGACGGGGAATTCACCTTTTTGAGAGCCGAACGAAGCGAGCTTCGCGATGTCTTCTTCGAAGACGGGATATGCGTGGGGCACGAATTTCAGCTCGACGACGGCGACCACTTGGACGTCAGCCACTACCAACATGTCGGGCACGGTCAGACCGAGCTTCTCCGTACGAATGAGCGGCTCGCAGAAGATCGTGTACCCGGGGAGCTCGTCATGAAGGCGTCTGAAGAGGCAAGACTGCAAGATGCGTTCAGAGTTCACGCGCCCGACGTCGTAGTCCGCGCGGACCTGCTTCCAAGCAGCTTGCAGTGCCTCTCGGACGGGGTGGTCGCCCATTGACGGCGAAGATCTAGTAGCGAAGCACATCCGGCTCGCAACGGACGAGGTCGGTCATCGCTCGCTCCTCATGCGACGCCAGCCAGCTGCGGAATGAAGCCACGCCTCCCCTGGTCGTTTCCCGTGAAGAGCACGACGTTCACATCGCCGAGGTCGTCCTCGCCGGGCAGCTGCTTGCTGTTCTCAATGATGATGACCTGCGCCTCCACGAAAGACGCCTTCACGCTCTCCCAAAAGTGCTTCTTGATGTCTTGCGGGAACGACGACTCGTCTGCGTCCGGCTCCTCGTAAACGAGCAACGGCGAGTCGATGAGAACGAAGTTGGGAAACGGTCGCTCGTCCTCCACGCAGAGCCGCAGGAGGGCGAGATTGAACGCGGCCCGCGTGATGGCCCGCACGCCCTTGCCGTGGCTCTTTCGCGCACGGCCGGAGATCACGACGTCCTGGTCGTTCTCGCTGAACGAGACCCGGTCAAGATCAGGGAAGCGCCACGCCTTCAGGAGCGCCTCGACCTCCTTGCTGAACGGGTCGGCCTGTGCCGTGCTCACCGCCGCGCCAGCAACGTCGGTCTTTTCCTTTTTCCTGGGCTTGTTCTCCTCTTCGAGGAGTTCCTCGAGCTCCTGCACACGGTCGAGGAGATCGATCGCATTTCGACAGGTCTCCGCACGCGCCCGAAGGTCGTCGACCTTCTTGGCCGCAACATCGACGTGCTGCTCCAGCAACGCCTTTAGCTCAGCGGAGACTGCGTTGAGCTCGCTCTGACGGGTGTGGAGTAGCGCTTGGAGCTGCGCGACCTCAGTTGCGGTGGCAGCCCGGGTGGTCTGCAGGTCCTGAAGCAGCTTGAACGTCTTGGCCGCCTCGGCCCTGCACGCCTGGGAGACGTCCGCCGGCGCGGGGCGCGATTCACGATGAGCGTGGTCGTGGTGTTCGGCAAGCGCGCCACATATCGGGCAGCGCTTCTCCTTAAGTTGGTCGAGCCGCACACCAGCTTCGGCGACGGTCTCGAGCCGTCGAAGGTCCGACAAGTACTGCTTCTGCAGCAGGTCGAACCGCGTCTGCAACTCCGACAAGACCGCGAGTTTTGACTCGGCTGCCCGAAGCGCTGACCAAGCCGTGCTCCGCTTCACTTGCAGCGGCACAATGCTGGTTTGGGCGGCGTTCCGCTCTGCGAGGGCAGTTTGGATCGAGGCTTCGACTCGAGTGAGTCGGGCCCGTTCGTCGATGAGCGTGCCCACTTCACCGAGAGCGGCGAGGCGCTCGCGCGCGTTCTTTAGCAGCCCGTCAAGCAGCTCGACCTTCCCAGCCTGCCGACCCTTCGCAACCTTGGGGTCTTCCTTCGCGATGATCGAGGAGTCGTCGGTACCCGTGAGCAGGAGCCGAAAGACGCCGCTCTCGACGGTCTTAGACGTAAACTGCCCGCTCAAGACGGGCGAAGTCTCCTTGATGACCGTCTCTTCGTCGATGATAACGAGCCGGGCGATGTCGCGGAAGCTGAGTGGGCGGGTCTTGCCCTGCTCGTTTGTGCGTAGCTTCTTTGTTCCCAGCCCGGACAGCTCGAGAAGGAACTGCGAGACCGTATCCTCGTTGCCCCCCTGGTGCTTCGCAGTGAGCACGCGGTCGGACTGGCCAACCGTCTTGCAGAGGACCTCGCCGCCTCGCAGACTCCTTTCGAGCGTGTAGACGCGCGGATCGTTGTTGGCCTCAATCTCCAGGACGACGGAGCTATAGCCCTCCGCCTCGGGGATCTCCTTCGGCCGGTCTCCACCTCCGAGCGCGTAATCGAGGCACTGCGCGATGAAGCTCTTGCCACTGTCGGAGGGCCCCGCAATGACGTTCAGACCACGCGTGAACTTGACCTCCGCGGGCTCTTTCCCCGAACCGGTGAGAGCCAGTCGTCGAAGAGCGAATCCGAACCTCACGAGACTTCCTCGGTCCAGAGAACGGACTCCATCGACAACTCGGCCCCCCACGTCCCGATGCGGGCTCGCACCATCGCTTCGAGCGCAGCGTCATCGAGTAGCCCGAAGCTTTCGACGACCCAGTCAGCCCGTTCGCGAAGCCGCTTGAGATAACCAGTACTGAGCGTGTCGAGGAAGTCCGCGGACTTGTCGGTCGCCGCGAAGAAAATCCCCCCGTCCTTGAAGACACGCTCGACGAGTCCTCGGCTCTCGTAGAGCGTGAGCCCCTCTTGAAGCACGCCGCGACGGACAAGAATCTCGCCACCGCGATGAGGCGTCTGCGGATGCAGCCCTTCGGGGCCACCCTCGATGTCGTCGGAGTGGACGAGAAAGTAGTCGAATACGACGAGCCGCTGCAGCGCATACGCTGACGGGAACGCGGTCGTCAGAACGCACAGCGCGCGCAACCCGATCTCGACGGGCCCGTTGAAGGGCGAAACGAACCGCCTCGGCGTCTCCGTCGTCACTTCACCCACCGGACCTTCCCGTCGTTCGCGAGTTGATGGCAGATGCCACCCCGGTCACGGTTGTGGATGCGGCTGCTAAGCGCGTGGGTCGTGAGCGGTAGCGTACGCGCCGTCTTCACCACCGCGACGACTCGACGATAGCCATCCGCGTGCTCAGCACGCAGGTCGTCCTTGACGCCGGAATGCACCTCATCTTGGAGCTTCTCGAACTCACCCGGAGGCAGCGTGTCGCGGGAGAACGTGCGCAGCCCCTCGGCGCTGTAGAACTCCACACGCGCATCGCTGAAATGCTCGCGCAAGTCCTCCCGGCCATCGAGACCTGCGTCGACGTCCTTCATCTCCTGCTTGAGGTAGTCCGCATACGCGCGCCGAAGCTCCCTGACGAAGACGGTCTCGTTGCCGGCAGGAACAACAGGCGGCGTGAGTGGTTCAGGGCGCTGAGGAAGCCCACCCCCGAACCGCGCCGCGTACCACCTCGTCTTGGCATGCGCTTCGATGATGCGCAGCACGGGAGTGGCCTGGAAGATCGTGAAGTCGAGGCTTTCGATGTGCGCTTTCATGGCGGCATCGCATTCGACGATCTCAGTCTTCGTGATGCCCACCCGACAGTGGGCGTCCCACTGCTTCAGCAGCTCGCTCCGTAGCTCCTCGGGCTTCTTCAGAAGGTTCGACAGCTTCGTGCCAGCACCTCTCGGCGCGATGAAATAGTAGCGACGTGGATACACGTAGTCGCCACGCTTCGTGTAGTACGCGAGCTTCCCCAGCTCGAGCCAGACGTCACCGGGCTTCAGCGAGTCGTCGTAGTGCTTGCATTGGTAGTTGTCCCAGGCGCCGCTGCCGCCCTTCACGATGGCGATGACGTCGCGCCCCATGTCGCCTGCGCCGCCGCACCGCTCGACCAGCTCGTACTCGTCGCGCAGTGAATCAACCCACTCTTGGACGAACAGCTCCCACTGCTTGTCGCTGAACAGCTTTATGCGGTCCTCGGGATGAACCGGCTGTCCCGACGCCACGACGTCCGCAGCCAGCCCAGGCGGTGGCGCCTGGGGTGGCGGGATCGGAACGGGCGGCGGGATCTTCTTCATGGTCGGTAGTACTGCCGGATGTAGCCGTATCCGTGCGCTGGAATCGCCACTGGCCGCGCACCTTGAACGCCGGGATCTCCCCCCTTCTGAACCGTCGCGTAGACGGTCTTGTCCGCGACCTTGAGCAGGGCCGCAACCTGGACCGTCAGTATCTCTTCGCTCATTCGCTCGCGATCTGGGTGGCGCAAGGCAAAAGCTTCCAGGCGATTCCAGAGTACGGCCGCGGATGGGGCATTGGCGAGACGAATCCTCGGCGATCGCGCTCGGCCGCAGCCCTGACGAATGAGCGGCTCCTCAGGTTCTGCGCCGACCTGGCAGGGCCCGGATCGACGACAGGCAGAGGGTCGGCGGGGGTACCGGAGTTTGGCCGCGAGCATCCGCCCCGACGCATCGGTGATTTCACTCACCGGCGTTGGCTTCACTCGACAGGTACGAGGCTTGATCCCTCGGACGACGAAAGGCGCGAATGCCGAGATGTCGCAAATCCCCGGCACCGCTTGCGCCTGCGAGGGGATCGGTTGACCGTGAAAGTCGCCACGGCCGCGGCGCGGCCGCAATCCCGCCCGTCCTTGACCTGAACAGATGTTCCCTGATACGTTTGAGCCTTCTCGATAAGGGGCTCGCGGTGCGGCACGTCTACTTCTCGTTCCACTACATGGACATCTGGAAGGCGAACCAGATCCGAAACAGCGGGATCGTGTTCGGGGCGAAGTCGGCGGGATTCGCTGATCGCTCGCTATGGGAGGAGGCGAAGGAAAAGAACCAGCGCGCTCTCGAGCGGCTAATAGATGAAGGTCTCGATGGCACGTCGGTCACGGCGGTGCTCATCGGCTCGCAAACCGCTTCACGGCCCTGGGTGAGGTACGAGATCAACGAGAGCATCAGGCGTCGGAACGCCCTCCTTGGCCTGCACATCAACAAGGTCCCCGACCGCAAGGGGGGAACGGCGCGCCGCGGTCGAGTTCCCAGTCTATTGAACGAGCATGGCGCCCCCACTCACGTCTGGTCGACGGCGAAGGACTTCGGCGAGTGGGTCGAGGAAGCATGGCGTAAGCAAAACGAAAAACCGGGATTCATAGACCGAATCGCTCGGGCGCTCGGGTTCTAAAGACGTGTCCGTCATCGATCGAAAGACCCTGCTCTCCAATTTCCAACGCGAAATGGACTCCGATACCGTTGCGCTCTTCCTGGGTGCTGGAATGTCGCGGGCGTCGGGATTCGTCGACTGGAAGGGCCTCATGCAGGATGTCGCGGAGGAACTCGGGCTCGACATCAATCGAGAAACGGACCTCATCGCGCTGGCCCAATACCACAAAAACAAGCGCAAGAGCCGACACCACATCAACCAGCTGCTAGTGACCGAGTTCACGAAGGATGCCGCGCTCACCGAAAACCATCGTCTGATCGCCTCGCTGCCGATCTCGGCGATCTGGACGACGAACTACGACCACCTCTTGGAAGACGCCTTCCGCGAAGCCCATCGACGAGTCGACGTGAAGAGGCGCGGAGAGGACCTCCTCGTGAGTGTGCCGCGCGCTGACGCAACCATTTACAAGATGCACGGCGACGTCGATCAACCAGACGAAGCCGTGCTCACGAAGGAGGACTACTCGACGTTCGATCAGACCCGCAATCTCTTCAGCGTGCAGCTCCGCGGACACCTGGTGTCGAAGTCATTCCTCTTCTTGGGATACAGCTTCGCCGACCCGAATATCGACTACATCTTGGCCAGGATCCGCGCGCAGCTAGGAGAGAAGAAGCGGGATCACTACTGCGTCATGCGGAAGGTCACCAAGACCACCGATCTGACGGACGCGGAATTCGAGTATCAGGCACGCAAGCTCGTCCTTCGGATCGAAGACCTGCAGAACTACGGGATCCAGACGCTTCTGCTCGACGACTACGCAGAGATCACCGACCTGCTACGCGAGCTCAAGCGGCGGGCAGTCCGGAGGAACGTTTTCGTCTCGGGCAGCGCACACGACCCTTCTCCTCTCGGCCGGGACGCTCTCGACACGTTCGCGCGGTCACTCGGACGCGAACTCATCAAACGCGACTACAACCTGATTTCCGGCCTCGGACTCGGCCTTGGCCTCGGCCTT
>CAZNCQ010000321.1:0-7975 GCA_964571275.1 uncultured Myxococcales bacterium
CGGTTCGAACCCGGTATCCCGCTCCCGAAAAGCTATGTCCTAGCGACGTTTGTGACGATGCTGCGGCGACGGTGGCTGAAGGCGTGGTGGCGTTTCCCACCACTTTCCCACCACTGCGCTTCGGACGGCCGGGCTTCCGCAAGAGACCACGGTAGCCGGCGAGCGAGACGACCTTTCCTAGCGCCGCCTCGACCTCTGCCTGCGCGACTGAGCTGTAGCGCTCGGTCATCTCCTCGGTGAGGTGCCCGCAGATGCTGCGCTGGACGAGACCGTCGACCGAAGCGAGACGGGCGAGGTCCTGGAAAGTCCGGCGCATCGCCTCCGGCAAGCGGTCGGCGTGCCAGCGAAGGACGGCCATCACATCCGGCGGCAGCGTGACCCGGAAGCGCGTCGCGTTTTTCGTCGCCTCCCGAACCTCGTCACCGCGCGTCTGCGACCGCCGCGCCAGCACCACGTTCTTCTCCCAGAGCACGTCCGCCGACGGTCCGCTCCGGCGCAGCGGCCGCATCATCGACGGTCGCCAGCCGGTTGCGAACCCGAGCGCCACCATACCGAGGTGCTGCGGATGCCGATCGCGGATCGCCTTGAGGAAGGGTCCGACTTTCTCGGGTGCGAGCGCATTCGGCTCCTCCTCGGTGTAAGTGACGTGCGCGCCGGTGTCGAGCCCCTTCACCTTCAGGAGCGGTTCTTCTCCAGCCCGATCTAACCCCACGGGTCCGTCGCGTTCCGGCACGATCGGTCGGCCGGACGGTCAGGGTATCAGGCCGTAGTCCAGGCTGTAGAGCCGGCTCGCGCCGCCCCTCCCCACGGGCGGGATCCAACCGTCGAAATGCACCATGGCGCCGGCGTTGAAGAAGGGCAGCATGACGTCGTAGCTGAAGTCGTCGCCCACAGGCCATCGGAGATTGCCGGTGAAGCCGAACCCCAACGTCCCCCCCTGCCACGACCACGCAAGTCCGCCAAAGATCGTCTTCCCCGCTGTCGTCGTGCTGGGAGCGATGGCCCAATTGTCCGGCACGTCGATCTGGTTCGGCGTGCCGTCGTAGTTGTCCATGATGAACCAACCGAACGGGACAAAATAGGAATAGCCGTTCAAATACTGACCGGGGAATGAGCAATCCACATAGGCCCAGTCGGTGCTGCTTGGATTGAACAGAAACGTCCCGTTCTGGTCGGAACCCGTGGATACGCTCCCGAGCGTTGCGGAACAATTTCCCGACGCCACCGGGTGAGATTCGAAGGAGGCAGCAAAGTTCTTCGTCCTGAAGTTGTCGAAGTAGGCGGCGCTGGCCGGCTTGCTCCAGTTCCCCATGATGGAGACCGAGGACGCGGTCACGGTTTCCCCCAGAGCGACCGAGGTCGAGGGAATGCCGTCCACCGCCGCCCAGACGCGCCGGTTCTCGCTGGGATTGGCGGCATAGTGGACGACGTAGATCTGCAGGAGGTGCCAGTTGTTGTTGAAGGCCATGCCGTTGCGTGGCGCCTGAATGATCGTCCCGGTATTACCGTTCGGGTTGGTTCGAAAGTAGTACTTACCGTTGGCAACGTTGTTGTTGACGCCGATTCCAGCAATTGAACCGTCCGTGAGCTGGACGGAAAAGAGAATGCCGTAGTTCTGGGTGCCATCGTCCCAGAAATCGATGTCATACACGGTTCCGTCTTTGGTGGTGCTGGCGACGTCGTTTCGTGTCAGCGTGTACCAGCCGGAGCCGGAGTAGTTCGTGCGCAGGACCTTGTTGCCGGACGACACCGTGATCTGGTTCGTCGACGAACCGCTGACCGCCCACACCCACGGGCTCGGCACGGGCGGCCCTACCGTATAATTGAACTGGTCGGTGACCTGTGCAGATGCCCGACCTGCGAAAGCTCCCAGTAGCACCGCTGCGATGATCGCTGTCTGTCGAAATGTCTTCATCCCTGTCTCCTCTCGCCTCGGTCGGCATACTATCCTGCTCCAGCTCATCGGCGGCGCCTGAAGAGCAGGCGGGACCGGCGGGACCGGCGGCGGAGGGGGCGGCGTGGACGCGGGTGCTGGGTCGTTGGCGCAGGCGCGGTCGTAGCAGGCCGTATGCTCGAAATCGAACCGCCGGAACTACGTTTTGCCTCTAGCCAAGGAGTCGTTGATGGCCGATCTTCTCGTGAAATTGGTTGGAAGATTATTCGTCCCGGTGGCGATCTTGCTGGCCGCGAGCGTCTCGTCCGCCGAGCAGGCACTGCAAGTCATCCCGCTGTGGCCCAACGGCGCGCCCGGGTTCGAGGCCCGGCGCGACGAGCCCGAGCAGGCCCGCGATTGGTGGGTGCGCCAGATCAACAACCCGTCGCTCACGGCATTTCTCCCCAAGAAGGATCGGGCCAACGGCACCGCGATCGTGATCGCGCCCGGCGGCGGATTCCGCGAGCTGGTATTCAACGCCGAGGGCAAGCAACCGGCGGAATACCTGCGCAACCTGGGCGTGGCGGCGTTCGCGCTCAAGTACCGCCTGCCCAAGGAAGCAGGCTCGCCGTACACACTCGAACACGCGCGCGACGATGCCTACCGCGCCATTCGACTGGTGCGCAGCCACGCCCGCGAATGGGGCATCGACCCGGATCGCGTCGGGCTGATGGGCTTCTCGGCCGGTGGTGAGCTCGCGTCGATGGTCGCCTACGCGCCGGGCGCCGGCGATCCGCACGCCGTCGATCCGATCGATCGTCTAAGCGGTCGCCCGAGCTTTCAAATCCTGATCTACCCGGGCGGTAAGGCGCCCGACACCATCCCGCACGACGCCCCGCCGACATTCCTGCTGGTCGCGAACGACGACGACTACGGCTGCGATAAGACGGCGCTGGAGTTGTTCGAGAAGCTGCGCGGCGCCGGCGTTCGCGTCGAGGCCCACTTCTTCGCGCAGGGGAAGCACGCCTTTAACATGGGTGACCGCTCGAAGTTGGTCTCGATCAAAACCTGGCCTCAGCGCCTGGCCGACTGGCTGGCCGACAGCGGGTACCTACCGCCCGGACGATGACGGCTTCCGGCGACGGCGATGGCACACATCTCTATCGGCGATTGGCTGCTCTACTTCGGTATCGGAGTCGCTGCCCTCGTCATGGCCAGGCAATTTTGGCCTGCCCCATCTTTATCGAGCTTGTAGGTTACGCTGGCTTGGCGGTCGCGCGAGAAGCAATGATCGAAGCGGGATTCTCGTGCGCAGCGGGTCCTGGAGGCGTTGCGACGAAAGCAGCCGCCGGGTGTCGAAGGAAGTTGCCAAATTTGGCCTGGAGTTGCCCCACTACGACGGGAATGGAGCGCTGCTGCGTCTCGATAACCGAGGTCGAGTCGCGGACAGTGTGCCCCTTCCGTCCCTGCTCGTAACGGTTCAGGGGATCAGGCACGCGATCGACCGGCTCACTCAAACTGACCGGTTGGCGTAGGGCCAGCACCACCTCTCCGGACAACTCGAGAACCGCCCGCCATCGACGGTTCTCGGTATTGTCAGGGCAAACCTGCCAGGTTACGGCAGACTCTTCTGGATCTCCGTCATGGCGCCGGGCGAGATGACCTTCTTCGCCATGCCTAGCGCCAAGAGCTGGCGCTCGAGGCCGGTGGCGCTGTCGTCCAGGACGGCGGCGGGACCGGGCGCGCGGCGGAGGATCTTGCCCTTGTACACCTCCACATCCCCGGTGGTCTGGGTGCCGTCGGCCGACTTGCCGGTGACGGTCAGCCCGCGATAGCCGAGGATCGACGGCCGGATGGTCTTGACGTTGGGGCTGGCCCCGGCGACCGATTTCGCCGACCCCAGCCGGCTCTTGAGATCGGCCAGCTCGGCCGAGGTCAGCGTGAAGACCGGGTTCGGCAACCCGGAGTTGATGTCGACCTCGACCTGCCAGGTCTCAGCCGTTGTTTGCGCGTCTGCCTTGCCAAGCACCGCCACCGTGAAGAGGAGCGTGGCCATCCCAAAAAAGATTTTCAAGCTGGTGATGTTCATGGTCCCCCTCCCTCAGTTGATGACCGCGTGGCCGGCGCCCTCGGTGGCGCTCGAGCACGTGCAGAAATAGCCGCCGAAGATCGTATATGGCCCGCGATTCGCAGTCTCGGGGTTGGTGATGGTGACGCCGGAGTTGTCGACGTTCGTCGCCGGTGTGTGCCCGGGCTTGTGCGTCCAGAACCCGTTCGCGTCGCGGCGATACCAGTGATAGTCGGGAATGGACGGGGCGATGACCATGGCCAGGAGCTCGCGGCTGTCGCCGCAGCCGGCGGCCAGCGTGGTCGAGATCAGACCATCGGCCTGCGAGTACTTGGCGATGGTCGGGACGTCGACGACATTGCAGCACTCTCCCGACGCGTTGCCCGGCTGCGCGAACGTGTCCGTGCGGTGGTTGTTCGAGTAGTTGTAGCAGTTGTTGTGCTGCTGAACGTTGCCGCCGTCGTTCCAGAACGACGGGTTGTACGACGACGAGCCGCAGCTGAAGTTGGCGCACGACCGCCCGCAGATCGACGTGACCTCGCCGACGCAGACCGAGTCCCAGCTGCTGTTGCAGCAGAAGGAATCCGACGCGCAGATGCTGTTCACGCAGGCGTCCATGCTCGTCGCCAGCGCCGCGCCCGGGTTGCAGAGGCTGTGGCTGTTCGGCGTCTTGCGCATCTGGGTCCACGACGAAACGATGCTGCCCGCGCTGACCTGCAGGTGATCCTTCGACTGCGCGATCACGCTGCGGGCGTTTCCGTTCGGTCCGACCCGGAAGAGCATGCGCCCGGGCCCGCTGGTGAAGCTCGACGAGCCCCCGAACCCGACGATCCCCCATCCGCTGCTCACGATCCCCGTCGACGTCGCCACGCCGGTGCCGACGGTTTGCGTGCTGCCGTCGAGGAACTGAACGTCGAGCTGTCCGAATCCTTCGATCATGGTGTTCCCGCCCCAGGTCCCGATCACGCCCGTCATGCTGCCGGTGATGGTTCCGGGCGACGACACGATGTGGTCCTTCGACGCCATCGCTCCGTACTTGACCGTGGTGAGCAGCTGGCCGGGCCCGCTGGTGTTCGCCTGCGCGCCGCCGCTGGTGCCGATCGGCGGGCCGCCCATGCCCAGGCTGGGGGCGGATACGGCCACGTTCGGCGGGACGGTGACGCTGGCGTGGGCGAGCTCCCCGCGCAGGGTGGCGGCGTTCACGCCGTCGAGGCGCAGCCCGATCGCGTACGTCGTCAGCTTGTAGACGTCGACCGCTTGATGATCCTTCGAGGCTCCATGCCAGGTCCGCCCATCAATGAACCGGCTGGCGGTGAGCAGCGCACCCAGCCCCGTGTAGTTGGCGAACGCGCCGCCGCCGACCAAGGCGTAGCCGGAATCGACGGTGCAGTCGATCGACTGGATCTCTGCCGCCGTGTCCGCGGTGCACGACTTCACCTGCACGTGCAGCGGCGAAGCCGAATCGTCGGTGAACGTCGTGACGACCAGGTCGCCTTGTCGCTCGAAAAGCGGTTCCGTCGGTGCCGTGTTGTCGGCGGTACCTTCGAGCGGCGGTGCGCCGCAACCGTGGAGCGCCAGACACGGCGCCAGCACGGTCAATGATAAGGCTGCGCGTCCACACATCGTGGACCAGCTGTTCTCTCCTGACCTCTTCATGGTCTCCCCCCTCCGTTGATCGTTGGACTCCCTCTCTTGTGACCGCAGACACAAGAGCCGGTCCCCTATAACTCAGCCGGCGTCGAGTAAACAACAATCTGCTTGTCCGTGAGTGCCGTTACACACCACGCGTGGATGCTATTGCGCGAGCACGGTTTCGCCGTCAATAGACCTCCTGATATGGGGCGCTATCTCGGCCGTAAAGGACGTGGCAAACGCGGCCGAGCACGCGGCGCTGCCCGATCGCACCATGCACCTGAACGGCCCCGCACGGCGGGTGGGACATCCCCGCGCGCACTGCCCAATCCGACGCCATGAGCGGCGATCTGAAGGGCCTTGGCTTTACCGTCGTCGGTTCGACGATCATCTACGCGCACATGCAGGCCGTCGGGATCGCCAACGACCACGTCGTCGGCTGCTTTCGATATCGGGAGGTCGCCAAGCTCGGGCGAGACACCGTGACAGAGCGAATCGGCATTTGAACTTCCTATCCACTTCCCCGCCGGCGCGCGTCTTTACACGCACCTCGCGGTCTGGTGCCGCTGATTTGCGGCCAGATTGGGACAGCTGCCCTTGTGGATGGGCGCGCCACCTCTACATTCCTGGCACTACGAGCTCCATCAAAGACGGATACGCGACCAGGGAGGCCAGAACGCCGGGGCCATCAGGCTTACGAGCGGGTTGGATGACGATCGTGCTCGAGGTCGTCTTGGCATTCGGGTGCGGCGACAACAAGCCAGCCGAGCCGCACTTACTGGCCGTTGGTGCCGACGGAGGAGACCGGACCGACACCGCCACGGACACCGGCGAGGAGGGCCCGGCGGCGCCAACCGCGGCGGCCGGCGCCTCGCGGATGTTCGTGCCGGCCTATGTCTATCCGGGCGCCGAGTGGGACCGCCTCGTTGCGGCGGCCCCGACGGTGGGCATCATCGTGGCCAACCCCGCCGACGGCCCCGGCGCCCTCGTCGATTCGACGTATCTCGACGCCATTGCGAGCGCGCGCCAGGCCGGAATCCTGGTGCTGGGCTACGTCAGTACCGCTTACGGCCAGCGCGCCAGTGCCGACGTCCACCTGGACATCGACCGATACTACGATTTTTACCATCCGTCCGGGATCTTCCTGTCGGAGGGACCGATGGACACGGACTGCGACGCCATGGAGTCGACGTTTCTGGCTTACGCCAACGCGGCTCGCGCGCGCGACCCGCAGGCCTTCATTGCGTTGGGCACCCGCCTTTGCGCATCGTACGTGTATTTCACCGATCTCATGGTGCTCTTTTCCGCGCAACTCGGGATGTACGACGCGTTCCAGCCCGGCGCGTGGATGCCGGCGGGATCTCCGGAGCGATTTGCCCATCTCGTCAGCGAAGTGCCGGCGGAGGCGCTGGAGGCGACCCTGGGACGCGCGCACGCGCTCGGTGCCGGCTGGATCTACGTGACCGATGCTGTTCTGCCCAACCCTTGGAACACACTCCCCTCGTACTTTGATCGGGAGGTCCAGATCATCTCGACGTTCCGATGACATCGGACCCCGTTTTGGCGGACGATCACTCGATCGGCGACTGAGGTCACTTGGGTCTGCTGCCGTCGCTCTTCGTGAGGCTCGCAGTGCCGCCGGCCTCGCGCACCCCTACCGTGACGTGCATCTGTGGCTGGATGCCGGTCGGCCCGAGGAAGCTGCCGGCAACGGGTGGGACGGTCTCGGGATGGTGCGCCACCGCAACGGCAATGTGAGAGGATCCTGCGACGACGCCGGCCGTCGGGTCGAAGCCCTTCCAGCCGGGCCCGGGGAGGTAGACCTCGGCCCACGCGTGCGTCGAACCATTCCCCACGTCGGCGTACGACAGGTTGTAGCCGGTCACGAAACGGCTGGCGAGGCCGAGATGGCGGCAGCTTTCCGTGAAGAACGCCGCAAGATCTCGGCACGAACCGCTCCCGTTCGTGAGCGTCGTGCGGGGCGATTGTACCCCGGGCTGTTCGCGCACCTCGTAGCGGAACCGGTCGCGGATCGCGTGGTTCAGGCGATCCAGCAAGAGAAAGGTTTCGATCGTGCTCGATCCGAGCGAGACGCCGCCGAGCCAGCTCAGGACCTCCGCGCGATCGCCCGGCCACGTCGGGGTACAGAATGGGGCCAGGTCCAGAACGTCGTGAACCTGATACTGGAACGGATACCTCACCGCGAAATCTTCCACCAAGAAATCGAGGGGGGCTTCTTCGTAGTGCTCGATCAGAACGGTGCTCTCGATTCGCACCTTGTCAGCACGTTCGGTGAACGCGATGACAGCCACGGAGTTATCGAGCACGTCGCGTTGCCACCGGATCCCGTACGCGGGCGAGATCTCGAGCTTCGAGTCCACGATGCGGAGGTTGTGATTCTC
>CAZNCQ010000322.1:0-7896 GCA_964571275.1 uncultured Myxococcales bacterium
GCCTTGGTGGCCGGCTTCTTGATCACCACGAACTTGGCGAAGCCAGGGACCAGGAAGGTGCCGGTCTTCTTGAGCTCCTTGTAGCCCACCTGAGCAAGCGACTCGAGAACGCCCTTGACGTCCTTACGCGTGAGCTTCTCCGAGTGCTCGTCCGCGAGTTTCTGAATGAGCTCCGACTTCGACATCAGTTTGGCCATGCCTTCTCCTCTTCCCGGCGAGACTGCCGGTATTCAAAAGTTGGCCCGGGAATCTACGGGAGAAGAAGTGAACATGGAAGAAAAAAACGCGGTTTTTTAGCTGATTTTTGCTTTATCAGAGGTTTGATGCGGTCTCTGTAGGTGCGCGCGTGTCGATTTCACCCTCTATTTGCCCTGTTTTTTCGCCATCGGCTTCGTCGCCAGATTTTTTTCGTCGCCTGTCTTTCCTTTGGGAGCATGTAAATCGCCGTGCGTGCCGCTCGTGCCCTTCTCCTCGGTGCGTTTTTCCCCCTTGTTTTGAGGCGAATTTGGAGGCGCATTCCCGGTCGATGGCGCCGATCCGCTGTCGCCCGCCGGCGCGGTCTCTGGCCGGTAACCCAACAGCTGCGGCGCTTCCGCGGCCGAATAGAGCCGCAAGCTCAGCACATCGTCGCGGTCGGTGAGCGCGCGCGCGTGCAGCGGCAGGTAACCAGGCGCCACCACGATGAGATCCAGCGGGCCGCTGTCGCGCGGCCGCTCGAGCTCCAGCGGCGCGACGCCGAAGTCCTTGCGGCCCCAGATGACGTGCGCTTGTCGGCGCGCGTCGATGATCACCTTGATTTTCACGGTGTCTGAGCGCGGATCGCGGTCTCGCTCCTCGCCGACCAGCGATCCGTCGTCGCTCGTCGTGTCAGCGGTTCCGCTCGTTGTTTCATTCGCCGACGTTACCGCCGCGCCACTGTCGTCCCGGGCAGCAGCGTCCGGAGATGGGGACGTCCTGGACGGCGACGAACCGTACGGCTCAGGTATGAGCGTGTGGGGAGACCTGCTCAGGTCCACGTGCTCCGCCGCAACTTCGGCGTCGGCCCCCGCTCCGTGCTGGCGCGCCGCTCGGTTGCCTTCGCAAGCGCCGGCCGAGACCGCGAGAGCAAGCGGAATCGCCGCGCGCAGCAGCGTCACGGCGGCTCCTCGCCGCCCGCCTTGCTCTCCGGCGATTCGGAGAGCGACGGCACCCGATTGCTCGAGTACTTCACGCCCGGCTTGCGCAGATAGCCCGCGAACGGCTTCTGGCGAACGCCGCGAACGTGCCCCTCGAGCGTCTCGACCGGCAGCGGAGGCTCGAGCTCATAGTAAAAGCCACGGCTGGGCAGGCGCATCTCGTAGACCTCACCCTTCGCCCAAAACGTGCGGCGAAAACCGAGCGCGATCGGTCCCAGCGTCTTCGCGCGCCGGTGCGCGAGCACGAACGAGAACATGCGCACCGCCTGGTTGTTGTACAGGCGATGGCAGCCGTGCGAGAAGCGCCCGCGCAGCGAAGTGTAGTCGAACGATCCGTGCGTGCGGATGCCGTTGTCGAAGTAGGTGTAGCCCGACGCGCCCTTGTGCATCTCGACGTGAATCGCCGCCGCCAGCCCGTACGCGGACAGATAGCCCGGACCGGTCTCGTCGTAGTTGGTCACCTTCACGAATGCGCCGTTGACCTTTTTCTCCTTCACCATCGAGCCGAGCGGCGACGACGGGGGAGGGATCCAGACCGGCGCCGCGACGATGTGCCGCCAGACGTGCTGGCCGACGTCCGACCCCTTGTAGCGGAAGTATTCCTGGCCATCCGACGCGAGCTCCGATCGCCAGCCGCCGACCGTGGTGCGCCAGCTCACCAGCGGCACGCGCTCGCCACGCCACTTCACGAACAGCGTGAACGACGGATAACGCTCGCGCGGCTGTGGCTGGCGAACGCCGGACGCATCGAACGGAAAGTCGTACCACACGTCGCCGCGGTCGATCTCGGCGGAGAGGTCCATGGTGCTTCCGGGTGGGCCGTAATATTCCGGCAGCGGAGGAAAACGCACCGCGACGCGCAGCCAGCGCATGTCGCTCGGCGTGCGCCGGCGAAAGAACGCCAGCGCGTCCCCGGGCGTCTCGATGTCGAGGCGCGCCAGCAACGCCGTCGTCGCCGCGCCGACCAGGTCCGGGATCGGATGGCGAAAGCCGTCGCTGCCGGGATAGGTCGTCGTCGGAGGGATCGACCCGTCCTCGAGGATGCCGCCCGCGTGCGCGGCGCGCTCGGCCAGCACGCGCTGCAGCGACTCGAAGTCGTTGTCCAGCAGCGGCCGGGCCAGCGCCTCCAGCGTCGAGCGTTTGATGTCGGCCTGGTCGATGAGGGTGTGCTTCTGCTGAAAATCCACGACCGCATTGCGCATCACCGTGTCGTAGCGGCCAGGCGCGTGCTTGCTCGGATCCATCAGACCCTCGCAGGCGAGGCGCTTCTCGATCTCGGCGAAGGCCTCGTGCTCGGCCTCGGCGCGCAGGTGCACCTTGACGTCCTTGGCGAACCGCCGATCCATCTCGGCCAGCGCTTCCAGGTTGGGCGCGTTGGCCTTCATGCGGGCGGCCTCCAGCCGCTGCTCGCGCGCGTGGAACCTGGCCAGCTCCTTTTGCTCCGACGTCGCGCCCCAGGTCTCGATCGAATCGAGCGCCAGGAGCTTGCTGGCGTCAAACGTCGGATCGCATGCGCGGGCCGCGTCGGCGAGGAAACGCTCGCGCAGCACCGAGAGCGTCGGGGGGATGCCGTACAGCTCCAGGTAGTTTTGCTCGCCGGGCGAGAGAGGCTGGCCGTCGCCGTCGGTCTTGTTGGCGGCCAGGCCGACGAAGACCGCGCGATAGCGGTTGGGTAGCACCGCGGCGGCGCCGCCGGCAGCGACGCCGTCGGCGAAGATGCGCGGCGCCCAACCGTCGGACAGATCGACCAGCGTGAGCCCGCGCGCGCGCGCGACGTCGGCGTCGACGATCCGATCCTGGCCGTCGACGACCTGCAGCGCGCGGCGCTCGGGCGGCAGGCCGGCGGCGGGTGGCAGCGCATCGGCATCGGGTCCGCGGTGTCGTCGAGGCGCGGGCGGCGACGGAGCGCGCGCAGCGGGCGCGGGCGCATTCGCGACAGCGCGATCGCTGACGTCACCCCGACACGCCACGACACCAAGCAGGCTAACCAAGAGCGCTCTCGCTGCCACTCTCACGACGGCACCGTCAACACAATCTGCATCGTGCACCGGACGGGCCCCTTCTCGTCGGCTCATCCGTGGTTAAGAACAATACCCAATTGTCATGTCCACACTGCAGCTGAAAACTTCTCGGGATCCATGGTTTCACCGTAGTATGCCCGTCATGAAATGCACGGTCCTAACCACCCTGTTCGCGGTTTTCCTACTGGCCGCGAGCGCTCGCTCGGCCAGCGCGACCGAGGTCGGGTACGGCCGCAAGATCGGGCTCGGCTTCGTCCTGGGTGATCCGACCGGCCTGTCCGGCAAGTACTGGGTCGGCCCGACCAATGCGTTCGACTTCGCGCTCGGCTTCACCAACTACGGCGCCGGCGTGGGCGCCCAGTGCTTCACCGACAGCAACGGCGTGACGCACTGCCAGGGCTACTTCGACACCAGCATCAACGTCGACTACCTCTGGCAGTCGAACATCGTGCGCAGCTCGGCCCAGCTCGACTGGTACATCGGCGGCGGCGGCCGCGTCGTCATCTTCGGCGGCCGCGGCTTCAACCTCGGCGCCCGCATGCCCGTCGGGCTCGCGCTGATGTTCAACAACCCGAACTTTCTCGAAGTCTTCTTCGAGATCGACCCCGCGTTCTACATCTACAACGGCCTGACCTTCGAGGGCGGTCTCGGCGTCAGGTTCTACTTCTAGTCCGCGCTCGTCGTCTCGTCCGCGCTAGTCGTCGTAGCTCTCGACCAGCTCGTTCGCGTCGATCTCACCCGTCGTTCCGTTCTGCAGAGACGCGGGGTGGCTGCCGGCGTCCTCGCTGGAGTGCACGATGTCGTGGCCGCCGACCTCGGTCGCGCCCGAGCGCGACCGGGCCTTCCATCGGGCCAGCGCCCGCTCGAGGTCTGCGTAAGGAATCATCGGGGCTTCACTTTATCCCAAACCTCGGGAAAAAGCGCGCGTGCCTAGTGAACGAGCTTCTTGTAGTGAATCCGGTGGGGCTGGTCGGCGGCGGAGCCCAGGCGGCGGTGGCGGTCGGCTTCGTAGTCCTGGTAGTTGCCTTCGAACCAGACGACCTGGCTGTCGCCCTCGAACGCCAGTATGTGGGTGGCGATGCGGTCGAGGAACCAGCGGTCGTGGCTGATGACGACCACGCAGCCGGCGAAGGACAGCAGCGCGTCCTCGAGCGCGCGAAGCGTGTCGACGTCCAGGTCGTTGGTCGGCTCGTCGAGGAGCAGCACGTTGCCGCCGCTGCGCAGGACCTTGGCCAGGTGAACGCGGTTGCGCTCGCCGCCTGACAGATCCTTCACACGCTTCTGCTGGTCGGCTCCCTTGAAGTTGAACCCGGCGACGTAGGCGCGCGCCGGGACCTTGCGCTTGCCGACCTCCAAGAATTCCGCGCCTTGCGCGATCTCGTCGAAGGCCGTCTTGTCGCCGGCGAGTGTGTCGCGGCTCTGATCGACGTACGCCAGCTTGACGGTCTCGCCGATGCGCAACGTGCCGCCATCGGGCTTCTCCTGGCCGGTGATCATCCGGAACAGCGTGGTCTTGCCGGCGCCGTTGGCGCCGATCACGCCGACGATGCCGCCGCGCGGGAGGTTGAAGGTCAAGTCCTCGATGAGCACGCGATCGCCGTAGGACTTGGACAGGTGCTCGGCCTTGACCACCACGTCGCCGAGGCGCGGCCCGGGCGGGATCGCGATCTCGATGGTGTCCTCGCGCTTGGTCTGCTCCTCGGACAGCAGCTGTTCGTAGGCCGCCAGGCGCGCCTTGCTCTTCGCCTGGCGCGCGCGCGGCGATGCGCGCACCCACTCCAGCTCGCGCGCGAGCGTGCGCTGGCGCGACGACTCGGCCTTTTCTTCCTGCGCGAGCCGCTTCTGCTTCTGGTCGAGCCACGACGAATAGTTGCCCTGCCAGGGGATGCCGGCGCCGCGATCGAGCTCGAGGATCCAGCCGGCGACGTTGTCGAGGAAGTAGCGATCGTGCGTGACGGCGACGATCGTGCCTGGGTATTCGTGCAGGTGGTGCTCGAGCCAGGCGACGCTCTCGGCGTCCAGGTGGTTGGTCGGCTCGTCGAGCAGCAGCAGATCCGGCCGCTGCAGGAGGATCTTGCAGAGCGCGACGCGGCGGCGCTCGCCGCCCGACAGCTTGTTCACGTCGGCGTTGGGCGGCGGCAGGCGGAGAGCGTCCATCGCGATCTCCAGCGTGCGATCGATGTCCCAGCCGTTGGCCGCCTCGATCGCATCCTGCAGCTTGCCCTGCTCCTCGAGCAGCTTCTCCATCTCTGCGGGCGAGAGGTCCTCGCCGAGGCGCAGGTTCACCTCGTCGAAGCGCTTGAGCAAGCCCTTGACGCCGGCGACCGCCTCCTCGACGTTGCCGAGCACGTCCTTCTTCGCGTCGAGCGACGGCTCCTGCGGCAGAAAGCCGATGCGCGTGCCGTCGGCCGGCTTGGCCTCGCCAAAGAAATCGGTGTCGACGCCGGCCATGATGCGCAGCAGGGTCGACTTGCCGGCGCCGTTCGACCCGAGCACGCCGATCTTCGCGCCGGGATAGAACGACAGGTAGATCCCCTTCAGGACCTCCTTGTTGGGTGGGTGAACCCGACGGAGATTCTGCATGGTGAAGATGTATTGGTGAGCCATGGCGCCGGGAGTGTAGCGCATGCGCGGCACACCTTCACACCACTTGCACGCCACTCGCGACGTCACGAGGCGACGGCGATGACGCCCGCGCAGGCCAGCGCCGCGCCGGCCAGCGCGACCGGATGCGGGCGTTCGCGCAGCACGACCCAGGCGTAGATCACGGTCAGCGCCGACGAGAGACTTGCCAGCGGCGACACCACGGCGAGCGCGGCGCGCGCGCTGGCGAGCGCGATACACACGAAGCCGGCCGCCTCGAGGAGCCCCGCGAGCGCGACGGACGGCAACGCGGCGCGCGGTGGCGGGCGCAGGTTGATCCGGAACACGGCCGCGAGCGGCAACCCGAGCACGATGTCGGCGCCGAACACCGCTGCCACCGATCGCAGGCGCCCGACCGCGGGCGCGATGCGCACGACGGCGGGAATCAGCACGCCGAAGCCGAGCGCCGCGCCCAGCGACGCCCAGACCCAGCGCGGGACGGCGCCGCGCCGCTCGTCAGCGGTGGCAGAGGATTGGGCGTCGGGATCGGCATCGGCAGGGCGCGCGTGCCGCGATACCAGCGCGATCCCGACGACGACCATGACCGAGCCCGCCAGCTGCGGGGACCGCACCGGCTGGTCCAGCACCAGCACCGACAGCAGCGTCGAGATCACCGCCCAGCCCGACATGATCGGCACGGCGATCGACAGCCGGCCGCGCGCGAGCGCGTAGAACATGCACAGGTATCCCGCCAGCGACGCCACGCCCGCGACCAGCAGCCAGCCCGCGAGGCCGAGCGTGAACGCCCCCGTCGGTTCGCCGACGGCCCACCCGACGGCAGCGGCGAGCGCGCCCCCGAAGACTTCGGCCCACAGCAGCCCGCGCACGGGGCCGACCATGCGCCCGCTGCTCGCCACGGCGACGTTGGTCAGCGCCCAGCAGACGCTGGTGCCGAACGCGAGCAGGATTCCGACGGAGAGCGGGCCGCCGAGCATGCGCGAGCGTAGCTCAACTTTCGGCGCTCCGTGAATGCCTGTGTTAATAGTGGGTGCGGTGGACGCGCGCCGCCCGATCGTCATCATCAACCCTCGCTCGGGCGGGGGCCTCAGCGAGCCGGCGTGGGCGAAGCTGGTCGGGCCGCTGACCGAAGGCCTGGGCGAGTTCGACAGCGTCTTCACGACTGCGCCGCGCGATGCGATGCGCCTGGGCGCGGAGGCGGCGCGCGAGGGCAGGCCGCTGATCGTTGCGTTCGGCGGCGACGGGACGGTGTCCGAGGTCGCCGACGGCGTGCTTCAGGCGGGCGCGGGCGCGACCACCGACATCGGCCTCATTCCGCGCGGCACCGGCGGTGACTTCCGGCGGTCGATCGAAGTGCCGGCCGATCTGCGTGAGGCCGCGCGGCACATCCGCGAGGCGCCGGCGCGGGTCATCGACGCGGGGCGCGTCACTTTCGTGGACCACGCCGGCGCGACGGCGACGCGCCATTTCGTCAACGTGGCGTCGTTCGGCTTTTCCAGCGCGGTGGCCAGCCGCGCCAACGCGTCGTCGAAGCGGCTCGGCGGCCGGATGGCGTTCCTCTCGGCGACCATGCAATCGCTGGTCACCTACGACAACACCGACGTCTGGCTCACGCTCGACGGCGGCGAGCCCCGGCGCCACCGCGTGCTGATGGCGGCGATCGGCAACGGGCGCTTCTTCGGCGGCGGCATGAAGATCTGCCCCGCGGCCAAGCTCGACAACGGCACGCTGGATCTGGTGGTGCTCGGCGACTTCACGCGCATGCGCGTGTTGACGCAGATCAGCCGGGTCTACAGCGGCAATCACCTGACGCTGGAAGAGGTCAGCACCGCCACCGTGCGCACGCTCGAGGCCGCGGCGGTCGACACCGACGCGATCGTGCCCGTCGAGCTCGACGGAGAGACGCCGGGGCGCTTGCCGGCCAGGTTCGAGGTCGTGCCGGGCGCGCTCCGCGTGCGGTTCTAGCCGGGTTCTCTTACGATTCGTCACATTTTTCGGGGTCGATGGGAGCGGGATCAAAGCGTGGCGGCGCTACGGAAGCTGCGCGGGTCCTGCCGCTGCGGGGTCCTCCCCGCCGAGGTGGGCCGGGTCGGGGCCAC
>CAZNCQ010000323.1:0-7780 GCA_964571275.1 uncultured Myxococcales bacterium
CGTACATCATGACGTCGATCATGCGCAGCGTGATCGACGAGGGGACCGCGCGCGCCGCCGCCGGCAAGCTGCGGCGCCCGGCTGCCGGCAAGACCGGCACGACCAACGATCAAAAGGACGCGTGGTTCGTGGGCTTCACGCCCGATCTGCTGGCCGCCGTGTGGGTCGGCTTCGACGATGGCAAGGTCCTGGGCCACGGCGAGGCCGGCGCCAAGACCGCGCTACCGATCTGGCTCGACTTCATGACCAAGGCGCTGGTGGGGCGCCCGACCAGGGACTTCGTCCCGCCGCCCGGCATCGTCATCCAGCGGATCGACAAGACCACGGGCCTCTTGCCGGCGCCCGGGCAGGACGGAAACACCATCGACGAGGTCTTCCTGCCCGACACCGTCCCGACCCAGCAGGCCCCCGTCGCCGGCGAGGAGAGCAGCGCCGACAAGCTGCTGCTCGACCAGCAATAGCGATGTCGTTGCGGCTGAGCTCGGCATACGTGGAAAAACTGAGCTATTCTGCGCGGCCAAAGACACTTCAACGGCCGCATCCACCCGTAGTTAGTGTCTCTGACCGGTCGGTCCCCGATGAAAAGGAGCGCCATGCGATCCAACCTGCAGGCCCGTTCGTTCCGTTTCGCAGTTCTCGCGAGTGGTCTCGCGATGTTTGCCGGTGCTTGCGGCAGCAGCTCGGGAACCCCGACCCCGGGGACGGGCGGCGGCCCCGGCGACGCGGGCAGCGACGTCAAGACCGACTCGGGGACGGGGGGTAAGGCCGATTCGGGCGCCGGCGGCGCGGCCGACAGCGGCACGGGCGGCAAGGTCGACAGCGGGCCTGACACCGGCGCGGGCGGAAAGGTCGATAGCGGGACCGACACCGGGGTCGACGCGACGGTCGACTCCGGGGCGCAGCTCGTTCCGCCCTGGCATTCGTATCTGCCGCTGGTCACGGCGGCCGCCGGCGGCACGGCGGCCATGGGAACCACCCTCGATCTCAGCCCGAATCACTACGACGCGACCTGGTTCGGTTCGACCGTCAGCTTCGCGAACGGTTCGGTGAACCTCACCGGCGTCAACAGCGAGGAGGTCGTCGTGCAGCCCAAGGCTGGCGTGCCGGCCGTCGACGTCACCGGCAGCTACTCGGTCCAGGCGTGGGTCACGCTCAAGGCGCAACCGCAGCCAAACCCCACCGGCTTCTTCCAGACGGTCGTGTCGGGCGAAGGCTTCAACATCGCCTCGTTCTTCCTGCAGAAACGGGCGGACAACGGCGGCGCCTGGGCCTTCACGACGCAGGCCGGCGACTCGATCACCTCTGCCTTTTGCATGTCGCCACCGACCGTTCCGGTCGATGGCGGCCCCGCGCAGAACCCGGTCGTCGTCGTCCCCAACACGCTGTACCACCTGGTCGCCACCCGTGACGGCACGACCGGTACGCAGATCCTGTATGTGAACGGCGTTGAATCGGGCCGCGCCACCTGCCCGGCCGGATTCGTCGACACCGGAATCCTGGGGATCGGCCACGGCCTCTTCGCCGGCGGACGCACCGACTTCGTGACCGGCGCGATCTCCGACGTGGGCGTGATCAACCGTGTGCTCACGCCCACCGAAGTCACCAGCCTCTTCGCGCGCGGCCGCACCTTCGTGCCGCCGCCGGTGGACGCGGGGCCCGACGTGGCGCCGGTCGACGGTGGGACCGACGTGCCGGCGGACGCGCCGGCCGGGACCGACGGCAGCTCCGACGGCGGCTAGCCCGTTCGAGACCGTCCCGGGTCAATCAACCGCGGTCGCGCAGCTGGGGCGGGCCGCGGAAGGTCTTGCGGATGCGGAGCCACCAGCTGGCGGCCAGCACGGCAAGCGTCGCGCCGGTGACGATGAGCGCGCGCTCGTTGGGCGGCTGCACGCCGATCCAGATCACCAGCAGCGCGCCCAGCGCTGACGCCGCCGCCAGCGCGCGGTAGGCGCCGGCGCCCAGGTCGAACGGCCCCATGCGCGTCCAGCTGCGCCCGATCGCGAAGAATCCAGCGGCGAGCGGCATCACGTACGACAGGTAGAGCAGGATCACGCAGGCGCTGGTCAGCGTCGCGTAGGCCGGCGCCGACAGGGTCGACGCCAGGGTCAGCGCGGCCGCGGCCCAGATCGCGGCGACCGGCGCCTGGTGCCGGGGCGACACGCGCTTCAACGCCGACGAGAACGGCAGCCCGCCGTCGCGCGCGAACGCGTAGATCATGCGCGAGGTCGAGGTGATGCTCGCCAGCCCGCACAGGTAGTTCGCGGCGACGATGCCGATCCAGAGCAGCTTGCCGCGCACGCCGGGGAAGACCTGCGCCATCAACCAGGGAAAGACGTTCGCGCCCTGGCGAGCGGCCTCGCGCAGGTCAGGCATCGCCAGCACGAACGACCCGACCATGATCCAGCCGACCGTGCCCGACACCAGCACGGAGCGCAGCATGCCGCGCGGGACGTTGTGCGCGGCCTGCACCGTCTCCTCCGAGGTGTGCGCCGACGCGTCGAAGCCGGTGATGGTGTAGACCGGCCACATCAGCGCCAGCAGGAACATCACGGGCAGCCCGCGCGACGTCGGCCAGACGCCGCCGCCGGCGTCGCCGCCGTTGTCGGTGAATGCGAACAGGCGCGCGATCTCGAGGTGCGGCGGGTGCCAGAGCATGCCGGCGATGAGCAGCACGGTCACCGCCAGGATCAGGTAGCCGCTGAAGTCGGTGAGCCGGCTGGTGAGGCGGATGCCGAAGTGGTTGATGAGCGCTTGCGACAGCGTGATGAGCCCCACGCCGGCGATCTGGTGCGTGAGGGTGAGGCGCGCCGGATCGATGCCGAGCATCGGCGCGAGGAAGCCGGCGAAGAGGCTGTAGGCGCCGACATTGACGGCGGCGGCGAGGAAGATCAGGCCGCCGAGGTTGAGCCACGCCGTGACCCAGCCCCAACCGCGTCCGCCCAGGATCGAGCTCCAGTGATAGAGCCCACCCGCCGTCGGGAACGCCGACGCGATCTGCGCCATCGCGAGCGCGACGACCAGCGAGAACGCGACGCCGACTGGCCAGACCAACCCGGCCGCGGCGCCGCCCACGGCGCTGACGCCGAGCTGCAGCGAGGTGACGCCTCCCGCGAGGATGCAGATGATCGAAAACGAGATCGCGAAGTTCGAGAAGCCGCTCATCCCGCGCCGCAGCTCTTGCACGTAGCCGAGGCTGCCGAGCAGGCGCGTGTCGTCGGAGTCGTCGCCGCCGTGCTTCGTCTCCTTCACGACGCGCCGAGCCCCGCGACGAAGCGATCGAAGAGCGCGCGGCCTTCGTTCCAGGCTCCGATGTTGGACGCGAGGTTGATGTGCCCGCGCTCGCCGACGCTGGCGATGGCCGCGCCCCAGGCCTTCGCGGCGCTGTGCGCCGACGCGAAGCTGGCGTAGGGATCGTCGGTGCTGGCCACGACCAGCGCCGGCAACGGCGGTGTCCCGCCGGTGGCCGGCGCGAACCCGACCGCCGACTTCGGGAAGTTGGGTCCGCCCACGTCGGGCGGCGCCACCAGGAAGGAGCCCTTGACGCCGGCGTCGCGGTGGCACCTGGCCCACTCGACCGCCAGCAGGCAGCCGAGGCTGTGCCCGATCAGAACCTTCGGACCCGAAAGCTCGCGGATCGCGCGGTCGAGATCAGCGACCCAGCGGTCGGCGCGCGGCTGATCCCAATGGGCGTGCTCGACCCAGCGGCCCCCCAGCGCGCGAAACCAGATCGATTGCCAGTGCTCTGGCTCCGAGTTCCCGATGCCCGCCAGGAAGATGTAGTTCATCCGCCGCGCTCGACTTTATCATCGCGGCGCGGAAGGGGAGGGCGCTCAGTCGCGAATGGGCGTCGCTTTGAGGGCGGCGCGGCCGTCCTTCACGTAGACCGCGAAGCGGACGGTGCGGCACTGGTGCTTGGACATGAGCGCGTCTTTGTTGCCGCGCAGCTTGTCCTTGAACTTGTCCAGCGTCAGGCCGGTGATCGACTCGCCGCACTCGCGTTTGGTGGCGACGAAGTCGTCGAAGATGTTCTTGAAGTGCGTGTCCTCGTCGACGTCGTCGGCGCTGGCGACCACGCGCGTCGCCTCGGGGCCGGCCGGCGCGATGTCCGCGTCGAAGGCGTGCGGGGGAATCGACGCCGCGGAGAACGGCGGCGGAGGCGCGAAGATCGGCGGCGGCGGAGGCGCGAACGCGGGCGGGGGCGCGAACCCGGCCGGCGGCGGCGGCGGGAAGCCGCTCGGCGGCGGGGGCGGGAAGGCGGGCGGCGGCGGTGCGAACGCCGAGCCGGGGCTCGGGAGATCGAACGCCTTGCCGCCGGCGCTGTCGCCGAGGATCGCGTTCAGGTCCTTACCCGCCATCGCCGACGGGGCGCTGGGCGCGTGCGTGTAGCGCTCGATGGCCGCGTTGATGTCGCGCGCCAGCCCGCCGAAGTGCCCGCCGTAGTGCAGATCCTGGAGCTTGAAGATATCGCCGCGCGCCAGCTGCTTGAGATCGGCGCGCATGCGGCGCAGCGGCTTCTCGCCCTCGTTGCGCATCAGCAAGAGCCCGATGACGAGCGCCACGAGCACGCCGCCGGCGAGCGGGATCCAGGGAAAGCGCCCCCACTTCAGATCATCGGAGCTGGTGTTCTTCAGCAGCGCCGGCAGGTCCGCGTTGGCCGGCTGCTTGCCGAACAGGACGTAGAATGCCTGCTGCTGTCCGGCCTGGCCCGCGAACGGCGCCGCGACCACCAGCAGCTGGTCGTTGCCGGCCGTGAACGGGATTGCTGGCGTGCGCTTCACCTTCTCGATCTCCTGCGCGTGCTGCGCGATCAGATCCGGCAGCGGTCCCAGCATGCCGGCATAAGCGGTCGTCGCGACCGGCTTGCCGCGCAGGAACAGCGCGACGTCGACGTCGAGGTTCTTCTTGAGCCGCTCGACGAAGCCGTCGCCAGTCTCCGCGCCCACGTAGAGCGCGCCCACGATGCGGTCGCGTCCCTTGGACAGCACCGGCGCCGCGGCGATGCGCATCAGGCGCCCGTTCATGCCCCAGACGTCGTCGGACAGATACCCGCGCAGCGCATCGGCGACGACCTCGGCGCCGGTGACGTAGTCGCCGTATTCCTTGTCGTTCTCGCCGGCGCGCGCGATGACGCGCCCCTTGTTGTCGACCGCCGCGAGCGCCGCGATCCCGCCGCTGGCGAGGTCGGGGATCAGCGAGTTGAAGCGGTCCTGAACCGTCTTGTGAATGACGTTGATCTCGCCGGCGCCGCGGCTCGCCGAGTCGAGCGACTCGGAGATGATCGCGTCGCGCCCCAGCTTCGACACGCGGTCGATCCACTTGTGCGCGTCGACCTTCAGCATCTGCTCGGCGGCGTACTGCGCGCGGTCCAGTCGCTGCCCCTCGAGCGTCGACAGCTTTTGCACGGCCGGCCGCGGCGCGACCAGCGCCACCGTCACCGCCAACCCGGCGACGAGCGCCACCAGGATGAACCAGATCTTCGATAAAAACATGGGATCCTGTCGGCTCGGCTACTCTGCCGAGTCCTTGTCCTTGGTTTCCTTACCCTTGGGACCGGACACCTTGATCGACAGCGCTTCCTTCTTGGTGGTGTCGATCTCTTCCTCGTAGACCCACTTTCCGCGCGTCCAGATCTTGAGCGTCGCCTTGCCGTCGGGGACGTCGGGGATCGAGAAGTTCCCCTTCTCGTCGAGCGCGCTGAAGTACGAAGACTTGACCACGATCGCGGAGATCGCGATGTGCGGGTACTCGGAGCAGCGAATCAGGTAGCCGCCGGGCGCGTTGAACAGCTGGCGGCGCAGCCCGCCCGGCATGAGGCGCTCGACCGGCATCAGCGACGGGGTCTCGGGCGTCGAGAACTCGTGCGTGACCTTGCCGGTGTTCTTGAGCTCCACCACCGAGCCCGGGCCCAGGATCACGAGCCGCGGGCGGGCATCGAGGCCGCCGATCTCCACCGTGACCGTGCGCGCCGCCGGCGCGTGGGTGTCGCGAGACAGCTCCAGCACCACCACCGTCTCTGCCTTGGCGCCGCCGCTCGACTGCACGGGAACGTTTCCGTTTTCGAGCCGCCAGTAGCCCTGGTAGAGGCGGGTGCTTCCGGCTTCGTCCGCGAGATGGACGACACCCTTGACGGTGCCGGCCTGAACCCTCGCCGGTCGAGCGAAGAGCAGAGCGGCTGCCACCACGAACGACGCGGAGAGGGGGCGCGACATTGTCGACATCATCGATTGGTGCAGGGGCAGGGTAACGTGCTGTTTCAAGTGGTGTCAAACGGAAATACCCAACAAAAACCGACTTCAACGCTGACTTCAACGTTATCAAGGCCCAGCGGACGGTCGCGCGGCCATTCCTCGGGCCGTCATTGGGCGATCATTGGGAGATCTGGGGGCGATCTTTGGGGACGCTCGTATATTCTTCGTTCCCACCCATGCCCACCTTGTCGTCAACATCTCCATCGCGCGCGCTGGAGACGTTCCCCAATCCGAAACCGGCGCGCGACTACCTGATCAAGTTCGAGTGCCCCGAGTTCACCTGCCTCTGCCCCAAGACCGGCCAGCCCGACTTCGCCACCATCCGCGTCGAGTACGTCCCCGACGCGCTGTGCGTCGAGCTCAAGTCCTGGAAGCTCTATCTCTGGTCATATCGCGACCAGGGCGCGTTCCACGAAGCGGTCACGAACCAGATCCTCGACGATCTGGTGACCGCCGTCGCTCCCCGCCGCGCGCGCATCGAGGGCGAATTCAAGGTGCGCGGCGGGATCTACACAACGATCGTCGCCGAGCACCAGAAGTAGCGAAGCGCCGGACCCGGCCTCACGAGAGCCCCAGCGCCCTCGTGCTTCTCTAGTGCCGCTTCTTCCCGTGCTTCCCGGCCTTCGCCATCTTCGCGGCCTTGCCCTTGCCCTTGCCGGTCGCCATCGATTCGGCGGCCGCGTCGTCGGGCGCGGGCGTGTTCTGGGCCATGATGTCCTTGGTGTCGCGGTTCTGGATGATCGCCAGCGTCACGCGCGTCTCGCCGAGCAGATCGCGCGCTCCCGGGATGCGTACCGCCTTCTCGTCGCGCTCGATCTGCTTCTCCAGCTTGTCGACGCACGCCGCGCAGTCCTTCGTTCCGAGGCGTGACAGCGAGAACAGGATCGCCTGGTGCACCGGGAAACGCTCCGCGTTCATCGCCGCGATCGGCTTCATCGCCGCCAGCAGCAGCGGCAGGCCATCCTTGGCGTTGCCCGAGAAGCCGATGGCGAACGCGGCCTTTTCCGCGCGCGTCCACGACGGGTCGAGCAGCTTCTTGCCGTAGCACTGGATGTCGCGGTCGCACTCGTTGGCGACCAGCATGCGGTCCAGCGCCATGCCGAACACACCCTGCGCCTCGGTCTCTTTCTCGGCGAGCGCCTTGAACGCCTCGAACGATTCCTTGCCCGCGATGCGCGCCAGCGCGATCGCCGCGCTCGCCCGCAGGTCCGACGCCTTCTGGCCGCCGGTCACGACGTAGCCCGACCTGGCGATCTCGAACAGCGTCGGCACCGCGCGCCGGTCGCCCGAAAGGTAGAGGGCGTCGGCCGCCGACGCGCGCGCGGCCGGATCCGCCTTGGGATCGCGCAGGAACGCCAGGATCGCGTCGACCGCGGGCGGATCGGCGATGTAGCCGAGGGCGATCAGCGCCGAGCGCTGCTCGTCGCCGCGCGCCTTCATGTGCAGGCGCGCGGTCAGCGCCGGGACCGCCTTCTTCGCGCGCAGGTCGCCGAGCAGGATCGCCGCCTTGTGCGGCACGACGCCGGGCGTTC
>CAZNCQ010000324.1:0-7777 GCA_964571275.1 uncultured Myxococcales bacterium
CCAGGTACATGAACGCAGTGTAGTCCGAGACGCGCGCCGCTTGTTGCATGTTGTGGGTCACGATCGCGATCGTGTAGTCCTGGCGCAGCTCGGAGAGAAGCTGCTCGATCTTCTGCGTCGAGATCGGGTCCAGAGCCGACGCCGGCTCGTCGAGCAACAGCACCTCGGGCTTGACCGCGACCGCGCGCGCGATGCACAGGCGCTGCTGCTGCCCGCCGGACAGCGCCGTGCCGTCCTGGCGGAGCTTGTCCTTGACCTCCGACCAGAGCGCGGCTTTCTCCAGCGCCCATTGCACCCGCTCGTCCATCTCCGAGCGCGAGAGCCGCTCGTAGAGGCCGACGCCGAAGCTGATGTTGTCGCGCACCGACATCGGAAACGGCGTCGGCTTCTGAAAGACCATGCCGACCCTGGCGCGAAGCAAATTCACGTCATCGGCGCGGTCCAGCAGGTTGCGCCCGCCGAGCAACACCTGGCCGGTCGCGCGCTGGCCGGGATAAAGCTCGTAGATTCGGTTGAGGGTGCGCAGCAGCGTCGACTTGCCACAGCCCGACGGGCCGATGAACGCGGTGATCTGGCGGTCATGGATGTCGAGGTCGATGTCGTGCAGCGCCTTGAACTTGCCGTAGAAAAAGCTGAGCCTGCGCACTTCGACTTTCGGGTGCCGCGTGGGCGCAGGGGCAGTCGCGGGGATGCTCGACGCCGGGTGGAGAGAGATCCCGCGAGACGCAACGCCGGGCGGCGCGGGCGGTGTTCCGGTCGTGGTCGCCGAGTCGGACGTGCTCATGGAACGGTCACTTTCACGGGCGCGCCCGCCGCAGCAGGATGCGCGCGACGATGTTGATGGCCAGGATCGACGCCGTGATCAGCAGCGCCGCGGCCCAGGCCAGATGCTGCCAGTCTTCGTAGGGGCTCATGGCGAACTGGAAGATCACCGTCGGCAGGTTGGGGAATGGCCGCGTCATGTCGGTGCTCCAGAACTGGTTGTTGAGGGCGGTGAACAGCAGCGGCGCGGTCTCGCCGCTGATGCGGGCCGTTCCCAGCAGCACGCCGGTCATGATGCCGGGCAGCGCGCTGCGATAGACCACGCGCAGGGTGATCTTCCACATCGGCGCGCCCAGCGCGGCCGCGGCCTCGCGCAGGCTGTCCGGGACCAGCCGCATCATGTTCTCGGTGGTGCGCACCACGACCGGCAGCACGATCAGCGCCAGCGCGACCGCGCCCGCCCATCCCGAGAAATGCCCGGTCTTGAGCACGATCAGCGCGTATACGAAGACACCGACGATGATCGACGGCGCGCTGAGCAGGATGTCGTTCACGAAGCGCACGGCCGCTCCCAGTCGCGACGTGCGGCCGAATTCGGCCAGGTAGGTTCCTGCGAGCACGCCCGCCGGCGCGCCGATCGCGACCCCGGCGATGGTGAGGATCGCGCTGCCGAACAGCGCGTTGGCCAGTCCGCCCTGCGAGCCCGGCGGTGGCGTGGATTCAATGAAGAGCCTCGGGGTGATCCAGCTGAGCCCATTGTCGAGCAACGTCCAGAGGAGCCAACCGAGCCAGAACAGTCCGAACGCGGTCGCCAGGATCGACAGCGACAGCGCGACATGGTTGACGATCCGTCGGCGCGCGTGGAGGGTCACGTGTGGACTCCGTCGCGCGTGCGAAGCTTCGACAGCATCACGCGCGCCGCGACCAGCACCAGGAACGTGAGGATGAACAGCAGCAATCCCAGCGCGAGCAGCGACGACGTGTAGATCGGGGTCACCGCTTCGGTGAACTCGTTGGCGAGCGTCGACGAGATCGTGTTCCCCGCCATGAACAAGGACGCGTTGATCTCGTGCGCGTTTCCGATCACGAACGTCACCGCCATGGTCTCGCCCAGCGCGCGGCCGAGCCCGAGGATCACGCCACCGATCACGCCGACGCGCGTGTAGGGGAGCACCACGCGCCAAACCACCTCCCAGGTCGTGCAGCCGACGGCGTAGGCCGATTCGCGCAGCGATGCGGGGACCGTCTCGAACACGTCGCGCATCACCGCCGCCATGAACGGGATGATCATGATCGCCAGGATCAGCCCCGCGGTCAGCATACCGATCCCCATGGGCGGGCCCTGGAACAGCGCCCCGACGATCGGCAAATGGCCCAGGTGGTCGGTCAACCACGGCTGGACATGCGCGGCGAAGCGGGGCGCGAAGACGAAGAGGCCCCACATGCCGTAGATGATGCTGGGGATCGCGGCCAGGAGCTCGATCGCGATGCCGATCGGTCGCTTGAGCCACGCCGGTGCCAGCTCGGTGATCACCAGCGCGATGCCGAAGCTCACCGGCACGCCGACGAGCAGCGCGATCAGCGACGTGACCACCGTGCCGTAGAGCGGCGCCAGGGCGCCGAACTGGCCGGTGACCGGGTTCCACTCCTTGCTGGTCAGGAAGCCGAACCGGAAGGTCTTCAACGCCGGCCACGATCCGTGCAGCAACACGATCAGCACGCCCAGGACCGCGAGCAGCACCAGCGCCGCGAATGCGGCTGCCAGCGCGCGAAAGAGCTGATCCGCAATCGAGATCCGACGCGCTCGCGATCGCGCCGGCTGGCCCGGCGAGAGGCTACGAACGTCCTGCGCCGCTTCAGCGGATGTCACGAGACCTCGGGGTTCGCTCTGGTTCTGGGTATTGTCGCTCGCTCTAGTTCTGGGCGTGCTTGTCGGCGGGCCAGACCTTTTGCCCGGAGGCGTCGCTGAGCTCGCGCGCCCAGGTCTTCTCGACCAGCTCGATGACGTTCGCCGGCATGGGGACGTATCCCAGCGTCGTGGCCGCGGCAATCCCCCGGCGATAGCCCCAGTCGAAGAAGCGCAGAGCCGCGCGGGCGGTGTCGCCGCTCTTTTGCTTCTTGTGCATCAAGACGAACGACGCGCCCGCGATCGGCCACGCCTTCGGTCCCGGTTGATCGGTCAGGACGACGTAGTATCCGTGCGCGCTCTCCCAGTCGGCGCCCTTGGCCGCGGCCTGGACGCTGTCGTCGCTCGGGTCGACGAACGCGCCGCCGTGATTCTTCAGCTTGGCGTGTGCGATGTGGTTTTCCTTCGCGTAAGCCGACTCGACGTAGCCAATGGCTCCGTTGATTCGCTGGACATACGACGCGACACCCTGGTTACCCTTGCCGCCGACGCCGGCCGGCCACGAGACGGACTTGTCATTGCCAACGGTCTTTGCCCAATCGGGACTGACCTTGGTCAAATAGTTGGTGAAGATCCAGGTTGTCCCCGACCCGTCGGATCGGTGAACCACTGTAATCGCGGTGTCGGGCAGCTTGAGGCCGCCGTTGTCTCCCGCGAGTTTCGGATCGTTCCACTTCTTGATGTGGCCGAGGAAGATCTCGGCCAGCACCGCGGGCGTGAGCTTCAGCTCACCCGCCTTCACGCCGGCGATATTGATCACCGGCACGACGCCGCCCATGACCATCGGAAACTGGATCAGGCCGGCTTTGTCGAGCTCCTCCGGTTTCAGCGGCGCATCCGAGGCGCCGAAGTCGACGGTTCCCTCGGTGATCTGCTTGATGCCGCCGCCCGACCCGATCGCTTGATAGTTGAGCTTGACGTTCGTCTCCTTGGAATAGGCGTCGGCCCATTTCGCATAAACCGGATAGGGGAAGGTCGCTCCCGCGCCCGAGATGGTCGTCGTGTCCGCGGCCAGTCCGGCGGCCACCGTCGTCAAGATTGCAGCCGTGACCCCGAAGAACAGACCGTGCTTCAGCTTGAACATCACAATCCCTTTCTTTTGCGATGTCTGATGCAGCTCGCACCGCGCTTGTAATGTGGGGCTCGCGGGCGCGCTCAAAGCATCAATCTAGTGACAATTGGCGTGTCGACCGTACCGGTGCTCCGCCCGCGCGCGTGACGTGGGGACGCTCGCCAGTGCGGTGCGCTAGTTGGCCGGGGGCGCGCCGGCGAGCAGCGCCGCGCGCAGGAGGCCGATGGGCGGTCCGCCCCGGCTGAGCAGCTCGTCGTGAAAGGCCTTCCACGCCGCGGGCGGGGAGCCGCCGTGCGCCTTCATCCACTCGTCCCGCATCTCGCGGATGGTGAGCTTGCCCAGCGTGTAATTGAGGTACGCCGGATCGAACGTTCCGCGCGCGGCCTGCTGGCGCGCCGTCGGCTCGGATTGCAGTCCCTGCTCGCGGAAAAGCCGCTCGGCTTGCGCCAGCGTCATCCCGCGGGCGTGCATTCCGATCGAGGCCAGAAAGCGCGCGTCGCGGAGCAGCGCCTCGGAGATCTGGCCGATGTGCGTTTCGGGATCGCCGTTGTCGAGGCCGGCTTCCCACATCATCTCCTCGGCGTAGTGAGCCCAGCCCTCGGCGAAGGCGTAACCGACGAAGACGCGGCCGAAGAGGTCTGGCGAGCGATTGGAGTGCAAGAACTGCAGGAAGTGTCCCGGCCACACTTCGTGAACGCTGGTGAAGAGCAGCTCGGCCGTGCCCGGCAGGTACGCGGCCTTCTGCTTCTCGCTCCACGACGGATCCGGCGGCGCGACGTAATAGACCGCGGGCAGGCCGTGCTCGTACGGGCCGGGCGGATCGATGTACGCAAAGTTCCAGCGCATGTACGGCGGCGACTCGCGCACCTCGGCCTGCTCGTCACCGGGGATCGTCACCAGAGCTCTGTCCGCGACGAACGCCTTGAGGCCGGCCAGCTGCGCCCGCGCGGCCTCGACGCTCCCTTGCGTGGTCTTGTGCGCGTTCATCTTCTCCATGCACGCGACCAGGCTCTGGCCCGAGGCATAGCGCGCGCACTCCTGCTCCAGCGCCTTTCGATTGCGCGCGAGATCGGCGCGCCCGATCGCCTCGACCTGGTCGACGGTCAAGCTGACCCGCTCGGTCATCCACAACATCTTCTGGTAACGCTCGGGCCCCAGCGCGAAGCTTCCGGCGGCGCCGGCTTTCAGCGTGTCGAACCAGGCGCCCATGTCGCGAAACGCGGCGGCGGCGCGCGTGCGCGCGCCGTCGAACGCCGCCCGCAACGCGGGATCGGTCACCGCGGCGAACGCCTGGGGAACGTCGGTCTCCAGGTACGTCGCCAGGCCGCCGAAGCGGATCTTGCCGATCTCGGCGATGGGCAACGGCATCGGCGTCTGCAGCGTCGCGCGGATCTGCGCCAGCGCCGCGGGCGCGCCGTTCGCCCACGCGGTCAGCGCCTTCATGCGCACCGGCAGCGGCGCGTACGGGCGCGCGATGTAGACGTTGGGATCCAGGGCGTCCCCGTAAAAGGCCGGGTTGGTCCAGGGGAAGCGCGCGACCTCCAGCCAGAACAGATCGCGGTCGACCACGGCCAGCAGGTAGTCGCGCTGGAACCGCCGCCGCGCATCGAGCTTGTCGGCCTCGAACGCCGACGCCAGCGCCTGCTCGCGGTGCAGGCGGGCGATCTCCGCCTGCACGCCGCCGACGCTCCAGTCGGGGAACTGTCCGTCGTATTCGTGTTTGCCCTGATAGACCGCGAAGGTTGGGTTGGCGCGGAAATAATCGTCGAGAAAGTGCTGTACGTAGGTGTCCCACGTCTCAGGCTTGGGGTGTGACCGGCAGCCGCAAACGACCAGGGCGAGGGCGGCCGCGAGCGAGGCGCGCGAGCGAGTCATCGACGGCACGCTATCGCCCCGGTATCGTTGGAGCAAGCCCGCCCTCGGGCCGGCTTTCTCATGAGCCTGCGACTCTACTCGTGGCTGCGTGTCTTCCTCCGCCTGGTGGCCGGCGTATTTTTCCGCCAGGTCGAGGTCGTGGGTCTCGAGAACGTGCCCGAGAGTGGCCCGGTGATCTTCGCGGGCAATCACCCCAACTCGCTCATCGACCCGCTGCTGATCGTCGTGTCGTGTGGGCGCGTGGTGCGCTTCGCCGCCAAGGATGTGCTCTTCCGCAGTCCGTTGTTGCGGCCGGTGCTGCGTGCGCTGGGCGCGGTGCCGATCGCCCGCCGCTCGGACCACGCTGATGCGAGCGAGGCGGTTGCCCACAACGAGATCGCGTTCGACACGCTCATCGAGGTTCTCGCGCGCGGTGGGACGATCGGGATCTTCCCCGAGGGGCTCTCGCACGACGCGCCCCAGCTGGTGCGGCTCAAGACCGGCGCGGCGCGAATCGCCGCCGGGGTCTGCCAGCGCCACCCGGAGCTGGCGGTGGCGATCGTTCCCTGCGGGCTGACGTACATGCAGCGGCGGCGGTTTCGCAGCCGCGTACTGCTGCAGTTCGGCGCGCCGATCGTCGTCGACGCCGCGGGGCCCGGCGATTCCCAGGTCGTTGCCGCCGTGACCGCGGAGATCGATCGCGGATTGCGCGCGCTGACGGTGAACGCCGCCGATTGGCAGACGCTGCGCGTGCTCGACGGATTCCGCCGTCTCTACCAGCCGCCGCAGATCTCGATCCACGATCGCGTCGAGCTCGCGCGTCGCTTCAATGCGGAGTACCCGCGCGTGCGAGACGAGCCGGAGGTCAGCGCGCTCTACACACGCGTCTCGGCGTACCTCGATCGGCTCGACGCCGCCGGAGTCAGCGATCGCGATCTGCGGCGCACTCTCTCGCGTGGCGACGCGCTGGCGCGCATCGCGCGGCACCTGGTGCTGATCGTCGTCTGGCTGCCGCTGGCGCTGCCAGGCGCGATCTTGCATGCGCCGGTGGGGCTGCTGGTCCAGCTCGCCGCGCCGATGCTGACGCCGCGCAAGGACGTGCTGGCGGCGACGAAGCTGCTCGCGGGCCTGCTGCTGGTGCTGGCGTCGTACGCGGCCGGCATCGCCTGGCTCGGGTTTCGGGTCAGCGCGCGCGCCGCGCTGCTGGCGGTGATCGCGCTGCCGATCACGGGGTACGCCACGTTGCGGGTCTTCGATCGCGCCGCGTCGGTGCGGCGAGGCTTCTCGACGCTGGTGCGGCTCTTCGCGTTCGATCGGGAGATCCAGGCGCTGCGCGAGGAGCGCGCCGCGCTGGAGACGGCGGTCGTCGCGGCCGTCAACCGGTTCCGCCCCGCCGATATGGTGTTGCTCTTTCCGCGCGGCCCGGAGTCGGCGTCGCAGTGAGCGCGCCGTCGTCGAGCAGGCCGGCGCGGCCCGATCGCGGTCCGCGGTCCGCGGTCCGCGGCGAAGGCGCGGTCATCGCAGGCGCCGCGCGCCCGGTCGTCGTGCTGCTGCATGGCCTCGCGCGCACGCGCTGGTCGATGTCGCGCCTGCGCAGGTACCTGGAGCGCGCCGGCTACGCGACCTGGTCATGCACGTACCCGTCCCGGCGGTTGTCGATCGCCGCCTGCGCGGAGGGCATCGCGGACGCGCTGGCGCGCGAGCTGCCGGCCGGGCAGCCGCTGGCCGCCGTCACGCACTCGCTCGGCGGGGTCTTGATCCGCCACATCGCCCCGCGGATCTCGTTCACGCGCGTGGTGATGCTGGCGCCGCCCAACCGGGGCAGCCGCCTGTCGCGCGTGCTGCGCAACCGGCCTTTCTATCGCTGGTTCTTCGGTCCCGCGGGTCAGGAGGTCGCGGCCGCCGTCGAGGATGATCTCTGGCCGGCGCTGCCGCCGTCGACCGCGGTGATCGCGGGGACGCACGCGCCGCGCAGCTGGAACCCGACCGGCTGGATCAGCCGGCTCGCGCGAATCTTCGCGCCCGGCGAGCCCAACGACGGCACGCTCGCCGTCGCCGAGACCCAGAGCCCGGGCATGTCCGCGTTCGCGACCGTCGACGCGACCCACAGCTGGATCATGAACGACGCCGCGGCGCGGGCGCTGGTGGTGCGCTTCCTCGAGGCAGGGACACTCGACTAGTAC
>CAZNCQ010000325.1:0-7763 GCA_964571275.1 uncultured Myxococcales bacterium
GGCGACCTACGGTTTAGGAAACCGTTGCTCTATCCACCTGAGCTACGGGGCCTTTTCGCCGAACGGCGATGGGCCGAAGTTCTAACACCCTCACAGCCGACCTGGAAGGTAGAGGTGCGACGAGGGCGGCGGGGGACGACACTAGATACTGGATTTGCTAGGCAAAAAAGTCCTCTCCTCGCAAATTTTACGTCTTAACGAGTGTAATAGCCGTGACGAAACGTTTCATGAGGCGGATAGGGTATCCGCCAAATAAACGGGTCCGGTTCAGGAGAACTCGTCATGGGAATGTCAATTAGAACAAACGTAAGCGCCCTCGACGCGCAGAAGAACTTGATGTCGACCGAAAACGACCTCAACAGTTCTCTGGCGAAGCTGTCATCGGGCTTTCGAATCACGAAAGCTTCCGACGATGCAGCGGGCCTCGCGATCAGCGTGAACCTCGGCGCGCAGATCGGGAGCTACAACCAGGCCGTGAGGAACGGCAACGACGCCCTCAACGTCGTTCAGACCGCGGACAGCTCGCTCAACGAGACGCAGAACATCCTCACGCGTCTCCGCGAGCTGGCTTCACAGTCGGCCTCGTCCGGTGTGAGCAACACCGAGCGCGGCTACATCCAGAACGAGGTCAACGGCCTCGTCAGCGAAGTTGATCGTATCTCGAACGCGACCGAGTACAACGGCGTTGCGCTGTTGAACTCGGCGGCGGCGCTGACCTTCCAGGTCGGTATCCGCAACGTGGCCGCGAACGATCAGATCGTCGTCACCACGGCCAGCGCGACCTCCTCGGCGCTGGGCGTCAGCGGCCTGTCACTGTCGACCCTCACGGGCGCGCAGCAGGCTCTGGGCACGATCGACGCCGCCCTGCAGTCGGTCTCGTCCACGCGCGCCACACTCGGCGCGCAGGCGAACCGGTTCAACACCGTCATCAGCGTGGCCACCCAGTCCTCGGTCGCACTGTCGGCGGCGCAGAGCCGTATCCGTGACGTCGACGTGGCCGAGGAGACGTCGAACATGAGCCGTACCCAGATCCTGATGCAGGCCGGCGTGTCGGTGTTGGCGCAAGCCAACCAGATGCCGCAGGTCGCGCTGAAGCTGCTTGGGTAACCGTCACAAGCTAGTCAGCTAGGGTCCAAGGGACGCCTGGCTCCGCGCGAGCGGAGCCAGGCGTTTTCTTTTTTGTAACCGTGGCCAGATTTGTCCAGGTCGGCCTTGCATTGGTCGCCGGGCCTTCCTATTGATATCATCCGGGAGCTGGTAGAAATTGAGCACACTCTGATGGTTTTGGACCGATCGTCTTCTCAAGACCGTTCTTCGTCGAAGCCCACGCGACATACCGTTTTGGTTCTGGAAGATGACCGCGACGTCGCCGAGACCATCCGCGAGCTGATCGAAGACCAGGGGTACCGAGCGATCTGCGTCGACAACGGACGCGAGGCGCTGGCGGTGCTCGAGCACGAGCGTCCCTGCCTGATGCTGGTCGACGTGTTCATGCCGGTGATGAACGGAATCGAGTTCCTGCGCGTGGTCAAGGCCCGGGCATCGCTCGCCGACATCCCGCGGGTGATCATGACGGCGGCGAACGATCACATGATCGGCGTCAAGGAAGACGTGTCGGTTCTGTACAAGCCGGTTGACTTCGACGCGCTCAGGCGGATGCTCGAAAAGTATTGCCAGCCGACGGTGAAGACCCAGCATCCCCGATGAAGCGCGCGCGCAGCGGCGTCGCCGGCCGTGGCGCCGTCTGGCTGTCGGTCTGGGTTTGCCTGGCGGGTGGCTCGGTGGGTTGCCACAAGGGGTCGGACCCGATCGGGCCACCCGATTCATACCTGCTCTTCGTGCCGGCGCTCACGAAGGATGGCCAGGTCCGCCGCGGGCCGACCGGCTCGCCGGCGCTCGAGCCGCTGGCCCTCGATGACAGCCGCGCCGTGCCATACCACAAGCTCTTCTCCGTCGGGTTTGCCGCCGAGCTCCTGCGCACCGACTACCTTCGCAAGCAGTTCGTGCGCGACGCGCAGGTCGACGGAAAGCCGTTCGCGCCCGATGCGCGCGCGGCGGCCAGCGAGCCGACGGTCTTCGTGCTCGCCGGGGATCCACCCTTCGTGCCGCCGGGCGTGGGCCGAGGATTGGCGACGCTCGGCTTCTTCGGCGGCGCCGTCGAGCGCGCGGACGCAGGCTGGATCGCGGTTCCGCCGTCGCCGGACAGCGACACGGCGCTGGCGCAGACGTTGAGTTTCCAGCTCGGCCGCGCGGTTGCCGCCGGGATCGCGATAGCTGGCCCGACCCCCGGGCCGGCGACGGCGTTGGCGCCGGTGGTCTTGATCGACGGCTACGCCGAGGCGATGGAGGTGATCGCGCGCGAGTGGCGCACCGGCGAGGGCCCGCGCGGCACGCTGCCGCCCGACGCCGGCACGCTGGCGCAGCGCGAGCTGTTCGCGGCGGTCCGGCAGAACCGCTTCGTGACCACCACGGGCGTGGGCCGGCCGCAACTGCGCAGCGCCGCCGAGATGCTGGCCGACCCCGGGGTCGCGGCGACGGTGATCTACCGGATGGCGCAGTCGAAGAGCGTGGGACGTCACGTCGCGCCCGCCGAGATCTACGCACCGTTCGTGTCGGAGCGCGTCCCGACCGGCGTCAGCCCGGCGGCCGTACTCGGTCCGTTCCGAAATTTCCAGGCCAAGCTGATCACGTCCTGGGAGCGCGCCACTCTGCGCGGCCATCCCCCGCGCGACATCGTCGATCTGGTCGAGGCGTACGCGGCGACCGTCCCGGCGGAGCGGGCCGAGGTCGTTCGGCTGTTCGTGGTCACGACCTACGGCGCGACCGTCAAGCCGGGCGGCGTCAGCGGCGGCGCCGACAGCACCGCGTCGCTGGCGGAGCTCACCGCGCTGGCCGCCGAGGTGGCCGCGGGACGGCGGCCGCTGCGCGCGCCGGTGAATGTGGACAAATAGCCCGATCCCGTATAATCGGCCCGCACTCGATGGAGACCTTCTGGCAGGGCAGACGTGTCGTCGTCACCGGCGGCGCCGGCTTCTTGGGTAGCTTCGTCGTCGAGCGGCTGCAGGCGGCGGGCGCGTCGGTGTTCGTGCCGCGCTCGCGGGAGTACGACCTGGTCCAGCGCTCCGCGTGCGCCCGGCTGCTGGCCGACGCGCGCCCCGACCTGGTGATCCACCTGGCGGCGCGCGTGGGCGGCATCGGCGCCAACCGCGACAACCCCGGCCGGTTCCTGTTCGAGAATTTGATGATGGGCACGCAGCTCATCGAGGAGTGCCGTCTGGCGCGCGTGCCCAAGCTGGTCGCGGCCGGAACCATCTGCGCCTATCCGAAGTTCGCGCCCATCCCGTTTCGCGAGGACGACCTTTGGAACGGCTATCCCGAGGAGACCAACGCGCCCTACGGCCTCGCGAAGAAGATGATGCTGGCGCAGTCGCAGGCCTACCGCGAGCAGTACGGCACGAACAGCGTCGTGGTGTTCCCGGTGAACCTCTACGGCCCGCGCGACAACTTCGACCTGCACACGTCACACGTGATCCCGGCGATGATCCGCAAATTCGTGTCGGCGCGGCAGCGCGGTGAAGCCGAGGTCGAGCTGTGGGGCGATGGCTCGCCCACGCGCGAGTTCCTGTACGTCGAGGACGCCGCCGAGGGCATCCTGCTCGCCGCGGAAAAGTACGATTCCAGCGACCCCGTGAACCTGGGCAGCGGCCAGGAGATCTCGATCCGCGACCTGGCGACGTTCGTCGCCGGCGCCGCCCGGTTCACGGGCCGGTTCGTCTGGGACACCAGCAAGCCCAACGGCCAGCCGCGGCGCAGCCTGGACGTCTCGCGCGCGAAGGCGCGCTTCGGATTCAGCGCCCGCACGCCCTTTTCCCAAGGGATTGCGCAGACGGTAAAGTACTACGAGGAGCACCAACACCGGATCGACGCCGGAAAGGACGCAAGGACAGACGGATGAAGAGAGCGCTGATCACCGGCATCACCGGGCAGGACGGTTCGTACCTGGCCGAGCTGCTGCTGAGCAAAGGGTACGAGGTTCACGGCGTTCTTCGTCGTTCGAGCTCCTTCAACACCGAGCGGCTCGAGCCGATCTACCAGGACCCGCATGCCGCGAACTACCGCCTGCGCTTGCACTACGGCGATCTCGACGACGGTAGCTCGCTCCGGCGCATCTTGCAGGCGGTGCGGCCCGACGAGATCTACAACCTGGGCGCGCAGAGCCACGTGCGCGTGAGCTTCGACGTGCCCGAGTACACCGCGTCGGCGGTCGGCATGGGGACGTTGCGCTTGCTCGAGGCGATCCGCGACTCGGGGCTGGCTCCGCTGCCGCGCTTTTACCAGGCGTCGTCGAGCGAGATGTACGGCGCTGCGGCTCCGCCGCAGGACGAGACCACGCCGTTCGTTCCACGCAGCCCCTACGCCTGCGCCAAGGTGTTCGCGCACCAGCTGTGCCAGAACTACCGCGACGCCTACGGCCTCTACATCTCGTGCGGCATCCTGTTCAATCACGAGTCGCCGCGCCGGGGCATCCCGTTCGTCACGCGCAAGGTCACGCGCGCCGCCGCGCGCATCCGCCACAACCTGGACAGCAAGCTCTACCTTGGCAACCTCGAGGCGCGCCGCGACTGGGGCTTCGCGGGCGACTACGTCGAGGCGATGTGGACCATGCTGCAGCAGGAAAAGCCCGACGACTACGTGATCGCCACGGGCGAATCGCACTCGGTGCGCGAGCTGTGCGAGGTGGCGTTCGGCGTGCTCGACCTCGACTGGCAGAAGTACGTCGAGATCGACCCGCGCTACTTCCGGCCGACCGAGGTCGATCACCTGCGCGGCAACGCGCAGAAGGCGCGCAAGGCGCTCGGCTGGGCGCCCAAGGTCACGTTCCGGCAGCTGGTGCAGATGATGGTGCGGGCCGACGAAGAAGACGTGCGCTCGGCGCTGGCGGGGCGGGCGCCCACCTCGTGAGCAGCGGAGGAGACCACCACGTGAAGGCTCTGGTGCTGGGCGCCAAGGGGACGCTGGGGCAGGCGCTGACCGCGGTGCTGCCGCAGGCCGGCTACGACCTGCGCGCGGCGCTCGACCGCGCCGGCTGCGACATCGCCGACGCCGATGCCGTGCGCGCCGCGGTCGCGAAGTACGCGCCCGACGTGATCTTCAACGCCGCCGCCTACACCGACGTCGACCGCGCCGAGACCGAGCCCGACGTCGCCTATCGGGCCAACGCGATCGCGCCCGAGACGCTGGCGCGCGCCGCCGACGCCGCCGGCGCGGTGCTGGTGCACTACTCGACCGACTTCGTGTACGACGGCGAGCGCGAACGCCCCTACGACGAGTTCGACCCGCCGTCGCCGCAGGGCCTGTACGCGCGGTCCAAGGTCGCGGGCGAAGAGCTCGCGGCGGCGGCGACGCGGCGGCTGTTCACGTTGCGCGTCGGCTGCCTTTACGGACGAGGCGGACGCAACTTCCCGTCGACGATCTTGCGCCGCCTGCGCGCGGGCGAGACCGTGCGCGCCGACCGCGACCGACTCGGGTCACCGACGTGGGTCGTCGATGCGGCGCGCGCGTCGGCGGCGCTTGCGCGCACGTCATACTTCGGTCTGTACCACTGCACGTCGCAGGGCGAGACCAGCTGGGCGGCGTTCGCGAGCTTCATGGCGGCCGAGCTGGGCCTGCCCGCGAGCCGCGTCGACCCGCTGCCGACGTCGGCGCTGCCGCTGAAGGCGCCGCGCCCGCGCCGGTCGATCCTCGACAACCGCATGCTGCGCTTGCGCGGGCTCGACACGTTGTCCACCTGGCAAGAGGCGGCGCGCGCGTTCATCAAGTCGGAGAGCTGACCCACATGACTGCACTTCCGAAAATCGAAGGCGTGATCGCAGTTCCCTTCAAGTCGTTCGGCGACGACCGCGGCTATTTCTTCGAGAGCTATCGCCGCACCTGGTTGCCCGCCGGCGCGCGCGAGATGGTGCAGGGGAACTGCTCGTTCTCGAAGAAGGGCGTGCTGCGCGGCCTGCACTACCACCGCAAACAGGCCGATCTGTGGGGGGTGCCCTCGGGGCACGTGCGCGCCGTGCTCTACGATTTCCGCACGACCTCGCCGACCTTCGGCGTGGCGCAGGTGCTGGAGCTCGGGCAGGACCGCCCCATCGGCCTCTACATCCCCAAGGGCATCGCGCACGGCTTCTACGCGCTGGCCGACTCGTTCATGACCTACCTCGTCGACGAGTACTACGACAACAGCGACGAGCTCGGCATCCTCTGGAACGACCCCGCGCTGGGCGTCGACTGGGGCGCCGTCGATCCGATCCTGTCGAAGCGGGATCGAGAAAACCCGCTGCTGGCCGCGATCCCGCCCGAGCTGCGGCCGCGCTGAGCGGTTGTTCGGTTCGGTGTTGAAGGGGACCGATCGCCCCCCACGGGCACGCTGCCCGGGTACGAATCACTACTCCCCGAACACCTCAGCCACCCGCACGGCGACGTCCGTGAACGCCAGCGGCGCCAGCGTCTCGCTGGGGCGGTACGGCGTCACGCGCGTGTAGCTGCCGCCCGCCGGATCGCTGTGCTGCTCGACGATCTTGTCGATGAGGTTGACGACCCAGTACTCCGGTACGCCAGCGCGGGCGTACAGCTCGGCCTTTTCTTGCCGGTCGAACTTCAACGATGCGTCGGCGACCTCGATGATCAGAAAGGCGTGGTCGGGGTGACCGCCCCGGAAGTATCTCGGCTCGACCACCGCGAGATCGGGCTCAGGTAGGCTGTCCTCGCCGGCCGCGAAGGGGAGCTGGACGCGCACGTCGGCGCGTCCGACCAGCGGTGGCACAAGCAAGCGCGTCAGTACCTGGATTGCCCCCGAGCGCGGCATGTTCTGTGGGCTCATCTCTACGATAACCCCCCGTATCAGCTCGATCCGCTCGTCGCGGAAGAAGCCCGCATCGATCATCCGCTCGTATTCTTCGCGGTGCAGCGGTCGCTGGCGCTCGGCAAGCTCGCCCATGGATGATAAGTTTATCACGCGCGCCGGCGTCGGCTTGCGCTTCGTCGTCAAGAAAGACGGCAAGGTGCGCGAGGAGAAACCCTTTCTTCCGGGTCTCCGAGAGAGTGATTACTTCGCGCGGCGTCATGGTCTCCGCGACGTCGATCTTCGAGGCGGTCAACCGCGGCTCACCGTCGAGCCATGCCTCGATCCGAGCGCGATGGCCGGCGAGCGACTGCCACGCTTCCGACGGTCCGGGCAGTGGCTGCGCCTGCACCTGCTTTCCGACGACGCCGGGGAACTCGTCGGTCACCGTGGCTTGCGGCTCGAACCCCTGCTCGCTGGCCTGCTCCAAGTAGTGACCGACCGTCTTCCGATCCAGTCCGGTCTCGCGCTCGATCCGCCGCGCGCTCTGCCCTGCCTGTCGATGGCGCAACACCTCTCGTACGTCTTGCATCTTGATCACCCGAAAGCTCATGCGACCTCCCGGCGGCCGTCGCGCGGCTGCCTGGCGGTCTCCTTTTCCCTGGTCTTGATGCCCGGGTCAGCCTTCGCTCAGGTCACGAGGTGGCCCCATGACCCTGGCGATTTGCTGGCACCATGACCCTGGCGAAAACGTCAGCCGCTGCCCCCATGTGCCTGGCGACCGACACGTGGGGACGGCGGCTTCGCTAGTTGTTCCTTGAACGCCTGGATCGGTTCAGCCCCACGTGCGTGGGGACGGCGCGGACCTGACCACGCAGTGGTCAACGGGCGGCGGTTCACCCCCACGTGCGTGGGGACGGCGTCTCCTTTG
>CAZNCQ010000326.1:0-7741 GCA_964571275.1 uncultured Myxococcales bacterium
GCGGCTGGCCCGCCGGCACCTGCATCTTCAGCTCGAACTCCAGCTCCCAGCGCGCCTCGTCCAGGAGGTCGGGAACGCCGTTCTTCTTCTCGGGGATCGCCATCTTGCCGTCGGCGAAGTCGTGGGCCGAGGATCCGAGGTACTTGTTGCGCTCGTATTCGTCGAGCAGCGTCCAAACGCTGATGCCCGCGTTGACGACGTATTTACCGTGGTCGCCCGCGTCGTACCAACCGCCGGTGACGTCCAATGAGTAGTTGCAGCCCGAATTGGCGAGGCAGGGGACGTTGTTGTCGCCTTGATTGACGCCCTTGCCGACGTGGCCGGCCGGGCGCGTCCATTGCTTCTCGCGGGCGTAGGGCATCGCGATCTCGATCCCGCTGCGGTTTTGATAGAAGTACGCGAGGGCGTCGTACTTCAGTTTCTTGTAGACGCCAGCCTCGATGTCGAACGGGTGGCTCACGTTGCCGGCAACCTTGAGCGTGAAACCGCGTCCCGTGCCTTCGAACGACGAAAAGTCGGCGACGTGCACGGTGTCGCCCGACGCCGCGTCGACGCCGACCGGCAACGTGGTGCCGGACGCGACCACGCGGCCGCCGCTGCTCAGCAGCTGATAGGTCTCCGGCGTCTTCGACGTGCTCTTGACGATCGCGAGCTTGGGCAGGTGCGGCAGGTAGCCGACCTGGTTCACCAGGACGTTGGGGATCGGCGCCGCCTTCGGTTCTTCCTTGCGCACGAACTGCGGGTCGTCGAGGGAGACGTCGTCGATGCACACATTGAAGGGCACGGGGCCGTCGGCCGCGAGCGAGCCGCCCATGTGCAAGGCGAACTCGGCGGTCGCGTCGTCCTCGCGTCCCATGGTGAACGAGCCGACGAACGTCTGCGGCCGCGTCAGCAGGTCCATGCTGTCGGTCCAGTATTCGGCGTAGGGCGGCCCCGACATGCCGACCTTGGCGCGGATGCGCGTCGGCCGCGTGGCGTGCGCCTTGATGCTGATCGAATACGTGTGGCCCTTCTGGATCACCATCGCGCGGTGGCGAAGCTGCGCGTCCCAGTTGTTCGTGCCCTTGTTGGTGATCTCCAGGCAAAGCTCGCCGTCCTTGGCCACGTACGTGCGCCCCGCGCCCGGCGCGGTGAACGAGTTCGTCCAGGGCAGCGACTTTCCGTCGGAGAACGTCGCGTTGGCGATCAGGTTGTTCCCCGACAGCTTGGGCGCGTCGACGCCCGGCGATCCGTTCGCGGGCGGCGCGCTCCAGTCGGCGGGTGGCGCGCCCGGCGCGGCGGCGGTCGCTGGCGCGGGAGCCGCGGCAGCCGGCGCGCGGTTCTTGGAGGCGCAACCGAGCGCGAGCGCGAGTACGCACGGAGCGAGCAGACGACCAAGCGTCAACGAACGAGCCAAGGCGGCCTCCAGGGGGGAGAGGGTGGTCGGGAATGGAAGCTAGGCTAGCGCGGCGCGCGCTCGGTATAGGCCGCGCAGCCGGCCGGGACGTTGGCGCCGTCCCGGCCGCATGCGATGTCGCCTTGTCAGCGAGCTTAGGGGGTGAACGCCAGATCGTCGACCCAGACGTTCATGCTGGCTGGCGCGGTGGCGGTGCCGTTGACCTGCCAGTGGAAACCAATCAACGTGCCCGGCGTGAACGCCGTGCCGCCGACGGAGTTCATGTCGAGGGTCAGATCGGACCACTTGATCGTGTACTGGGCCCAGGTCGACGTCAGGTTGATGATTTTGCCCCAGTGGCCGTTGCAGTACATCGGCGCCGCCGCGGTGCACGTACCGCCGTTGGCCGAGTCGGCGCTGGCTGGGATCGGTACGGCGACGCGGACGGCATTGGTGCCAGTGAGGGACCCTGCGGCGGTGCCCATCGCCCAAAACGTGAAGCCAGAGTAGGCGCTCGCGTCGACGTTTTTGACCGTGGCTCCGCTCGAGTTGAGGTTTACGCCTAGACCCACCCCAAAGCCATTCGCTCCTGGACCGAAACCCGAGCCGTTGATGTGCGCGGCGTAACCCGTTCCGCCGTGCCCCGGCATGTCGCTCACGAAGGCCGTGCCAATAGCCGGAGTAACTGTGCCAGCGCTGTCACCGTAGACATACCAGGATCCCATCGCGCAGTTCAGATTGAAGTAGCCGCCCGTCGAGGGGCCACCGCGACCGGCCTCGTCGAAGTTGTCGATATCGGGGACCGATCGCGGACAGCCGCTTACGCCGTTCCCGGCTGCGCCGGTGCTTCCGCCGAATCCACCGCCGGTGGAACCACCCGAGCCAAAGCTGGAACCACCCGAGCCGAAGCTCGATCCGCCCGAACCGAAGCTCGATCCGCCTGAGCCAAAGCTGGAACCACCCGAGCCGAAGCTCGATCCGCCGGAGCCGCTGCCGGTTTTCCCGCCACTGGAGCTCCCCGTGTGACCACCGCCGCCGTTGACGGTGTCGCCGGAGACGCAGCCTTGGGCCAAGAGTCCGCAGGAGACGACGCCGGCCGCGAACAGGAGATACGCAGATTTCATGAGCTAAGCCCCTTTCACATCATTGCCGGAAGACGTCACAGCAATAAGACCGAGATGAACCACGTGGTTCTATCCCGCCTTCTAGAGTGATTCAAACGTTTTTCGGCGCGTCAAGGAGAGCGAAGTTCGCCCACCGCGATAGGAGGCGTGGGCAAAGAGCTATGGCTTGCAGACGGAAAAGGGCGGTACAGCCCCAGTTGTCTGACAGGTGGTCCCCAAAGCACACTCCCCTGCTGTGGCGGGGTTGCAGACGACGATGGCCGTGAATCCGGCCAGTTGACCCTGGACGCACGCTGTTGAGGTCATGCACGAAATTCCGCTGCCGCCCGGATTCGTCCACGAACAGCAGACATATCCAGGCGGACAATCGGCCGCTTCGTCACACGTAGCGCCCACGTCGGTCGGACTGCATGTCGAACCCGTCCGACATGCCGATCCCGCGAGACCACTGGCGCAGCAGACGTGATCCGACGTCGCGCATTCTCCGTCCAGGCCGCAAGTCACCGTCGGGCGTCCGCAGGTTCCCATCCCGTCGCAGACCTGTCCGACGCTCGCCATTCCCTGGAACAGCCCGCAGTACGTTTTCGCGGGCGCATTGACGAAGGGGCAGTCCGCCGCGGCCTTGCACTGGCCGATGGCTTTACAGCGGTTGGACGTGATCGACGTCGCCCAGTCGCGGCACAACGTGTCCGCCGGGCAGGCGACGGTTCCGCACGCTGGGTCGTCGGCGGGCATTTGGCAGTTCCCGTTCGACGAGCACTGCGCGCACGGGCCAGTACAGCTTTGGTCGCAACAGATTGTTCCTGCGCAATGATTCGAGGCGCAGTCTTGATCGCCCGCGCAGGTCTCGCCCAGCGTGCGCGTGCCCGCTCGGTCCGCACCTCCGTCAGTGATGCCGGCGCCGCCCGAGCCCCCGTATCCTCCGGCGGCGCCGCCGAGGCCGCTGCCGCCCGCGGCAGCTCCGCCCGGCCCGCCGCCGCTGCCGTTCGCCCCTGCCCCGCCAGTGCCACCGCCGCTTGTTCCTCCCGCGCCCCTGATTGATCCGCCTGTTCCGCCGTCATTTGGCGCGACTTTGTAGCTGGTGCAGCTGGCGAGGCCCATTACCGCCCATACGACCAAGTGAGCCTTGAAAACGCGCGAAGACGGTGCGGTCGTCATCAAATCAGCCTCCCAATCTTCCCGCCGCCACTATCGGCGCGCCCCTCGGCAAAGTTGCGCAAGACCGTATCGGCGGGCCAAGGCGCCTGTCGATGTCCGCCGCACTAGCCCCACAGCCGTGCACGACCGAAAGCGCCGCGGATTGACCGATGTCACATCCACATCCGCAGATGCTCGGTCCCTCCTCGAACAGGGTACACTCGCGCCGCGAGCCTCGGCGCTGGCGCGATCGCGCGCGTCGAAGCTCGACCGCAGCTTACGTTGGAATTGCATTGGAATTGAATTGGACTGTCCGACGAGGAGATCTGGATGAATCGCGCTTCACTGAGCCTGGCCTGCCTTTCGCTTTCGCTTTCACTGTCCCTGGTTTATTTGTCCGCCTGCACCACCGCCAGCTCGCACGCCGACGGCGGCGGCACCGGCGGCGGGTCATCGGGGTCGGGCGGCAGCTCGTCAGTCGGGACCGGGGGGACCACGACCGGGACCGGCGGCAGCACCGGGCAGGGGGGCGCGGGCGGTGCGACCGCGGGGACCGGCGGGTCGACGGGCGCTGGCGGCGCGGCCAGCGCGGTCTTCAAGTGTCCGATGCCGCCCGCGTCGTACACGCCGCTCGCGAACACGACCAGCCTGCCCGCGGCGCAGCAGCTGACCGGCGTTCCGCCCGCGGACAACTATTCCCAGGGGTTTTCGATCATCGAGGGCCCGGTCTGGCTTGGTAATGCGCTCTACGTTTCGCAAATCATGGGTGGCAATCCGCCGCCGCCGTCGCGCATCCTACGGGTGATCCCCGGCAGCGCGTCGACGGTCTTTGCCACCGACGACGGCACCAACGGCATGGCAATCCTGCCCGACGGCGAGCTCGTCGGAGCCATCCACAAGGACGGCTCGATTCGCCGGATTCCGCTCGCTAGCCCGGACAGCCCGCAAGTCATTGCATCCGGCTACATGGGCGTCCCCTTCAACGCTCCCAATGATTTGGCCGTGCGCAGCGACGGAAATATCTACTTTTCCGATCCGGACAACAACCAGGCGCCGCATCCGGCGCCGCAGGGGTCGGGGCACACCCGGGTCTATCGAATCTCGCCGCTGCCGGCGGCGACCGTCACCGTCGTCGACGAGACGCTGAGCGAGCCCAACGGCGTGACGCTCTCGCTCGACGAGAACACGCTCTACGTGTCGGGGCCTGGCCTGTACAAATACGCGGTGAACCCCGACGGGTCGACCGGCGCGCGTCAGGACGGCGTGCCCAACCCGCAAATGTATTCGGGCTCCGACGGGATGGTCTTCGACTGCGCGGGGGATCTCTACATTGCGAACAATTCGAACGTCACGGTGCTCAATCCGTCGGGGACCAAGGTCGGGGACATCATGGTCGCCGGCAACGGCGTTCAAGCGGTTTCCAACGTCGCGTTTGGCGGCACTGACCGAAAGACGCTGTTCATTACGACGCTCGGCTCAACACCGGGTGTCTTCACGATCGCCATGCCGGTACCGGGGATGCCGTACTGAGCCGTCTCGTCGCGTCCGAATCCGTCGCGAAAATGTTGCGGAGTCGGTGGGGGGGACACCCCCCCGCGGACTGCGCGAGACTATTCGGAGGCCTTTTTTGAGCCACTTTTTTAGGTCGTTTTTTGATCCCCGCCACTGGAAAAAACTCCTAAGCTCCGAAATCGTCATGACCAAAATCGTTGCGGTTTCGGTGGTCTCGCTGTTCCTCATGCTCGCCGGCCGTCACGCGGCGGCGGCCGACAAAGAAGGGCTGGTCAAACAAGTGACCGCGCTGGATGACGCGGCGACGTCTGCGTACAGCGACGGCGACTTCGACAAGATGAAGAAGCAGCTGCTGAAGGCGCTGTCGATCGGCAAGGACGCCCTGGCGAGCGACCCGATCATGGCGCGGGTCTACTTGCACCTGGGCGTGCTCTACGTCGACGGGCTCGACAACCGGGCGGTGGGCGTGAAGTACTTCGGCAAAGCGCTGAAGATCCGCCCGGACATCGAAGTGCGGTCGAACATGGCGACGAAGACCGTCATGGCGGCGTTCACCGAGGCCGGACAGCAGCAGGAGGCCGCGCCCGCCGAGGAGGCGCCGCCGCCGCCGGCCCGCTCGCGGCGCGAGGCGACCGCGGAGCGCGACGAGGAGGCCGAGGCGCCGCGTCCCACGCGCGCCGCCGCGAGCGAGAAGTGCCGCGGCAACGACGCCGATCTGGCCGCGGTGAAGAAGGAAGCGCGCGAGGAGTTCGACCGGCTCGACAAGGCGCTGACCATGTCCAAGGACGCGCTGGCCAAGGAGAAGGCCGAGAGCGACAAGTACCGCCACGACAAGATGGATCTGGAGCGGCAGCTCGGCGAAGCCAAGAGCCGCGTGGCCCAGCTGGAGAACGAGGTCTCCATCAAGGACAAGCGCACGACCGCAGGCGAGCAGCGCGAGAAGAAGGAGCGCGACGCCAAGGAGGCGCTGGCCAAGGAAAAGACCGAGAAGGACAGCTTGCTGCTGGCGACGGCGCAGCAGGTTCAGCAGCTGGAGAAGGAAAAGGTCGAAAAGGAGAAGCAGCTCTCGGCGGGCGAGCAGCGCGAGAAGAAGGAGCGCGACGCCAACGAAAAGCTCGAGCGCGAGAAGATGGACCGCGATCGCGCGCTGGCCGACCTGAAGCTGAAGTCGCAGCAGAACGAATCGGACATCAAGGCGCACGCGCAGCAGGTCGAGAACGAGCTCAAACAGCGCGTGGCGCAGCTGGAGAGGGAGAAGGCCGAGAAGGAGAAGCAGCTGGCGGCGACGCAACAACGGGAGCAGCAGGAGCGCGAGGCCAAGGAGAAGCTGCAGCGCGAGCGCCAGGTCGCGGACGCTCGCGACCAGGAGCGCAAGGGCTGGGAGGAGAGGGCGCGCGCGGAGCGCGACAAGCTCGAGGCGCTGCCGCCGGTGCCGTCGCGCATTCCGGAGCCGGTGCACTGCGCGATCCCCGAGGACGTTCAGGGCGGCGCCGATCTGTTCGTGAACTGCGTGACTCAGCCGGGCGTGCGCGCCAAGAACATCGTCTTTTACTATCGTCCGGCGAACGCGGTGATCTACAACTCGGTGGTCATGGACCCGACCAGGAAGGGCTGGTCGCGCGCGGTGATCACCGCCAACAAGCTCAACGGCAAGTTGCTCCAGTACTACGTCGAGGCGCGCAACGACAAAGACTCGGTCGCCGCGAGCAACGGCAAGGCCAGCTCGCCCAACATCGTCACCATCACGCCGGCGCGACGGTAGCGTCCACGCCCATCAGATAACCGCCAAGATGTCGAGGCGCCCGGCCCGGACTCCTGATGGTCCGGAGCCTGGCGTGCTTCGCGCCTTGGCGGCCGTTATCTGCGCCTACCGAAACGCTTCTTGCAGCTGGTCGAGCGCGGTGCTGCCCGGGCAAAGCTTCTCGTACGGGACCTGGGACAGCGGCGTGTCGACGGTGCCGTTCATGTCGTGCACGTCGCCGCCGCCCTTGTCGACGAAGAGCAGGCCTGTCGCGACCTCGCCGCGGCCCTGGCGGGCCTGCAGGTCGCCGAAGACGCGCCGGCGGTCGGTCGGGTCGTAGTCGCGTTCCACCTTGCTGAGGCGCACCGAGCTGCCATCGTGCATGGTGACGTTGACGGTCGTTCCCTCGCTGTAGTCGGTGGTGATCTCGCGCTCGGGCGGCACGAAGTCGGCCTGCACCAGCTGCAGCAGGTGCTTGCGCGTGTGCAGGTAGCTCTTGGTCGACCCCTCGTGATCGTTGAAGGTCACGCACGGCGAGATCACGTCGATGAGCGCGAACCCCTTGTGCGAAAGCCCGGCCTTGAGCAGCGGAACCAGCTGCGCCTTGTCGCCCGAAAAGCTGCGTGCCACGAACGTCGCGCCCAGCGTCAGCGCCAGCATCACCGGATCGATCGGGCTTTGGCGGTTGGCCTCGCCACGCTTGCTCTTGGTGCCGATGTCGGCCGACGCCGAGAACTGCCCCTTGGTCAGCCCGTAGACGCCGTTGTTCTCGATGACGTAGAGCATGTTCAGGTTGCGCCGGATCGCGTGGCACAGCTGCCCGAGGCCGATCGACAGCGAGTCGCCGTCGCC
>CAZNCQ010000327.1:0-7716 GCA_964571275.1 uncultured Myxococcales bacterium
AAGAGCGCAAGAAGTACGGCCAGCGCGGCGCCCGCGCCCGCTTCCAGTTCAGCAAACGGTAAAGACGGGCGGGATCCCCCGCTCGAACGACTTGACGGCCGATTTTACGATTGGGGGCCGGATCGGCGCCAGCGCCTACGGATTTGGCCGCGGTGCGGCCTCGATCGCGCTCATCTGTGCGACGGCGCGGGCGACCGCGGGCGAGCCGGGGTCGGCCTGGCGCAGGTACGCTCGATAGAAGATCAGCGCGTCCTGGCGCGCGCCCGCCCGCAGCAGGCTCTCGGCCATGCCGAACAGCGGCTCGGCGTCGTCATCCTGCAGGTACGCCTGCTCGAACGCCGCGTACGCCTCGCGAGGCTGGCCCTGCTCCAGCAGCGCATGGCCGCGAGACAAGTCCTGGCGGGCGGCGGCCCGCACCGGCTCCGGCGCCTCGACGGGCGGCGCCAGCTCGGTTCGCCCGCGCAAGGTCGCATCGTAGACCCCGTATCGGTTGCCCAGGTTCAACGCCTCGGCCGGCGGCATGCCGTCGCCGTAGCTGTAGCGCCCGTAGGCGTGGCGGCCGACGGTTTCGCGCAACGGCCGCAGGCGGCGGCCGTAGACCGCGTCGGCGTACTCGGCCGGACGCGGCGAGCGCGCGAGCCGCTCGACGAGATCACGCGCCAGCACGCCCGCGATGCGATTCGGCGCCTCGACGATCTCGGCGGAGTCGATCTGCTCCAGCATTTGTCCGTCGGCGGCGATCACATACATCGCCGCCCGCGCGCGCGACAGGTGCCCCACCGCCTGCACGCTCACCGACAGGTGCACCGACAGGTCGTGGCCGTTGCTCGGGTCGCGATTGACCTCCAGCCCCAGCTCGCGCATGTCCTGAACGACCTGCGTGCGCAGCGCGTGGGGCAAGCCCACGGCATAGCTCCGATCCGGCTGCGCGGTGATCGCCACCGGCGTCACCAGCGTGTAAAACAGCCGGCGCTGCGAGCGCAGAACCGTCGGAACCGGCTGGCCGACCGTGCCCTGCTCGGTGTGGCTGCAGGCCACGCCACCGAGTCCGAGCAGCGCCACGAGAACCGGCAGCGACGTCACGATCGAGAGCCTCAGTTTGCCATTGCGCATGATGACGCCCCTTTCTTACCGGGCACCCGTACGGCGATCGGCATCGTCAAATATGGCGCCGAAACTGAGGCGAGCCCAGGCCCGTCCTGATTTCTGGACGTGGGTCTCCCACCTCTGGTAACCCGCGCGTCGAGAGCGCATGCCGGAGTAGACTGCGCAAACGCCATGGCCGGTCGCCCGTCTCGCAGGTTGCTGGCGAAGCTGCTGGTCGCGACGCTGCTACCAACCGTCGTTGCACTCGGTGGGCTCGGGTTCCTGGCACATCATGTGGCCCAGCGCACACTCGAGGACGAGCTGGGGCGCCGCCTTGCGACCGCGGCCGCGGCGGTCGCCATGATGGTCCTGCCCGAGCAGGTGCGCGAGCTGCAGCCAGGCGATGAGGACTCCCTCACCTATGCCAACATCCGCCGCAAGCTGGCGCTGGCGCGCGACCGCCTCGACGTCCGGCGCGTCGCCATCGTCGCCGCCGACCTGACCGGGCGCGGCGACAGCGATGGCCGGCTGGAGCTGGGCGCCGAGGCGTACGAGCTGGGCGCCGACCGCGCCGAGATCGCCCGGGCGCGCGCCGGCGCGGCGGTCGCGTCGCCGCTGTTCACCGGCCACGACGGCCTGCCGTACAAGCGCGGCTACGCCGCGATCAGCACCCGCAGCGACACCGCCGGCGCCGCCAACAATGAGAATGTCGCCGGCTACGCCGTTGTGGAGGCGAGCGCGGACTACCTGGTCGCGCTGGCAGCGTTCCGTCGCTGGCTGGTGACCGCGAGCGCGATCACCGTCGCTGCCGTGCTGGTGGTGATCATCTTCATCGCCGGCCGCATCACCGGTCCGGTCGCACGCCTCGCGCGCGCCGCGGAGCGCATCGGCGGCGGCCAGCTCGCGACAGCGGTGCCGATCGAGACGCGCGACGAGATCGGCTCGCTCGCGACCACGCTCGACGAGATGCGCGCGGCGCTGCAGGCGCGCGATGAGCGGCTGCAGATGATGCTGGCCGGTATCGCGCACGAGGTCCGCAACCCGCTGGGCGGGCTCGAGCTCTACGCCGGCCTGCTGCGCGACGCGCTTGGCGGCGAGCCCGAGCGCTTGCAGGAGGTCGCGCGCATCGAACGCGAGATCGGTTACCTCAAGGCCGTGGTCAACGAGTTCCTGGACTACGCGCGCCGCCCGCCGCTGGAGCTGGGCGACGTCGCGCTGCGCCCGCTGCTCGACGAAGTGCGCGAGCTGGTCAGCGACGGCGCGCCGGGCGCACCGGCGATCGCCGTCGATACGCCCGCGGCCGGCGTCACCGTGCGCGCCGACGCGGGCCAGCTGCGCCGCGCGCTGCTGAACCTGGCGCGCAACGCGGTGGCCGCGGCGCGCAGCGCCCCCAACGCCGCGGGCGAGCGTCCGCGGGTGATCTTGGCAGGGCGCGCGCTCGGCGATGGTAAGGTTCGCGTCCAGGTGAGTGACTCCGGACCCGGCGTTCCCCTGGCGTTGCGCGAGACGATCTTCACGCCGTTCTTCACGACGCGTGAAAAAGGGACCGGCCTGGGCCTGGCGTTCGTGCGCGAGATCGTGCGCGACCACGGCAGCGACGTGAGCGTGACCGACGCGCCGGGCGGCGGCGCCTCGTTTCAGTTCGACCTGCCGGCGGGACGCACGCCGAGCTAGTGTCCTGTCTGAGACAGGACACTGGAGCCGCGGAGGGCATCATGGCGACGTCGATCTTCACCGACCCACGCTTTCTCGAGCACGAGCCGGGCGCGGGTCACCCCGAATCGCCGGCGCGGCTGGCAGCGATCCTCGCCGAGCTCGCGGCGCGCCCGGTGGCGGGGACGGAGGCGCGCACGCCTCGCGCCGCCACCGACGCCGAGGTGGCGGCGGTGCACAGCGCGCGCTACTTGCAACAACTGCGCGCGCTCGCCGGCGCGACGGTGGCGCTGGATCCCGACACGACGATGTCGCCCGGCAGCTTCGACGCCGCCATGCTCGCCGCCGGCGCCGCCGTCGGCGCCGTCGAGGACGTCTGGAGCGGCCGCGCCGAGAACGCGTTCGCGCTGGTGCGCCCGCCTGGCCACCACGCCGAGGCGGAGGGCGCGATGGGGTTCTGCCTGCTCAACAACGCCGCCATCGCCGCCGAGGCGGCGCGGCGCCTCGGCGCCGAGCGCGTGATGGTGCTCGACTGGGACGTCCACCACGGCAACGGCACGCAGCACGTCTTCGAGCAGCGGCCCGACGTCCTCTATGTCTCGTCGCACCAGTACCCGTACTACCCGGGCACCGGCGCGTCGGAGGAAGTCGGACGCGGCGCGGGCGCCGGCTACACCGTCAACTGTCCGCTGCCGCCGGGCCAGGCCGACGCCGACTACGGCGCGGCCTTTCACGACCTGTTCTTGCCGGTGGGCGAGGCCTTCCACCCCGACATCGTCATCGTGTCGGCCGGCTTCGACGCGCACGCGCGTGACCCGCTGGCCGACATGCTGGTCACCGAGCGCGGCTTCGCGGCGATGTGCACGTCGCTGGCGGACCTGGCGCGCAGCCACTGCGGCGGCAAGCTGGTGCTGCTGCTCGAGGGTGGCTACAACCTGCAAGCGCTGGCACAGTCGGTGCGCGCCTGCCTGGAGGTCATGACCGGCGAGCGACGCGAGGACTTCCCCCGTGGCGTCGGCCACGCCGTTGTCGGTGTCGTAGCCGATACCCGCACGGCGCTGCGGCGAGCGGGTGGCCCCGGCGCGAACGTCTGAAACGCGGCCGAGAAGCGAGACCCGTGACCAGCGAGGCACCGCCCCCACCTGCCCAGAGCACGCCGGCGGCACCCACGGCGGCAATGCCACCGGCGCCACCGGCGCCACCGGCGCCACCGGCGCGCAGCCGATTCGCCGCCGGGTCGGGCGCGCGTGCCGGCGATCTCTTCGATCGGCTGCTGGCGCTGATCTTCCTCATCGCCTGGCTCTCGCTCGGCCGCCAGGTGCGCCTGCTGATCGGCGCGCGCGGCCTGATGCCGATCGGCGACTTCATCGAGGCGCTTCGCGCGCGCGGCGACATGTCGTTCATCGATTTTCCGACGGTGTTCTGGTGGATCCGCGGCGACGCCGCGCTGATCGCCGGCACGATCGCCGGCGCGCTGGTCGCGATCGCGGCGCTCGCCGGCGTGCGGCCGCGACTCTGCTTCGCGCTGTCGACGGCGCTCTACCTCAGCTACGCGACGGCGTGCCGCACGTTCCTGTCGTTCCAGTGGGACAACCTGCTGCTCGAGTGCGGCCTGCTCGCCAGCTTCATGCCACCCGGACGCGCCTCGCCGCTGACTCACTTCCTCTTTCGCGTGGTGCTGTTCAAGCTCTACTTCGAGTCGGGCATCGCCAAGTGGCAGTCGCCGATCCACGACTGGCAAGACGGCAGCGCGATGACGGCCTACTACGAGACCGCGCCCTTGCCGACCTGGCTCGGCTGGTGGGCGCACAACCTGCCGGCGGCGTGGCACCACTTCGAGAGCCGCGCGGTCCTGGCGCTGGAGCTGGTCGTCCCGTTCGCGATCTTCGCGACGCGGCGATGGCGCCTCACGGCGGCGGCGCTGCTCACCGGCTTTCAGATCTTCAACGTCGCCACCGCGAACTACGGCTTCTTCTGCTACCTCGCGCTGGCGCTCCATGTCTTCCTGCTCGACGACGGAGACATCGAGCGCGGCGCGAACGCTGTCTCGCGGCTCCTGCCCGCGGCGCTGCGGCAGGCGCTCGCCCGCCGGCGAGCGGCAGCGGCCGACGCTCCGAGCGCGGCCGCGACATCGCCGTCGCCGTCGGCGGCGACGTCGACGAAGGCCGCGCGCTTCGGGGCGGCGGTGTTCATCGTCGTGTCGCTGCTGCAGGGACTGATCGAGTTCACCGAGGTCGGCGCGAACCTCACGATGTTCGAGAGGGTGCTGGCGGTCGACCAGTCGCTCCGCCTGATCAACACTTACCATCTGTTTCAAGCCATCACGCGCGAGCGCGTCGAGCCGGAATTTCAGACCAGCACCGACAGCGGCCAGACCTGGAGCGCGCGCGACCTGCGCCACAAGGCGGGTGACCCGATGCGCGCGCCCGATTTCGTCGCGCCCCACCAGCCGCGGGTCGACTTCCAGCTCTGGTTCTACGGTCTGGCGTTCCAGCGTCGCGAGCCATCCTACGTGGCGGTGCTCGTCGAGCGGCTGTGCAACGACCCCGCGGCGGTCGGCGCGCTGTTCAGCTCACCGCTGCCCGCGCACCCCGACGCGGTCCGGATCGCCTACTGGCGCTACCACTTTACGACCGGCGGGGAGCGGCGCGCGACCGGCGCCTGGTGGCGGCGCGAATGGATGGGCGCGACCCGTCCCATTCCGTGCGATAGATAGCGTCTGCAAATGCGGACGACGATGCGCAAGGCCTCGCTCGGGACTTTGTTCCTGACGGTGTTTCTGGACCTGCTCGGCTTCGGCCTGGTGATCCCGTTCCTGCCGGGCGTGGCGCGGCACCTGGGCGCCAGCGATCTCGTGGCGACGCTGCCGGCGGTCGCCTACTCGCTGATGCAGTTCCTGTTCATCCCTGTGTGGGGCCGCCTGTCGGACCGCATCGGCCGCCGTCCCGTGCTGCTCTGGAGCATCGGCGCCACGGCGGCCGGCATGACGCTGCTCGGCCTTTCGAACAGCCTGGTGCTGCTGTTCATCGCGCGCTTCTGGAGCGGCATCGCCACCGCGAACATCGCCGTCGCCCAGGCGTACATCGCCGACGTCACGCCGCCCGAACGGCGCGCGCGCGGCATGGGCATCATCGGCATGGGCTTCGGCCTGGGCTTCATCATCGGGCCGTTCGTCGGCGGCGCGCTCGGGCGCGTGCTGATCCACGGACGGCCGGGCGCACTGGCCGCGTTCGTCGCCGCCGGGCTGTCGGTGGTCAACCTGATCTTCGCGCTGGTGACGCTGCCCGAGTCGCTGCCGCGCGAGGCGCGCGGAAAGTCGACGCGGCGGCTGAGCCCGCTCGACTTCAAGCAATTGCGCGCCGCCGTCGGGCTGCCGGGTGTGGGGCAAGCGATCGCGATCAACTTCAATATGATCTTCTGGTTCGCCGGCATGGAGCAGACGTTCCGCCTCTTCACCGAGGACCGCTTCGGTATGTCGGACTGGGAGACCGGACGCATCTTCGGTCTGGTCGGCATCGTCTCCGCGACCGTGCAGGGCGGATTGATCTCGCCGCTGTCGCGCCGCTTCGGCGACGTGCGGCTCATCCGCGCCGGCATGTTCTTTCAGGCGCTGGCGTTCGGCTTGCTCGGCTTCTGCCCCCAGATGGGGCGGTACGCGCTGGTCGGGCTCTTCGGATCGGCGGCGCTCATTGCGCTCGGCAATGGCCTCTGCACGCCGACGCTGCCGGCGTTCGTCTCGCGGCACGCCGACGCCAACTCGCAGGGGGTCACGCTCGGATCGCTGCAGTCGGCCTCGGCGCTGGCGCGCGTGCTCGGGCCCGCGGCGGGCGGCGTGCTCTACCAGACGTTCAACCCCAGCGCGCCCTACTACCTCGGCGCGCTCGGCATGATCGGCGCCGGTCTGCTCGCGCTGCGCCTGTCCGCCGCGCGCCCCTGATCGACTTCAGCGCGTCGTGCTGCGTTGCCGCGGCGTCGGCGTCATCTCGTCGCGCGTGCGCACGCAGACGCGGTTGCGCCCCGAGCGCTTGGCCTCGTACATCGCCTTGTCGGCGTCGGCCAGGAACGCCGCCGCATCCTTGAGCGTCGAATCGGGGATCGCGGTGACACCGACGCTGACCGTCACCGGAATGCGCGTGCCGCCGAACTCGAGCGCCCGCCGCTCGATGGCCGATCGCAGCCGCTCGGCGACGACCTTGACGCCCGCGAGGTCCGTGCCGCGGCAGAGGATCGTGAACTCCTCTCCGCCGAAGCGCGCCAGCACGTCCTCGGTACGCAGCATGGTGGTCAGCATGGCGGACAGCTCGGACAGCACGAAATCGCCCGCCGCGTGACCGTGGTTGTCGTTGATCGACTTGAAGTGGTCGATGTCGATGAAGACCAGCGCCAGCGGCGTCTCGTGGCGCAGCGCGTACGCGAACTCTTTCTCGAGGTGGTCGGTGAAGTAGCGGCGGTTGAAGACCTTGGTCAGACCGTCGCGCAGCGCCGATTCGTACATCTGGCGCTGGAACACCTCGTCGAGGTAGTCCTGGTAGGTGAACTTCAAGATCGTGGTCGACCCGACCATGATCTTGTCGCCGTCGACCAGCTCGCGCCGATCGACGCGCGCGCCGTTGCAGTAGGTGCCGTTGGTCGAGCCCATGTCGACGAGCACGATCCGGTCGCCCTCGCGCACCAGCTGGCAGTGCTCGCGCGAGACGCCGTCGTCGGTGATTCGCAGCGTCACGTGCGCGCCGCGACCAATCAGCGTCTTTTCGCCCGTGATCTTGAACATCTCACCAGCGCTGACGCCGGCGAGTACGACCAGGTAAGCGCGGTTCCGCTTCTGCTCCCGATCGCTCTCGGGCGGGATCGCTGGCTGCGTCTGGGTCCCGGTGTCGTCTGGCACCCCGCGACCCTCCCCTGATTCCATGGCGCTTCATCATAACCTGGAACCCTCAAAGGGTTCCAGTCACGGACTATTTCCTCATCGTCCTCGTC